>PLQW01000246.1 GCA_003160215.1 Acidobacteriaceae bacterium
CTCATACAAACGGCGAAACCACGATGCTCCATCCTCAAGCCGGGCTACGGCCGAGATCAGCGGCTCGACGCGAATGGCTTCACGCGACATCAACGAAATACATGCGGGATACTCCCCTGAAGATGCGCATGATCCCTGCAGGCGAATCTGTCGTGTCACCGTCGATTGCAGACCGAGTTCGACGGTGGGTGCGACATTTCCAATCAGTGTCACGCTACCGCCCTTCCTGACGCTGTCCAGGGCGAGCTTGACCGGAACGGTACTCCCCACGCATTCCATTGCGGCATCCGCGCCTCTGCCCGATGTCAGATCGACAATTTGAGGGATAACATCGGCGCTTCGAGAGTTGAATGTCTGTGTCGCGCCGAGGCTTCGCGCGAGTTCCAGCCGCGAGTCATCCAAATCGACGACACAACACTCTTCCCGCGCCAGCCGCACGCACCGCCTGAAGAGCAAGCAGGCCGATCATGCCCGCGCCCACCACGACCACTGTATCGCCAAGCGCTATTGGGGTAAGTGACACAGCATGAACTGCCACGGAGACCGCTTCAATCATTGCCGCGTGCGCATAGGGCATGCTTTCCGGCAAATGGTAGGCGATCCGTGCGGGTACAGTAACAAATTCCGCAAACGCGCCCATCCGCCGAAAAGTTGGGGTTGAAACCCCAATGACTTCGCGATTCTCGCAGAGATTGATCTGGCCCCGCTGGCAGTAAAAGCACTTGCCGCAGTATACCGTCGAGTCGAACGTTACGCGGTCTCCTGCGCGAAACCTCCCGACAGCGCTGCCGGCGGATTCAACAATCCCAGCGGCCTCATGCCCCATAACGATTGGAGGAAGCCTACGGCCAGTGCTGCCGTCGTATCCATGCACGTCGCTTCCGCAAATCCCGCAGGCCTGAATGCGTATCAGTAACTCGTCCTCGGCCGGCTGCGGAGTGGGCAGGTCTACAATGTCGAGCTGCTTATACTCGGACAGTAACAGCGCCTTCATCGAATCTCCATGTCACGCCCGAGCTAGATCCGTCCCGCAAAGTAGAGCAACTGATGCGCTCGAGCCTGGCTCCCGTTGCAAGTCGATCCTGACTCGCAACTACTCATAAATCAAAGTAGCCCACTACGCGGCAATCCTTTCAATCCTGCCAAGCAGAAATACGTATGCCGCAATTCCAAACGCTAAATAGAGCGCCGACACCCCAAACGCCCACGCGAAGGATTGCCTCGCCGAGACCAGGTAGCCGGTGACAATTGGCGCGGCGATTCCCGAGAGCTGGTTGGAGAAATTCACGATGCCGCCCACCTTTCCCACGTTGCTTCTGCTCGCAATGAGCGATGGAATCGACCAGCCAACCGGCGATGCCGCGGAAAGTCCACCGATCGACACGCTGATCCAAATGAGCGCCTGCTGTGCGCTATGCGCATGAGCTGCGCCAAAAATGCCAAGCCCGCAAGTCGTCCCGCCAATCAGAATGATCCTGCGAACCAGGCTCGCATCCCAACCACGCTGAATCAATGCATCCACCAGCCAGCCCCCCACTAGGATGTCTAGAATTGTTGCAAAGAGCCATGGGACGCTTGTGTAGAGAAACGAATGAGGTAGATCTGTGTGCAGCGCGATGGAAAGATAACTCGGCAGCCAGGTCAGTAATAGATAGAACACATAGTTATACGAACCCATTCCAATGGCTAATCCAACAACCTTCCGTTGCTTCAGGAGATAGCCGAGCGAATCCGGTTCCACGGGCATAATCTCATGTAGACGTGGAACCGCGCCCTCTGCCGCAATGTAACTTCGCTCCAATTCGCTTAACGCAGGGTCCTCTTCCGGATCGCGGTAAATTCTCCAGAAGAGCAGAAAGTAGAGGAAGCTCACCATGCCCGTGATGGTGAAGCTCCAACGCCAGCCGGCATGAATCAAGACAATGCCGATGAGAGGGACGCCGATGGCTGAAGCGAACTTCGCCGCTGCATCGAAGATGGATGTGGCGAGGCTGCGTTCCTGTTGAGGAAACCAGTAGCCGGTAGCCTTTGCGTTGGCGGGAAATGTAGGCGCTTCTCCCACTCCGAGCACGAGCCGGGCAGCGAATAAACCACTCATACCTGGAGCAACTGCCGCGCCGAATGAGGCGACACTCCACAAAAATGTGCTGACTCGCCCTATCCGCCTGACGCCGAATTTGTCGAGTAACACCCCAATAGGCAACTGGCATAAAGCATAGGTCCAGTTATAGGCGCCCGAGAGATATCCGAAAGCGATATCTGAAATTCCAAACGCGGCAAAGAGAGAGGTGTGCGAAACGGAAAGGTTGACTCTGTCAAAGTAGTTCACCAGCACGCCTATACCGAGCAGCCACGCAATTCGCCAGCGCCGTCTGGGCAGCACTGCCCGGCTATGGACCCCTGAATCTATCAACAACTGCCTCTCCGCGACGCTGCGATCCTCTTCCGCAAATTACCTGCTCACGGTCAGCTCGTACCAGGTTGTTACCGTCCCTCCGAGCGGAATTCTCCAATTGCCGCCAGCCCTGGTGGCCGAGACCGGAGGGCCAATGGGTTGGCCCGATCCGTCGATAGCCTGCAATTGAATCGTGTGCGCAGGCTCCAGGTCTTACAGGACCAGTGTTCCCACAACCGGTTCGATAAGGGTTGGCGAATCACCCCAATTCGTTACATCGGTCCCAGCCGAGTTCCAGCGCTGGCCGGTGTTCT
>PLQW01000068.1 GCA_003160215.1 Acidobacteriaceae bacterium
CCAAGAAGATGGCGCTGGAACTGTTTAAGCCGTTCATCTATCACCGTCTGGAGCAGACAGGACACTGCACCACCATCAAGCAGGCCAAGGAAATGGTGGAGCAACAGGAGCCCATCGTATGGGACATCCTGGAAGAAGTGATTAAAGACCACCCCGTCCTGCTGAATCGCGCGCCCACGCTTCACCGCTTGGGCATTCAGGCATTCGAGCCGGTGCTGGTGGAAGNNAAGGCAAGGCCATCAAGATTCATCCCCTGGTTTGCACCGCATTCAACGCAGACTTCGACGGTGACCAGATGGCGGTGCACATTCCCTTGTCGCCGGAAGCGCAGGTGGAAGCCAGCGTGTTGATGCTGGCCTCGCATAACATCCTGTCGCCGGCGTCGGGACAGCCGATCACCGTACCTACGCAGGACATGGTGCTGGGCATTTACTACCTGACCAGAGGTAAGCCGGGTGCAAAGGGTGAAGGACGCGCGTTCGCCAACATCGATGAAGTGATCCTGGCGAAGGAAGCGGGCGAAGTGGAAACGCTGACCCCGATTCGTTTGCGCTACTCGGGCGAGGTGATCGATCTCACCACCGCGTATGACGATCAGGACGTGATCCATACCGAGCCTACCAACTTCGAGCGGCAGTTCATTTCGACCACGGTGGGCCGCGCCATCATGAACGACCACCTGAAGCGCGGCGCCGCGGAGATGCCCTTTATCAATGGCTTGATGAAGAAGAAGGGCGTGGGAAACCTGGTGAACTACTGCTACCTGCGCTTCGGTCTGGAGACCACGGTGCGGATGCTCGACGGCGTCAAGCAGCTCGGTTTCCACTACGCCACCATGGCGGGCCTCTCGATTGGAATTGACGACATGGTCATTCCGCCGGGCAAGGCGGGCCTGGTGCGCGACGCCGAAAAGCAGGCCATTGCAGTGCAGCAGCAGTATCTCGACGGCGCCATCACCAACGGCGAACGTTACAACAAGGTTGTCGAAATCTGGTCAGCCATCACCGAGAAAGTGGCGGACGAGATGTTCGGCGCCATGCAGCAAGACGACAAAGCCGGCGACATCAATCCGATTTACGTCATGGCTGACTCCGGCGCTCGCGGCTCGAAGCAGCAGATTCGTCAGCTCTCCGGCATGCGTGGCTTGATGGCCAAGCCTTCGGGCGAAATCATCGAGACCCCGATCACGGCGAACTTCCGCGAAGGCCTGACCGTGCTGGAGTACTTCATCTCCACCCACGGCGCCCGTAAGGGACTGGCCGATACCGCGCTCAAGACGGCGGATTCGGGCTACCTGACCCGGCGTTTGGTGGACGTGGCGCAGGACGTGATCATCAGCGAATACGATTGCGGCACGGTCGATGGCATCTACGTCACCTCCATCGTGGAGTCGGGCGAGATCATCGAACCGTTGCGCGACCGTATCGTGGGCCGCGTCTCGCTGGAGAAAATCAAGGACTACGAAGGCAACATCATCGTTGACATCAACCAGGAGGTCACCGAAGACCTGGCGGGTGCGGTACAGGCAGCCGGTATCGAGCGCGTCAAGATCCGTTCGGTGCTCACCTGCGAGTCGAAGCGGGGCGTGTGCGTGATGTGCTACGGGCGCAACCTGGCTTCCGGCCGGTTGGTCGAGTTGGGCGAAGCCACCGGCGTTATCGCGGCGCAGTCCATCGGCGAGCCTGGGACCCAGCTCACCATGCGTACCTTCCACATCGGCGGTACGGCCTCGCGAGTCAGCGAACAGTCGCGCCTCGATGCCAAAACTAACGGCAGTGTGCGATTCGTCAACCTGGTGACCGTGCGCGCCAAGGAAGGCCACCTGGTGGTGATGAACCGCAACGGCTCCATCGCCATCCTGGACGACAAGGGCCGCGAAAAAGAGCGCTACGCCGTGGTTTACGGCGCCAAGGTCAAGGTGGAGGACGGCCAACCGGTCAGCTTGGGCGATGTCCTGGTCGAGTGGGACCCGTACACCTTCGCCATCCTGACCGAAATTGGCGGGACCGTGCAGTTCAAGGACCTGCAGGAAGGCATGACCCTGCATGAAGAAGTGGACGAGGTCACGGGTCTGTCGCGCCATGTCGTGGTTGACTCGCCGGATGAGAAGCGGCAGCCGACCATGATCATCAAGGGAGGCAAGAGCAGCAAACGCTACCTGATGCCTTCCCGCGCCCACCTGATGGTGCAGGATGGCGAGACGGTGACTCCCGGCGATGTGCTGGCGAAGATCCCGCGGGAAACCACTAAGACCAAGGACATCACGGGCGGTCTGCCGCGCGTGGTGGAATTGTTCGAAGCCCGCAAGCCGCGCGAAACCGCGGTCATCAGCGAGATCGATGGCGTGGTGAAGTTTGGCGACGTGGCCAAAGGCCAGCGCAAGATCTACGTGGTGGCCGACAACGGCACCGAGAAAGAGTACCAGGTGCCGCGTGGGGTCCACATCAATGTGCAGGAAGGCGAGCGCATCCGCGCTGGCGAGCCGCTGATGGACGGTCCGCTCAATCCGCACGACATTCTAGCCGTGCTGGGCGAGAAGGAATTGCAGGCCTACCTGGTGAATGAAATCCAGGAAGTTTACCGCTTGCAGGGCGTCAACATCAGCGACAAGCACATCGAAGTGATCGTTCGCCAGATGATGCGCTGGGTAAAAGTGGAAGACGTGGGCGATACCTCGTTCCTGCTGGAACAGCAGATCGACAAGTTCCGCTTCCGCGAAGAGAACGAGAAGACGATCGCCAATGGCGGCAAACCGGCCACCGGCCGTCCGCTGCTGCTCGGCATCACCAAGGCCTCGCTCTCCACCGATTCGTTCATCTCGGCAGCGTCGTTCCAGGAAACCACGCGCGTGCTCACGGAAGCCTCCATCCAGGGCGCCGTCGATCACCTGCGCGGCTTGAAGGAAAACGTCATCGTGGGCCGTCTCATCCCCGCGGGCACCGGCATGGAGTACTACCGCAATGTCCGGCTCTCGCAGGAGATGGAGGAGGCCGCATCCAAGGTGCAGGAGGAGGTCACGGCCGCGTACGAAGAAGCCGAACGCGCGCTGGAACTGCTCCGTCACGAAGGCGAAAACGAGGCCGAGGAACTGACGGCAGAGTAAGAACGGTAGGGCGGACCTTTAGGTCCGCGTCGCGGACACAAATAACGGCCATTAAGAGAAATCTTGGTGGCCGTTCCCTTTTGCGCTATAAATGCACGGGAGCGGGGTCAGAGTGGCTGGCAGCATCTTTTTGCGCAGAACAGCAGAACAGATGCCTTAGACTGTCGAAAGGATGTTGCGCCATGAGCGAGCAGGCGACGAAAGTAGCGCGCGTCATGAGAGAAAGTACCGATGAGCTTCTCAATTTGGAGGCGTATCGAGTAGCAAGAGAGACGCGTAACCTCGAAATCAATTTATTCTGGCAAAGATCGAATTACTTTCTGGTGTTGAGTACGGCCATTGCTGCTGGATTTTTTTCTCTTAAGGAGGGACGATACGGACTTCCCTTGGCCGCTCTGGGACTTGCAGTGGCTTGTCTATGGGTCGCGGTTAATCTCGGAAGCAAATTCTGGCAAAGCCGATGGGAACATAGGTTGCGGCTTACCGAGGAGCAACTTCGGCCCAACATGGACCTCTTCTCGGCAACGTGGGAAACCGTTCAGGATGACGTTCGACAGAGCCTTGAGTTTCGAAAGCGGGGCAAAGTCCATCACGTTTACTCGCGCATGATCCTTCTTAAGCCCTCGGTGACCCTCATGATGACGCTTCTTTCAGTTGCCTTTGTCCTTTTTTGGATTGTTGTACTGTGCATTACCGTCTATCGATGAGAACCTCTGCCGCCGGGTGCCGTTCCCTGTCCGGGTGCCCCACTCAAGCTTCTTTTGCTTGAGTGGGAGTCCTCGTGATTCGCGCATACGGTGAGAACCTCTGCCGCATGTGTCGTCCCTGGAGGGACGGCATATCTCAGCCCAGCGTTTCAACGCTGGGTAGGCAAGTTATCCCACCCCGAGTCCCGCCAGGGACGACATATGGCTCACCCGAACACGTACCGCGGATCGTAGGTCTCGCCGGATTTGCGTAACAACGTCATGAACTCCTGCTCGAAGCTCCACTTTCGATGATGTTCAGCCTGACGCTCAATGTAATCGGCCACAACCTGCTTTTGCGACTGGCTGACGCTGAAGGCCCCATATCCTTCCTGCCACTCGAACCGCACTCCGCGCTCGTGAAACCATCGCGAGCTGTTGCCCTTCAACTCCTGAATGGCCTTTGGCCAACGGAATGGCGGGAGGAACGGCGATCAGAAGATGGATGTGGTTGGCCGTGCCTCCGGCGGCAACGAGTGTGATCTCCTTCGCGCGAGCCACCCCGGTCAGATATCGACAAAGCTCGACCGGATCGGGTATTAGGTTGGCGCGCTCTTTCGTGCTGAATATGCAATGCACGAGCACCCAGGCATGAGTGTGGGACATAAGATGAGGTTATCCGCACGCCTATTGTGGTTCAGTGATGCCCAACACACAACCTGGTTCATATGCCGTCCCTCCGGGACTCGGCATCGTTCTAACCCGTCACCCAGCGTTGAAACGCTGGGCTGAGATATGCTGTCCCCTTCGGGGACGGGGACTACGACAGGAATCGCAATCCTGTCAAACGCGGTCTCGTGAGTGCGCCTGAAGGCTGGAAATGGAGTAGCTCCAGGGCCTACGCGCTCCAGGAGGAGGGTCCGGTAGGTCAACTCTCAGGAATGGCCGCTGAAGATCAGTTACTCCGCGTCCCCGGTCCCACTCATTCGAAAACCGCGAATGAGTGGGGCGCCCAGGACGAGTGAAACGACATCCCTCATACACCAATTTCACGCGAAATGGTGTATCCTACCGATATGTCCCGGACCAACATCGATATCGACGAGAACTTGATTCGCAAGGCGCGCAAACTCACCCGCCTCAAAACCAAGCGCCAGATCGTGGACAAGGCGCTCGAGTTGCTCGTGCGCTCCGAGAGCCGCAAAGGGATTCTCCGCTATTACGGAAGCGGCATCTGGAAGGGCGACCTTAAGTCTTCGCGGAGAAATCGGGCTTGATTCTGGTGGACAGCTCCGTCTGGGTTGACTTTTTCAGCTCCTCTCCTGGCCGGGCCGGTGGCGAACTACGCCGGATGATCGAAGACAGCGAACCTCTCGCGCTCACTGGAGTCGTGGTAGCCGAGGTCTTGCACGGCCTCACCAGGGACGCCGATGCTATTGGCCTGTTTCTCGCTCAATGGGACATGCTGGAGCCCAGGGGCTTTGAGACCTATCGCACCGCGGCTGCAATCTATCGCACAGCGCGCGGAAAAGGCGTATCGCTCACCACCATTGACACCCTGATCGCAGCCGTTGCCCTTGAACATAAGGCTAGCGTTTTCACCCTGGACCATGACTTCTCCAGAATCGCGCTTATAACTGGCTTGGTGCTCCACCGCTTCTGATACCGCTAGGGCCGCACTACCCTGCCTCAGGATGACAGGCTGAGTAAGATAGGGCGTCCGACTCCCCCTCATTCGAAAACCGCGAATGAGTGGGGCACCCAGCTAGGTGCCAATCGCCCACTGACAACTGGCAACCGGTAACTGACAACTGTTTGTCCGGGTGTGTAAACTTCTCTTTCCAGTCCAATGCCGGCGTTTGCCTCTATGCGGCGGTTCTTTCTACACTTTCGGTTCGCGCTGTGGCGTGCCTTTCAGCACGACGCGTTCGCCGTGGCCAAGGGAGCGGCCTTCTCCGCGATTTTCACTTTATTTCCCGCGGTGCTCCTGGTGGCCTCGGTGCTCTCGGAGTCGCACAAAACAGAGGCATTCATTCGCGAGATCGGCCGTGCCGTAGGGCGAATTCTGCCGGAAGGGACAAGCACAGCCGTTCTGCAATACTTCAGCGGCACCAAACCCGCCAGTGTGAGGTCGCTGATCACCCTGGTAGTCATCACCCTGTGGACGGGATCGGGCGTGATGATCTCCTGGATGGAAGGCTTCCGCAATGCCTACCAGATGCCAAAGGTCTGGGGACTGGTGAAGGAGAGAATGATCGCCTTCCTGCTGGTGGTGCTGGCCGGCGTCCCGATGGCCTTCTCGTCCTTCCTGCTGGTGTTCGGCAACCAGATTGAAACCTGGATTGCGTACCATGTGGGCCACGAATTTGGGCCTTACATTGTGGGCCTGTGGACGGCGTTGCGCTGGATCATTGCGGCGCTCACCAGCATTGCCGTGATCGGGCTCATTTACCACCATGGCGTGCCCCGCACCCAGCCGTGGCATCGCGTGCTGCCCGGCGCGGCGCTGGCCACCGTGCTGTGGTTCGTCTCCACCGTATTGTTTGGCGTCTATCTTCGCCACTTCGCGAACTACGACGTCATTTACGGCTCCCTGGCTACCGCGATCGCATTGCTGATCTGGATGTACATCGTCTCGATGGTGGTCCTCATCGGCGCCGAATTCAATGCT
This sequence comes from Acidobacteriaceae bacterium, assembly GCA_003160215.1. Taxonomy (GTDB): domain Bacteria; phylum Acidobacteriota; class Terriglobia; order Terriglobales; family Acidobacteriaceae; genus Bog-257. Next base: position 6,461 of record PLQW01000068.1, read on the forward strand.
CTACGCTATCCGCGCTTTCTGTTTGGAGCTCATTCCGATATCGCTTCCGAGAAGAAACGGGTTCCGGCTTCCTGATGCAGTTCCGCACCGGTGTATTAGGGCTTGCGGGCAGCCAAAACCCGGGCGGTCGATTTGCTGGAGAAGGCCGTAGCGACGGCGATCGCCGCCGTTGCGCCTCGCAACGCCACCGCTTGGTTTCGCCACTGCGGATATCTACTATCGGATACAGCTACCCCGGAACCGCCAACCATGATTAGCATGTCGAACTCCCTGGCCCTCCAGGGAGGCAGAGCGCCCCATCAACAGGTCAGGGTTCGACTGCACCCCACTGGGCTACCCAGGCTATTCTGCATGCGAGCCGGACTCGACGATCTGCCCGTAATCGAGTCCCAACTTCCACATCCACCACAAGCGCACCGCCAGCTTGCGGGCAATGGCCACAATGGCAATGGAGCGGTTCTTCTTCATCGTCAGCCGCAGATAATGCCGTCGCCAGCGCGGCTCGAATCGCACCGCGACATGCGCTGCCTCCACCCGTTACTGCGATTCCGGTTGACAAACGATGCGACTGTTGCTCACAACTCGGGCTGTTCTTCTTGCAGCACTTTGCACCGCGATGTCAACGACCGCGTGGGGGCCACGTGCCACGCCAAGCTTTGGCCAACAGCGCTGTATGGGTGCCGCGCTAGCTAGGCCTGCAAATCACGATTCAGGCGCCATATGCCGAAGTTCAGATAGCTCGCGTAGGTGACCCAGAGCAGATAGGGAACCAGCAGGACCGCTGAGACCGGTTTGAGCCAATAGAAGACGAGAATATTGAAAGCGATCGCCAGCCATAGCACGACAATCGCGGCAAGCGCCACTCCAATCAGGCGAGACCCAAAGAAAATCCCAGACCACGCAACGTTGAGGGCAAGTTGGGCAAAGAAGATCAACAGCGCCGAGCGCGCGCCCCATCCGTACTCACGCCACACCAACCAGGCAGAAACGGCCATTAACACGTAGAGCGTCGTCCATACCGGTCCGAAAACCCAATTGGGCGGAGTCCCCGCCGGTTTGCGCAGCCGTGGATACCAATCGCGCACGCTGTTAGCGGTGAAGAAAGAGCCCAGCCCACCCGCGCCCAAACAGATGGCAAGAAATACGATCAACCCCAACCACGTTTTCGCATCCACAGAAGCATTGTATAGAGCTGTCAGCAGTCAGCACTCAGCCAAGCCGCGGTGTGTGGGGCAGAAATCTTTGAAGGGGCACGGCTTCAGAGGCTGCTAAAACTCGATTGCGCCCGCTTCGAAGGGGCGCACCTTTAGGTGTGCCGTTGTAGACCCTTTATTTTGTCATTCCGAGGGGCTTCCAGCCCAGAGGAATCTGCGGTTTTTTCGTCGCGACGACTTTTTCAGCGGCCCCTTCAGCCGCGCCATTACTTGCTCGTGGAGAGTTAGGCTTCAGCCCCTGAGGGAACTCGCACTTCGTTTGAACCGCGAAGTCCCTCAGTGGCTGAAGCCACCATGTGGCTACCGCCATTCATCGGGGCGGGTGTCGAGGACACGTGGGGCGTTGTCGTATGGTTCGTAAAGCAGGAGAACAATGGCACGGCATTCATGGCTTCGCCGGCCCCCTTGCCCTTTTCTCGGCTCTTGGCACAACAATTTTAGATGCGAAACCTAACAAGGCTGGATCCCCACTCAGTTACACCAACTCCGAATTTGATCTAAACCTGTCCGGTCTCGGCGCCCTTGACGCTCTCCCGGTAGCGCAGCTTCATCACCAGCAAAGGCGCGCTGAGGAAGAACGTGACAGCATTCGGCAAGATGATGGGCAGCGAGTGGATCATGAAGCCGTAGCCTACCCACAGCAAGAGCCCCACGTTGAGGCTAATCAACATGAGCAGCGAGAGATCGCGGACGGACTTGCTACGAAAGGAGTGCAAGGCCTGAGGAAGGTACGCCAGCGTGCACAGCGTGCCCGCGGCAAAGCCGGTTAGCGATGCGAGGAACATGTCCCAGCGTACCATTGGCGACGCGACGCTGGAGGATGCGGAGTCGAAGTGGGAACTGCCCCGCCCTAGCCAAAGGAAGGCTAGAACGGGGCACCCCCGCGCTCAACCACCCCAGTCCGCGCCCGCTCTACCCGTACTCGCGCCGAACCACAGGGCTTCTAAAACTGAGATCACCCAATCTTCAGCACGATCTTGCCATAGTTGGCGCGCTGCAGCATGAGGCGGTGCGCCTCGCCGGCTTGCTCCATCGGCAGGATGTGTCCGATCTCGGGACGCAGTTTGCCCTGCTCAATCCAAGGCTGCATGGCTTGCAAACTGCAGCCGATCAGTTCGTGGTCCTTGGCCAGTATGCTGAGCCACAGGCCATGAGCGCTAAGACTTTTGGCCATCATGGCGCGAGTGTCGAACTGGGGTCGCTGTCCGGTCGCGGAGCCATAAATGATAACCCGCCCAAACGGCCGGCAGCAGCGCAGGCTTTTGGCTGTATGCTCACCGCCCAGCATCTCGAAGACAGCGTCCACACCCTCTCCGTTGGTTAGCTCCTGGACCCGCTGCTCGTAATCCACCTCGCCGTAGTTGATACCGTGGTCCAGCCCGAGCTTTTTCACTCGCTCCAGTTTCTCTTCCGACGACGACGTTCCATAAGTTTCAATACTCAGCAACTGTCCGATCTGGATGGCGGCGGTGCCCACGCCCCCGGCGGCGGCGTGGATCAGCACGCGCCGGCGCTGGTCATCGTGGCGAAGGATTGGTTCGAAGGCGTCGGGCGTCAGTCCAGCCTTCCAATAGGCCAGATAAGCCGTCAGGAAGTTCACCGGGAAGGCAGCCGATTGCTCCGAACTCCAGCCTTTGGGCTGGGGCCAAAGCAGCTTAGGTTTCATGGCGATCTTTTCGGCGGCCGCGCCATATTGGGTGTAGCCCATCACGCGATCGCCGGTGGTTTCGACCAGGCCGGCGAACTCGCGTCCGGAAATAAACGGTGGGGGTGGGGTGCCGCTGTAAGTTCCACGGGTTGACAGCGTATCGGCAAAGTTAATGCCCACAGCTTCCACGCGCACGATCACGTCGCCCGCTTTGGGCTGCAGATCAGGCATGTCGCGTACCTCGAGAACCTCAGGTCCACCAAGACGAGTGACGACGACGGCTTTCATAATTTTGATTCTACGACGCAGGCGGCAGTCTTGGAGGTGACGATGGGAGGCAAAAGCAGCTACTACGCGGGCACGGCCATAAACTCCAATGCGCGGCTGATGTACTGCTTCATATCGCGGCGATGCACCACGGCGTCGAGCATTCCGTGTTGCAGCAGGAATTCGCTACGCTGGAAGCCTTCGGGCAACTTCTGGCGGATGGTCTGCTCAATCACGCGCGGCCCCGCAAAACCGATCAGGGCGCCCGGTTCGGCGATGTTCAGGTCGCCCAGCATGGCGAAGGAAGCGGTCACGCCTCCGGTGGTCGGGTCCGTCATGACAGAAATGTAAGGCACTTTGGCGTCGTCCATGCGGGCCAGCGCGGCGGAGATTTTGGCTAGCTGCATAAGACTCACGACGCCTTCCATCATGCGGGCGCCACCGGAAGCCGAAACCACGATCAGAGGCACCTTCTCCGAGGTAGCTTTCTCGATAGCGCGAGTGATCATCTCGCCCACGACAGCGCCCATGGAGCCGCCGATGAAGGCATATTCCATCGCGCTTACGATGACGGGCTTGCCGTTGAGCGTGCCGCGCGCATTAATGACCGCATCGTTCAACCGGGTATCGCGCTGTGAGCGTTTCAGGCGCTCGGCGTAGGGCTTCAGGTCGGTGAACTTCAGCGGATCGGTGGAGACGATGTTGCCGTCTGTCGTCTCGTATTTGCCGTCGTCGAGCAGGTAGGCGAGCCGGGTGCGCGCGTCAATGCGAAAGTGGCGCTCGCATTTCGGGCAGACATTAAAATTCTGGTCGAGATCTTTCTTCCAGATGATCTGGCGGCATTGGTCGCACTTGACCCAGAGGCCCTCGGTCTTTACCCGTTTCTCGCCCGAAGTGTCGAGCTCGCCGTGTTCCCGCTTAAACCATGCCATAGATGTAATCTTTGTATTCTATGATTTCGCTTCGTTGCTGTCTGGCAGCGCAGCCCGGACCAACTCGACCGTCAATTGCGGGTCGGCGACTTCCACGATCAGCTCATCGTAGCGTTCGTCTCGCAACTCAATGACGACCGTGTTCTCGGGATTGTGCACATCCCAAAAAACCCGCTTGCCGTGTTGATAAAACGTCCCGGCGGTCAGCACTCCGGGGATATTGGTTCCCGGCAGTCTAATGCCGTGCCACCAGCCGTGAGCAACGGACGGGTCGGCTCGAATCCCGGCGATGTGTCGCAACGGGATTTCAAGAGAACTCTTCAGCGCCCAGAGTTTGTCGGCTCCCCGGACTTGCAATTCGAGATTGCCGCCCGAAATTGACAGATCGACCATTCAGGTAAGGATCAAGTGTAGCCGACGGGTCGAGAGGTTGTCGCGCGTTCCAGAGTCAGATCAATACTCAATGCCGCGCTGCGCTTCGATCCCTTTGGTGTAGGCGTGCTTCACTTCTTTCATCTCGGTCACGGTGTCGGCTATCTCGATGATGTCGGGATGGGCATTCCTGCCGGTAAGGATGACATGTACCATCTCGGGCTTTTTCTTCAGCGTCTCGACGACTTTTCGAGGGTCGAGCATTTTGTATGTGATGGCGTAGTTGATCTCATCGAGAATTACGAGGTCCCACTCACCGGAAAGTATTTCCTTCTCGGCCTCGGCCCACGCCTCTTCCACCAGGCGGACGTCTTCCGGATCGGTTTCGGCGCCGCCGACCTTCACAAAGCCGCGCCCCATCTGCTTCATGATGAAGTTGTCGCCAAAGGCCTTCACCGCATCGAGTTCGCCGTAGTGCCATGAGCCCTTGAGAAATTGCAGCATGAGCACACGCATGCCGTTGCCGACCGCGCGCAAAGCCGTGCCCATGGCCGCCGTAGTTTTGCCCTTGCCGGGGCCGGTGTTCACGATGATCAGTCCACGACGCACATCTGCCATACTGGGTTCCTCTTGAACTTCGGGAAGTCGTTATCGCGACTGCGGCGATAGCGACTCGACTGACACCTGCGCCAACGAGTTCGCCGCTTCCATGCCGGAGCGAATACAGTCGGGCACGCCAATGCCATGATAGGCGTTGCCGGCAAGCGCCAGCCCGGGAATTTCCGCTACCCGCTTCTCAATGCGCTCCACGCGCGCGATGTGTCCCGGCTCGTATTGCGCCATGGCTCCGCGCCAACGGTAAACGCGCGCGAAAATCGGCCGTGCATCCAGTTTCAAAATGTCCTTGAGTTCGCGGTGCACCGTCTCCAACATCTCGTCGTTCGTAAGGCCGAGGACCGCTTCATCGCGTGCGCCTCCCAGGAAACAGCGCAGGATTCCTTTGCCCTCAGGTGCGCGGTGCGGAAACTTATTGTGAACGAAGGTGCAGGCCAGCATGCGTGTGCCCTCGCTGCGCGGCACCAGGAACCCGAATCCCGGTGGCAGAGTTGCGAGTTGGTCAATGTAGTAGCCGAGGGTGACCGTGACGGACGAGCTGTAGGTGATGTCCAGGAGGTTCCGCGCGAGGCCGCGGTCCACACCGTCCAGCAGTGCCCCCGCAACATTGGCGGGAGTAGCTATGAGCACGGCATCGAAGCGTTCCTCTCCGTTCATCTCGACCGACACGCGCCACGACGAAGATGAATCCTCGGGATAAACGCGGAGGACGTGCGTGCGCAACCGGATGGATTCGGGATCCAATCGCGCGGCGACGGCGTCTACCATCTGCTGCATGCCATCCTGCAGGGAGGTAAACAGCGGGCGCGCCGGCTCCTTACGGGCGGCCATCATCTTCTTGTGCGCCGCCAACATGGCCCGGCTGAGGCTGCCGTACTTTTCTTCCATCTCGACGAAACGCGGCAACACGGCGCGTGCGCTGAGCTTTGCGGCATCTCCGCCATAGACGCCCGACAGCAGCGGATCGGCGAGGCGATCCACCACCTCCGCTCCGAAGTGACGCTCGACCAGTTCCGCCACCGTTTCGTCGGTCTGCATGGGCCGCGGCGGATGCAAAAGCTCGCGCGCCATCCGGAGCTTGGTGCTCCACGAGAACAAGGGTGAGAGCGCGGTCGGAACCAGTTGGGTGGGCACCATGAACATAAGTCCGTCGGGCATGACCACCAGTCGGCCGTTCACCGCGATGTAGGTTTTGCGCTCGGCGTCGTTAGAGCCGATCAGTTGATCGGCAATGCCGAGCTCCTTACACAGCGAAAGCGCCCATGGTTTTTCGGTGAGGAAAGAATCAGGCCCGGCTTCCACCAGGCAACCCTCCACCCGGTCGGAATACATCGAGCCGCCGAGCCGCTGGCCGCTCTCGAAAAGTGTGTATTCCAAATCGGCTCCGGCTGCACGCGCCTTCTCCAGATAAAATGCGGCGCTCAGCCCGGATATGCCTCCGCCGATAATGGCAATGCGCTTCATACGGTTTTCTTCATCGAACCCTCAGGCTGCGCGGCGCCCTCGCGACCAGCAGCGGTCCTGCTGAGCCGGCTCCGCGCCAAATCGGCGACAGCCCGTATGAACAGCGGCGAATCGTTCAACGATTCTGCCCGATACAGCTTCATGCCGCGTTCTCCTGCGAATTGCCGGAACAGGATATCGACGTCAAACAGGATCTCCACATGATCGCAGACGAAGCCGATAGGCTGCACGAAAACACCGGTCTGGCCCGCCTCCCGCAGACTCACGATGGTCTCTTCCACGGTGGGGCCGAGCCAATCTCCACCCGACATTCCCTGGCTCTGGAAAGCAAAGCGCCAAGCGCCAATCTCGGGGACCTGCGCGGCCACCAGCGCCGCGGTCTCGCGCGTCTGCTTCTCGTAGGGATCGCCTTCGGCAACGGTACGCGTGGGAACGCTGTGCGCCGTGAACAACACCGGCAACTGCGATCCGTGTTCAGCGCAAGCTTTCGTCCAGCCAGAACGCAGCCGCTCGGCAAAAGCGGAGATCAGCAACGGACGATCGTGCCACTCCTCGACAAAATCGATGGCGAACGCAGGGTCATGCCCGAACAGCACCTCTTTATAAAGTCCGACGCTGGTACGTGAATTGTGGGGAGCGAGGCAGATGGCGACCACGCTTGTAATGCCGTCGCCAGCCATCTGCTGCAAGGTGTCGGCGATAAACGGATGCCAGTTGCGCATGCCGACATAAACCGGAAGCCCCAACTCTCGCGCCACCCGGTCGGCCTGCTGGCGGGTAATCCTGGTCAGCGGCGAACTGCCAATCAACGAGTAGCGATGCTGCACCTCGCGCACCACCGCCTCAGGCATGGGCCGGCCGCGCGAGATGTTCAGCAGGAACTCGGGAATGTCCTCCACCCGCTCCGGACTGCCGTGAGCGATGAGCAGCACTGCCTGTTGGCTCATTCAGGCCTCGCGGGGCTGGCCGCTGTCAAGCTGAACTCGTGCACAAATTGAGCCAGGTCTTTTACGTTGGAGACCGGTGTGTGCGGCAAAATGCCATGGCCTAGATTGAAGATGTGCCCGGAGCGTCCGTCGGCTAGGCGGAGAATGTGTTCCGCACGCCGCTTCAACTCCGGCCACGACGCAAACAGCGTCACGGGATCGAGGTTGCCCTGCACAGCATGCGTATGTCCCACGGTGCGCCAGCCTTCGTCGAGGGGAATCCGCCAATCCAAGCCGATGACCTCCGCTCCGGTTTCCGACATGGAGGGCAGCAGGGTGGCGCTGTCGGTGCCGAAGTAGATGATCGGCACGTGGGTTTCTTGCTGCAACCGCCGGATAAGCTGGGTGGTGGGCATCAGCGCGTAGCGGCGATAATCTTCCACGCTCAGGCAGCCGACCCAACTGTCGAAGATCTGCAACACGTCAGCGCCCGCGCGCACCTGCGCAGCGGCGTACTCCACCAGCACGTCCGTCAGCTTGGTCACCAACTCGTCCCAAACCTCGGGCGAGTTGTACATCAGCTTCTTCACTTCGAGATAGTGCCGAGAGCCGCCGCCTTCGACCATGTAGCTGGCGAGGGTAAACGGCGCGCCGCAGAAACCAATGACCGGCAGCTTGTCCCCGAAGTGCTTGACCACCAGCGAAACCGCGTCAGCGACGTATCCCAGTTCGGCAGCGCGATCGGTCCGCAGAGCTTTCACGTCTTCCGCGGTACGGAGTGGCTTCTCGATGACTGGGCCTTCTCCCGCGGAGAAATGAAACGGCAGACCCATGACGTCGAGGGGCAGCAGCAAATCGGCGAAGATGATGGCGGCGTCGACCTTGAGATACTCGGCGGCGGTGATGGTCACTTCGGCGGCGAGTTCAGGTTTTTTGCAGATTTCGACTAGCGAATGGTGCTTGCGGATGTCGCGGTATTCCTGCATGTAACGACCAGCCTGGCGCATGAACCAAACTGGAGTGGTCTCGGTTGGAAGCCGTCTACAGGCGCGTAGGAACAGGGATTCGGGGGCAGACATAAACCACTATCGTAGCATTCTGGCGCGGTGCGCTCGGATGGGGAGGACAAAAGCGCGGGTGGTTTTGAGCGGAAGGAAGGAAGGAAAGCGGGTATCCCAGGGCATGATCGAAGAAGCGCAGGACCTAAAACAGGGACCGAGCGCTGTGACCTGAACCAAAATCCCCACCCGGCCAGAGATCGTGAGTTGAAAATGTTCGGTGGGCTGGCCCGAACCTTCCTCTGCCCAGGTTAGCGTCCAAAAACACGGACGCGAACCTGGGGCACCAGGCTGCGGTAGAATTTGACATACGTGGACGCTCGATTGGGCAATTCGCGATTAGCCATTTTGGGATACCACAAAATTGGTGAACCATCCGCTGGTGCTCGGACAACTGCTTGGTATATACCGGAACGAACTTTCAAGGAGCATCTGCATTACCTCTCCACGCAAAGTTGGGAAGCAATTTCTGCAGAGCGTTTCCTGAAAGGTCTGTCTGAACCGGACAGTCTGCCCCTTCGTGCAGTACTCCTGACCTTCGATGACGGTTACAAGACGATGCTTAGCATCACGTCCCGATGCTTAGCTGAGTTTGGTTACCCGTCAGTGGCATTCATTCCAACCCACTACATAGGAGGACACAACGATTGGGACAACGGTCGGGAACTGCGTGAACCAATTTGCAGCTGGGATGACCTGCGCGAACTTGAACAGTGCGGCTGCTCAATCCAGTCCCACGGTGTACGGCATGAGGGTTTCGCACGGCTTGCTCAACAGGAGCAGGAGGAAGAACTGTGTCGCTCCAAAGCCGTCATCGAAGCTGAACTGGGTAAGCCGGTCGAGATTTTCGCGTACCCGTACGAGCAAGTGAGCTCTGACAGGAGGGCACTGTGCGAAGCCTTGAAACGCGCTGGGTATCGAGCAGCTTGTCTGTTTCCGAATCCTGGAGGTGTCAGTAAGGTCCCCGTCGAAGACATTTATTTTCTGCCCCGGGTGCCGATGTTCGTCAACTCCGATCTGCCCACCTTGCTACCGTCTTAACCCATATAATGCGGAATTCATTCCGGGACTTGGCGGGAGGCCCGGTGCCTGGGCCCCAGGCCCGTGCCCCATTTGCTATGGTGATTCCGCATGAGCACAGACTCCACATCCGTTCGGGGGGACTTACCTGCGCCAGAGGGCCGCGAGACTCGCTGGGCCGCGGTCACGGGGATCTGGCGATTCGATGGTTCGTTGGCCAGCTACGCAGGGCCAACCCCCGGCGAGGGCCTGCAACCTTACGGCATAGCCTTGACTAACTGGAACCTCGCTGACGGGTTCGTTCGCGTACGAGTCAGGTTCTCGCAAATTGACGCGAACGGCAACATTGCGGGCGGGGTGGTCCTCGGTTTTCATTCTGAGCACTCCCGCTATATCCTGGCTCAGTTGGGTGGTTACGGAAGGGCATACTCGATTGCGGAGTACACCCCCGGAGTCGCTTGGCGGGGCATCGAGAACGTCGGATCAGCTCAAAACCTAGAGGCGAACAGGGACTATATTGTTGAGATTGCTCAGACGGGCCAAGAGATCCGGATGACCGTGGATGAAGTTCCCGTCATCAAATGTGTCCTCGGCCAACCCTTGGTCGGAAGTCAGTTGGGTCTTTTTGCATGGGGTAAAGCGCGCGTCGATTTTAGTGAACTGTCGGTCAAAGCGGCCAAACCCCAAGTCTTCGTTGCCATGCGATTCGGTCCACCCTTCGACACCCTTTATCAAGAGGTGATCCAACCCGGCGCTCGTGAGCTCGGTCTTAATGTAATCCGAATCGACGAACTGACTAAACCCGGAATCATCTTCGAGGATATTAAGCGCCAAATAGCCGAAGCGAAGATCGTAGTCGCCGAAATCAGCGCACCCAATCAAAACGTGTTCTACGAACTGAATTACGCTCACGCACTGAACAAACCGACGATCCTGCTGGCGCAGCGCGGTAAGGAACTGCCCTTCGACATCCGCAGCTACAGGGTCATTTTCTATGACGATTCGATCGGCGGAAAACCCGCGCTCGAAAAAAACCTTAAGAAACACTTCGAAGCGATCCTGCTCGAATCTTAGTTTCCGGTGGTGCTTCCACTGGTGCGCGCCGGGTGCCCCACCCAAGCTGCCTTTGCTTGGGTGGGGTAGTTCCGTACCCTTCACTCGCGCCGCTTATCAGGTCTCGCAAGTGTCAGATGTCCAGGTGTTTGAACAGTGTGTCGGCAGACGTGAAGCGCTTTCCTTCGCGACGATTGGCGGCCTGCAGGGCCTTAGTTGCGGTTGGATTGGGTACCTTGACGTCAAACGGCAACGCGCTTTCCGCAGCCACGCGAACGAGCAACATGCGCACCGCGTCGGACACCGACATTCCCATGGCCGCCAGTGTTTTCGCGGCCTTCTTCTTTACCTTTTCATCCACTCGAATGTGGACCATCGTCGTAGCCATACACAAGACGCATTATAAAAGGGC
>PLQW01000231.1 GCA_003160215.1 Acidobacteriaceae bacterium
GCGCTTCGGTGATCTCCATGCACCGCAGCATATCACAGGATTACGAATTAGTGTTAACACGCCCTAGATGGCTCATCGCCCCGGGGTTTCCGAGAGCCGCCGCTTTTTCATACCACTCCCTCGCCCTTTGATAGTCCTGGGGCCGATCAAAGAATGATAATCCATCCCGTTAGGCGGCGCGGACCGCCGAAAAAGTTCAGCCCCACGGCCCGCGCCAATGCAGGTTCTGCCATGCTACATCTTCGCCGGAGCACCGGCGGTGGCGATGCACTGCCATTTGCCATTCGGCATCTTCATCCAAATGTCCACCCAGCGTTCATGGGCATCAATTGCCTTACCGTTGCCGTCCGTGCTTTGCCTTGCCACGCACCGCCAGCGATCGCCGTGTTCCCAAACGTGGTCGCCCTTGAGGTCGCCAATGTCGCTGACCTGCCAATTACTTCCCTTGACCATAGTTAGCAACGGGGCTTTGCCGTGCATGGTCCCAAGGCGGAGACTCGTTCCGGGCTGGTGCGCCGGTCGAGGCCGCGGCTTTTGTGCACGTTGTAGGTCGCGACGCGAATTCGCACTGGCGTCATTGCGTTTTGAGACGATTTCATCCCGAGCGCCCGATCTCTTTGCGATCCCTACCAGTGGCGCGTCACTGGTGGCTGTGACAATTATCACCGATTCGCGGGAAGAGTAATGAAAACATAAATGCAAGTGCATAGACCTGCGTCTGTGCACCGCGCAGCTCTCTTTAGTCGGCCTCTCCTTCTTCAACCTTGCATTGCATCGTTACCTGTGCAGGAGGTCCACCATGCGACATAAGACCGCAAGTGATTCAAACGCGAAACCCGACGAACGCTCGCTCGACTCGACGGAGGAGTTAATTCGGGTACGCGCGTATCAGCTTTACGAGGAACGGGGCTGTGAAAACGGTCACGACCTCGATGATTGGCTCCGAGCGGAGACCGAAATAGCCGGGAAGAAACCTGCTGCTCAAGCCGAGGGGAAGGAAGGCGGGAGCATAGCAGCCGTAGCTTAAAGGCGCCGGTCATTTCAATGGTATCGAGCGCCGGCACGTGGTATGGGCAGGGCCCTTGCTCGCCTTTCCGGTGGTAGTTCCCACAAGGACATTGATATGCAAATGCTGGCCCGCTGCGGGTGTCAAGCCAGGACTAAGATGAATGGGAAGGACATTGTGAAGCGGAGGGCTGAAGAAGATCGGCCCGAGTAGGGGCCGGATGACGTCCGCCGGGAACACCGTCTCGCTTTCAGAGTAGACACAACCCGCCTGGCATTGACATAGGGCGACTGTTTTTAAGCTTGTCGAACCGTAAGCATGCCCGTGGCCGGAGGAGGACATATGGGGGACACGAGTTCGCAAGCTCCTCCTCTCAATCAAGTCGACATTGCTTCGACCACTGGACAAAAAGACTTAACGTCATTGAGCCTGGCGGAACTTCGCTCGCGTCTGCAAGCTCCGGCGACGGGGCTTAGCCAGATGGAGGCTAAGGGCCGGCTCGCGCAATATGGCTTCAATGAGCTGCCCGAAGAAAAAGTCAATCCCATCCTGAAATTCCTATCTTATTTCTGGGGCCCCATCCCGTGGATGATCGAGGTGGCTGCAATCCTGTCCGCAGTCGTGCACCATTGGGAGGATTTCGGCATCATTCTGGCACTGCTGTTGATGAATGCCGGGGTGGGCTTCTGGGAAGAGTTTCAGGCGGGCAACGCCATCGCCGCGCTGAAAGCGACACTCGCATTGCAGGCTCGGGTCAAGCGGGATGGAACATGGACTACAATCCCTGCGCGTGAGCTGGTGCCGGGCGATTTGATGCGCATCCGGATCGGCGACATCATTCCCGCGGATGCCCGTCTGCTGGAAGGCGACCCAATACAGGTAGATCAATCCGCTCTGACCGGGGAATCTTTGCCGGTCACGCGCAATTCGGGCGAGGCCGTCTACTCCGGCTCAATTCTGAAGCAAGGAGAGATCGATGCCTTCGTCTACGCCACCGCGCAGAATACTTATTTTGGCAAAACGGCGCACTTGGTAGAAACGGCGCACACAGTAAGCCACTTCCAACAAGCCGTGCTAAAAATTGGCGACTACCTCATCGTTATTGCGGTCGCTCTCGTGACTCTCATTCTCGCTGTGGCCTTGTTCCGCGGCGACAGAATGATGACGACCTTGCAATTCGCGCTGGTCTTGACGATCGCTGCCGTCCCCGTGGCCATGCCCGCTGTGCTCTCGGTGACGATGGCTGTGGGCGCCCGAACCCTGGCACGTAAGAAGGCCATCGTCACCCGCTTGGCGGCGATGGAAGAGTTGGCCGGGATTGACGTTCTCTGTTCGGATAAAACCGGTACGTTGACGCAGAACAAGCTGACACTGAGCGATCCGTTCTGTGCGAGTGGGGTTCGGCCCGAAGAAGTGGTCCTCGCCGCGTCGCTCGCTTCCCGGGCCGAAAACCAGGACCCCATCGACCTGGCTGTCCTGAGCGGTCTGAAAGATGCACATGCTCTGGACAGCTACCAGATCGTGCACTTCCAGCCTTTCGATTCAGTACACAAACGCACAGAGTCTACTGTCGAAGGGCCGAAGAAAATTCAGTTTCGAGTCACAAAGGGCGCGCCCCAAGTGATTCTCGACATGGCGGCCGATGCCGAGGAGGTGCGGGGGGAAGTTGAGAAAGCAGTCAATGAGTTCGCGGCTCGGGGCTTTCGCTCCCTGGGTGTGGCTCGCACCGACGAGAAGGACCATTGGCGGTTTCTGGGGGTTCTGCCATTGTTCGATCCTCCACGGGAAGATTCGAAAAGCACGATTGCGACCGCTTTGCAAATGGGCGTAAAGGTGAAGATGGTCACTGGCGACCAGATCGCCATTGCCAAGGAAATGGCACGCCAGCTTGGCTTGGGGCAGAACATCGTGGACGCCTCCATTCTTGCGGAGAGCAAGCATTACGAGGCTGGCCAGCTAGCTCAAGCTATCGAGGAGGCAGACGGCTTTGCTCAGGTTTTTCCGGAACACAAGTTTCACATTGTCGGGGTTCTTCAGCAAGAAAAGCACATCGTAGGCATGACCGGCGACGGAGTAAACGACGCTCCGGCACTCAAACTGGCCGATGCCGGAATTGCGGTTTCCGGAGCCACCGATGCCGCGCGGGCCGCCGCCGACATTGCCCTGTTGGACCCCGGTCTATCCGTGATCATCGATGCCATCAAAGAAAGCCGAAAGATGTTCCAGCGTATGAACAGCTATGCCATCTATCGCATCGCGGAGACGATCCGGGTGCTGTTGTTCATGACGCTGTCCATTCTCGTATTCAACTTCTACCCGGTTACGGCGGTGATGATCGTCTTGCTGGCGATTCTCAATGATGGAGCAATTCTTTCCATTGCCTATGATCGGGTGCGGTATGCAAATCGCCCAGAGGCCTGGAATATGCCTGTCGTTCTCGGCATCGCCTCGGTGTTGGGTGTCGCCGGCGTCGTTGCTTCCTTTGGACTCTTCTATCTAGGGGAACGGGTCTTCCATCTCAACCGTGAAGTGATCCAGTCGTTCATGTATCTCAAGCTGTCCGTCGCCGGTCATCTTACGATTTTCGTCACGCGTACGCGGCGGCCTTTCTGGTCAATTCGGCCCGCGCCGATTCTACTGGCGGCAGTGGTCGGCACCCAGCTCATCGCCACACTCTTTGCCGTCTTTGGGATTTTCATGGCCCCGATCGGGTGGGGTTGGGCACTCTTCATTTGGGGATATGCTCTGGCCTGGTTCCTCTTGAACGATCGCATCAAGCTGGCAGCCTACCGGGTATTTGATCCTCAGGAAAGGGGCTTGCTTGGAAAGACCCAACTGTCGGCGAAACATCAGATCAGGGCTACTTCGTAAGGACCGAAGGTGCGACTTTTGTAGGTAACGAGATCATTGGAGGTGCAGCCGCCGTATGCCGCAAATTAAATCTATTCTTTGCCCCGTCGATTTTTCAGAGTTTTCAGTCAACGCGTACGAGTACGCGCAGTCGCTGGCATGGCACTACAAGGCGACGTTGTTCTTGCAGCACGTTTTGTACTCTCTGCAGCCCTTTGGCTTTTGGAACATTTCTCCAGATTCTTATGAAAAACGCTGTGGGGAACTCCGCGCTGGCGCTGAGCAGCAGCTTCAGGAATTTGCGACGCGCCACACGCGGACTGAGATTCGGCCCCAATGCTTCGTGCAAGATGGCCCGGTGACGGACCTGATCCTCTCTCTGGCTGAAGCGCAGGCAGTGAATCTGATCGTCATGGGAACTCACGGGATGCGAGGGATTGATCGGCTGATGCTGGGATCCGTGACAGAGAAGGTGCTGCGACGGGCGCGGTGTCCGGTCTTAGCGGTACGAAAACCTGCACATCATGTCACAAGCTCCGTGCAGGA
The DNA here is from genome assembly GCA_003160215.1 of Acidobacteriaceae bacterium. Taxonomy (GTDB): domain Bacteria; phylum Acidobacteriota; class Terriglobia; order Terriglobales; family Acidobacteriaceae; genus Bog-257. The sequence goes on from PLQW01000231.1 coordinate 4,403, forward strand.
TCCGGAGCCAGTCCACCTCAGAAAGATGCTTCTTTGTACGGATTTTTCAGACCATGCTCGTCACGCCTCGCAGTACGCGCTCTCGATGGCCAAGGAGTACGGCGCTGAACTTACGCTGCTGCACGTGCTGGAAGATATCCCGAGGTCGGCAGACCTTCACAGCGCAACTGAGATGGCGGTGAAACAGCTGGAAGAATCCATTGCGCCCAACACGCGAGAGGAGTGCAGGGTCAAGGTGATGGTACGGATCGGCAAGCCATACCAGGAGATCATGCAACTCACCCTTGAAGCACAAACCGACTTGGTGATCATGGGAGTGCGTGGTCGCGGTGCGCTGGACACGGCACTCTTTGGTTCCACAACGTACCGAGTAATACAGCTCGGACCTTGTCCAGTGCTCGCAGTTCATATTCCGGTGGCTTCGCTTGAATAGGTCATCACTACCCAGGAACCGAATCTGGGCGAACAACAGTGGGAACCTCGTCCTGGCGGGAAACATCAGGATTACAGTTCTTTCATGAGAAGGTACGACGATGCCGAGTTTCAGTTCAGGCACCGAGACTCACCGAGGGTCTGTCGCTCGAAGAGAAACACACGCGGTAGGTCAGAGAACCTCGGCACGGTCGCGGAACCGAGGGAGCCTGTCCTCCAAAACCTTGATAGCAGAGAGTTTCGTATGCGTTTTTCATTATTTGACACTGCCGTGAAGGACCGCGGGCACCCGCACACCATAAGGCTGAAACTGCGCGACCTGAACCAAGCTCTTCAATTCGATGGACCCTTCTCCGTTCATTGAAAAGGATCTCGACGACGACGCGGAAGAATTCATCGTAAGCTGGGCCCAAGAATTCTCCCCGAACGCTCTGATCAAATTGCGTATCTACTTGGACCAGTGGCCGGCGGAAGACCCCAAAGAACTGATGAGGACGGCGGTTCACAACCATTTTGCTCACCGCGCCAAAATCACTGACTTGGAGTTCGAGCGCCTCCTAAGGAGGGGCCGCACCAGTCTTTTCATCGGGCTGCTGTTCTTGGCTGCGTGTCTACTCCTCAGCAAGATGTTGTTAAGTCATGCGGCGGGCACTTGGGCTGCCGTCGTGCGGGAGAGCCTTACGATTGCCGGATGGGTCGCCATGTGGCGACCGATGCAGATCTATCTTTACGATTGGTGGCCTCTGCTGCGACTGAGTCGGACTTTTACCAAGCTGAGTCACATGCCCGTGGAGCTCGTCCAAAAGGACAACAGTTGAATAGCCCCCTGTGGGTTACCGGCTTTGTTCCAACACAGATTCCCCACTTGCCGGGCGCTCCTTTGTTTCGCATTCTTGAGCCCTCTTCCTCCCTTTCTTTCTGTCGCAGTCTCCAGCTCGACTTGGCTCCGAACTCACTGCTTGAACAGTTCGGCACGGTTGCGAAGAAAGCCCATCACACTGCTGCGCGAGAAGAACCCTACCAATTGACCATCAGAGACAACCGGCAATTGATTTATGTCCTCCCGGCTCATGATCTCAAGCGCCCGGATGGCGGGAGTGTCAGGCATGACCGTCCGCAGTTGACTCAACGGCCGCATGACACTCTGCACGCTGGTTTGCGGCCAGCGGTCTCGTTCCACACCTGTGACCTCCTTAGTCGTGATAAGCCCGGCCAGATTATTGTTTTGTACTACCACAAAACACCGGCGCCCACTGGCCAATAGGTATCGATGCACAAAGTCCTGCAGGCTCAGATGGGCTTCGACCGCGGAGAAATCGCGATCCATAATGTCGGATACCCTCCGGTCCCGAATTCCCTCGGTGATCTCCACTTGAGCGTAGCTACTACGAGACGCATCCAGCAAGAACCAGCCAATGAAGGCCAGCCACAGACCGCCAAAGTTCTTGCCGAGGAAGAATTGGTAGAGCCCCAGGAAGATGAAGAGGAACGCAACTACCTGTCCCACTCTAGCTGCTATCCGTGTCGAGCGATCGATGCTGTGGGTATTCCACCAGATCAGGGCGCGCAACACGCGGCCACCATCCAGCGGATAGCCGGGAACCAAGTTGAAGGCAGCCAGCATGAGATTAATGTAGCCAAGCCAGACGAGGACTGCAGAAATAGGAGTGCGGGGTTCGCTGTTGAGTATCCAGCCGGTGGACCGCGCCAGCAGCAGACACACGATCCCAATAACCAGGCTTGCTAATGGGCCGACGATGGCGATCCAGAACTCAGACTTCGCGTCGGGGGCCTCGGACTCGATTTGCGAAACTCCTCCCAGAGCGAAAAGCGTGATGGCGCGCACCCGCAGACCTCGAGATTTTGCCAGCAATGAATGTGCCAATTCGTGCAGCAGGAGAGCGACAAAAAACAAGAGTCCGGTAACGATGGCCGCCGACCACACCGTAGCGCTACTCCACTTCGGCGTGACGGCGCTGAAGCGACCGATCAGGGACAGGGTGATGAGGAAGGCGATAATAAACCAGCTATAGTGCAGCCCGATCGAGATACCAGCGATTCGGCCAAGTCTTATTTGTGCGTGCATACGTGTTGGACAACCTCAGAATCGCGCCGCACATCGCTGTCCTGCTTCTCCTATGGCAAGCGACGGCGGAAGAGGCACATTACCAGCCGCTACCTGCGGCATGCTGGCTGCAACAAAGAGTGCGCCAAGCCGGAGGCACGGGGGTCGACGCTGCAAGCCACCGGTTGGCCGCAGCGCTGCGGTTGTTTCTTCTCCTGAATGACGACCCAAGCGTGGGCCTTGTCGAGATCGAGTCGCATGCTGCATTGATCGGGAGCGACGTGGGCAAAATAAACGCTGAATTGGGACTCCGGACTCGGCAACTCCCCCCACTGCATTGGGGCAAAATCTTCGTGCCCGTCGTGTTCCCTATGGCACAGCGTCAGTGCAGTAGACACACGCCGTCATGACGGGCAAATAATGAATCCTTGATCAACGAGACCCATCATTCTTCAGGAGCACTTTGAGCGCGCCGTCGTCTGCCGCGTTTCCGAAGGTGTCATACGCCTTCATGATGTCGTTCATCGCGAAGCGATGCGTAACCAACTTCTGCGGCTGCAACTTGCCCGAATGTACCATCTTCAGCAGCATGGGTGTCGTGATTGTGTCCACCAGCCGTGTCGTAAGCGAAATGTTGCGGTCCCAGAGTTTCTCCAGGTGCAGTTCGACGGGTTTGCCGTGGACGCCCACGTTCGCGATTCGTCCGCCCGCCGCGACGATGGCTTGGCAGATGTCGAAAGTGTCAGGAAGCCCGACCGCCTCGATCGCCACATCCACACCCGCGCCCTCCGTTAGCTCCATCACGTGATACGCAGCGTGTCCATCCGAGCTGTTGATCGGAGTGGTTGCGCCAAATTGTTTTGCGACCGCGAGGCGCTTTTCGTCCAAATCGACTATGAAGATTGCCGCCGGTGAATAAAATTGCGCCGTCATCAGAACCGCGAGCCCCACGGGCCCTGCGCCCACGATAGCAACTGTGTCCCCAGGCTTCACTTGCCCGTTGAGCACGCCGCACTCAAAGCCAGTCGGCAAAATGTCGCTAAGCATCAGGAGGGCTTCTTCGTCTCCACCCGGCGGAAAGCTGTAGAGACTTCCATCGGCGTGCGGGATGCGCACATACTCGGCCTGGGTTCCATCGAGCGTATTCCCCAAAATCCAGCCGCCGTGGCGACAGTGGGAATACATGCCTTTTCTGCAGAAATCGCACTTCAGGCAGGCAGTGACGCACGAGATGATGACCTTGTCTCCAACATGAAACTCTGACACTCCGGTTCCAACCTGCTCGATTACGCCAATTCCTTCGTGACCGAGAATACGGCCTCCGGTGACGGAGGGGAGATCTCCCTTCAAAATGTGGAGATCGGTTCCGCATATCGTCGAAGTGGTCATCCGGATAATGGCATCGCCCGCGTGCTGGATCGCGGGGCGCGGCTTGTCCTCCCACGCAATCTTGCCGGCACTGTGATAAACCAGCGCTTTCATCGTAGCGCTGGCGTGTAACACTGGGTTGCTCATAGCCGCCAGTTCCAGTTGGGCGATCATCATCGATGTGTCCTCTTTTATCTCTGGCTTTACAAACTGAGCTTGACATTTGCGGTGCAATTCTTCTGAGCAAAACTGCACAGCGTCCGCATCTCCTTGGCAAGATACTGACTGTAAGTGTCCCGATGACATTGGCGGCCGCGATGGCGCGGATCGGCTGAAAGGCTGTTGAGGTGCAACGCGCCCGATTTCCGGGAATTCAGAACCTCGAATGAGACTTCGTCGACAGCGCCTGTCCGTCGATTTTCCCAGCCTCCTCTGGACCAAGACCCGGTGGAGATATTAAGAACAGGAGGACAGTCATGGTGAAAACGGAGGCAGATAAGCCCGAGTCCAAGGCGGAGGCGAAACCGGAGTCGGAACCTGAGTCCAAGGACGGCCCGAAGCCCGAGTCGAAGGAAGATCTGAAGTCCGTTACCATGCCGGAACTCCAGAAGAAGTTGGGTTCGTCGCCGGACGGCCTCAGCCAAGCCGAGGCCAAGAAGCGGTTGACGCAATATGGCCCTAACGAGATCGCGGAAAGGAAAACCAATCCGTTCCTGAAGTTCCTCACCTATTTCTGGGGCCCCATCCCTTGGATGATTGAGGCGGCTGTAATTTTGTCGGGAATTGTCCGGCATTGGCTGGATTTCTTCATCATTCTCTTTCTGCTTTTTTCCAACGCTGTGGTCGCATTTTGGGAGGAGCATCAGGCGGGCAACGAGATTGCCGCGTTGAAGGCTAAGCTGGCGACCAAGGCCCGGGTCCTGCGTGACGGAAAGTGGGTTACTCCGAAGGTATCGGAACTGGTGCCCGGGGACGTCATCCGTTTGCGACTGGGTGACATCGTGCCTGCGGATGCGCGCCTGTTGGCAGGCGATCCGGTGCAAGTAGACCAGTCCGCATTGACTGGCGAATCTTTGCCCGCCACGCGCAAACCTGGCGAGGCGGTGTTTTCGGGTTCGATTATCAAGCGGGGCGAAGCCGACGCCATGGTATACGCCACCGGTGAGAAAACCTACTTCGGCAAGACGGCGCAACTGGTGCAGGAGGCTCATACCGTCAGCCACTTCCAGCGTGCCGTGCTGAAGATCGGCAACTACCTGATCATTCTTGCAGTGGCCCTGGTGGCGGTGATTGTTGCTGTGGCGCTTTTTCGCCATGACCCGATCCTCAGCACGTTGGAGTTCGCTCTGGTACTTCTGGTGGCAGCGATCCCCGTAGCGATGCCCACAGTGCTGTCCGTGACCATGGCGGTCGGTGCGCGTCTGCTGGCAAAAAAACAAGCGATTGTGACCAAACTGTCTGCCATCGAGGAACTGGCTGGCGTGGATGTGCTGTGCTCGGACAAGACCGGCACCCTGACCCAAAACAAGCTGACGTTGGGCGATCCATTCTGCGTGAACAATATCCCTGCCGACCAGGTCATTCTCTGGGCCGCACTGGCTTCGCGTGCGGAAGACAAGGACACCATCGACCTCGCAGTGATCGGCGGCGTGAAGGACGACAAGACGCTGAAGTCCTATCAGGTAATCCATTTCCAGCCCTTCGATCCCGTGCATAAGCGCACCGAAGCTACTGTTAAAACTCCGGACGGAAAACAGTTCTTTGTGGCCAAAGGGGCGCCGCAGGTGATTCTGGAAATGTCGACCAACGCCGGTGAGGTAAAGCCCGCCGTCGAGCAGGCCGTCAATGAATTTGCGGGACGCGGCTTCCGTTCCCTGGGTGTGGCCCGGGCCGATCAGGAAGGCAAGTGGCAGTTTGTTGGCGTGTTGCCCTTGTTCGATCCGCCACGCGAGCAGGCCAAAGCAACCATCGCGAGCGCCCGGCAGATGGGGGTGAACGTCAAGATGGTTACGGGCGATCAAATGGCCATCGCCCAGGAAACTGCTCGACAACTGGGGATGGGCACGAACATCGTTGATGCTAGCGCATTGGGCGACATGAAGCATCACGAGACAGCGCAGTCGGCGGAGGCCATCGAGAAGGCGGACGGCTTCGCCCAGGTATTTCCCGAACACAAGTTCTACATTGTGGATGTCCTGCAAAAGGCCGGCCACATCGTCGGCATGACCGGCGATGGAGTGAACGACGCTCCCGCGTTGAAAAAAGCCGACTGCGGCATCGCCGTTTCAGGCGCGACAGACGCGGCGCGCGCGGCGGCGTCCATTGTGCTGCTGGCGTCCGGCCTCTCAGTGATCATCGACGCAATCAAGGAGAGCCGCCGTATCTTCCAGCGGATGAACAGCTATGCGATCTATCGCATCGCAGAAACGCTGCGGGTGCTGTTTTTCATGACGCTGGCGATCCTGGTGTTTAACTTCTATCCATTGACCGCAGTGATGATCGTGATGCTGGCGTTGCTCAACGACGGCGCAATTCTGTCCATCGCCTATGACAACGTTCACTACAAGGACAAGCCCGAGGCCTGGAACATGCGCCTGGTGCTGGGGATTTCGACGGTGCTGGGCGTCATCGGGGTCGTGGCTGCGTTTGGCCTCTTTTACCTTGGCGAGCGCGTATTTCACCTCGACCGCGCGCACATCCAAACTCTGATGTACCTGAAGCTGTCCGTGGCCGGACATCTGACGATTTTTCTGACACGCACGCGCGGCCCGTTCTGGTCCATACGCCCCGCGAGGGTTCTATGGATCGCGGTGCTAGGCACGCAAATGGTGGCGACTCTGATTGCGGTTTATGGGCTGTTCATGACACCCCTCGGCTGGGGCTGGGCAGCGGTCGTTTGGGGCTACGCCCTGGCTTGGTTCCTCTTGAATGACCGCGTGAAGCTGCTCGCTTATAAGATTCTTGATCGCGTCAAGGCCGAGTCTAACCCTGAAGCCAAAGCCGAGCCGAAGCCAGAGCCGAAAGCTACCGAGCCGACACCTGAAGCCAAAACCGAGACGAAACCTGAAACGAAGGCGGAGCCTAAGTCTGAGGCAAAAGGTGAGCCGAAAGCTGAGCCGAAAGCTGAGCCGAAAGCTGAGCCGAAACCTGAAGCCAAAGCCGAATCTAAACCCGAAGTCAAGACACCGTCCAACCTGACGCCGCAGATCGCCAAGCGAGCCTATGAACTCTACGAGGAGCGCGCCGGCAAAGACGGTTCGTCAGTTCAGGACTGGGAGAAGGCGGAGCGGGAGATTCAGAAGCCTGACACAAAGGCCGAGCCTAAACCCGAAGCCAAAGCTGAGCCGAGGCCGGAACCCAAAGTTGAGGCCCAAGCCGACCAGCCGAAACCTGACGCTAAGGCGGAGCCTGAAGCCGAAGCCAAAGCCAAAGCTGAACCGAAGCCGCAACCCAAAGTTGAGGCCCAAGCCGACCAGCCGAAACCCGACGCCAAGGCGGAGCCTAAGCCTGAAGCCAAAGCCGAGCCGAAGCCTGAAACTAAAGCCCAGCCTAAGCCGGAAGCCGACGACAAGACACCGTCCGATCTGACGCCACAGCTCGTCAAGCGAGTCCACGAACTCTACGAGGAGCTAGGGCGTGAGGACGTTCGAGAAGTCGAAGAATGGGAGAAGGCGAAGCGTGAGATTCCTAAAGATGAAGTCCCTAAATAAACAGACGAGAACAACCCGGCTGACATGGCCGAAGGGAGGGAGATGAAAATCCAATTCAAAAGATTTCCGTGTGCAGCCCATGGTCATTCCGGCCGAAGAGGATGCCGGGACAGTCGGGACTGGCCGTCGCTTACCGATATTGAGCCGAACACAAATACAGGAGAAGCACACCATGCAGGTACAAATTAATACTGGCCATAACATCGAAGGCCATGAGGCGCTGAGCGCTCACGTCAGTGACGTAGTGAAAAATGCCCTGGTCCGACTCGGCGACCATATAACGCGAGTGGAAGTTCACCTGAGCGACGAAAACGGCGATAAGAGTGGCCCGAACGACAAGCGCTGTGTGATGGAAGCCCGTCTTGAAGGACGGCAGCCGGTCGCGGTCACTCACCAGGCAGCGACCCTTGACCAGGCTCTCGAGGGCGCTGCACATAAGTTAACAAGATTAATCGAGAGTACCCTCGGGCGGCTGCACGATCAGGCGAGTCGCAGGACTGCCCCGCCTCCACCTGAGCCGAAGGCCGCAAACCAGTCATGAGCGACAGCCCACGCTGCCTGCGCAGCGAACTGTTCAGTGCCATCTCTGCCTTCGAGGCACTGCGCGCATAGAAGAAATGATGGGCATTGGCATCGCGACGGGCAATGGTCGTTTGACGTGAAAGTGCAAACGACGGTGGCCCTCAACGCCGCTGCGAAGGCCAAGCACGTGAGGGCTGGCTTGAGGCGGAGCGAGAGATTCGGAAAGAGCAGGCGGGACATGCGAAGGTTGCGTCAAGGTCCTCGTGAGCCCCAAGAGTGTTAAGCGCAACCCACCGGAGTTCGGGACACCTAAGGGAGGATGATGAGAATCAATTCAAAGGATTTCCGTGTGCCGCCCGGAGCAAAGGTCAAACTCAGAGAGTGGCCGACAACTGTGAAGCCCTTCTGCAAGTCGACGAAGCAGTATCAGAAACTTCTGGAAGAACACGTTGAGGATCTCAGCTCGCTGCAGCGGCTTCACTACGCCTCCAACCGCTATGCGTTGCTGCTCATTTTTCAGGGGATGGACGCTGCCGGCAAGGACGGCGCCATCCGGCATGTCATGTCCGGGGTCAATCCNNATCGTTCCTATTACGAGGAAGTACTGGTCGTTCGGGTGCATCCGGAGATTCTCCGCAGCCAGGGTCTTTCGGAAGAACTGCGCGACGAGAAAACCATCTGGGAGGAGCGGTATCGCTCCATGGTGGACCTGGAGAGACACCTCTTTCGCAACGGAACCCGGATCATCAAAATATTTCTTCACCTTTCGCAGGAAGAGCAGCGAAAGCGGTTCCTCGAGCGCCTGGACGAGCCTGACAAGAACTGGAAATTCAGCCTCTCCGACATTCACGAGAGAAAATATTGGAAGGATTATATGAATGCCTATGAGGCTTGCCTGAGCGCGACCAGCACCCATCACGCGCCCTGGTACGTCGTTCCCGCCGACGATAAAGAGAACGCACGGTTGATCGTTTCCCGAATTGTCCTTGATACGTTGAAGGACCTCAAGATGGCATATCCCAAGCCCACCGAGAAGCGCCGGCTGGAATTGCAATCGATCCGCAAGCAGCTAGCGAGGTAGCGATGGAATTATGGTCCCTTATTTGACGAGCGCTACCAAGGCGAGCTTGAAATGCCTGCAGGATATGGACGACCTAATTCTGAAGCTGCATCGCACGCAGATGCGAACTCATCGAAGTTCGTAAGCCTCTGCCGGGCTTGTCAGCCGCGGTGGAGAGGTAGAGAGGAATAATCAGTATGCCCACGAAAGAGCAAGCAATTAGCGGTGATCAGGACAGCAGCACAAAATCACTGGGGCGGAGTCTGGACGAGGCCGGCAAGCCGACTAAATTTATCTTCGACGTGGCTTTGTCTACCGCAATCGCAGCAAACGGCGAACGTCAGGCAGCAGCCCCGGCCCCTAAGGGTCCGCTCACCCCGGACATGCTCGACAAGATGAACCGCTACTGGCGCGCTGCGAATTATCTGTGCATCGGCCAGATATATCTCTTTGAAAATCCCCTGTTGCGAGAGCCGCTGAAAGCGGAACAGATTAAACCAAGGCTGCTCGGGCACTGGGGAACGTCACCGGGACAGAACCTCATCTATATTCATCTGAACCGCCTCATCAAGGAGCATGATGCAACCATTATTTACGTTGCCGGTCCCGGACATGGCGGTCCTTCGCTCAATGCCAGCTCCTATTTGGAAGGCACCTATACCGAAGTCCACCCGGAGATCACGGCGGATGAGAACGGCCTGCGGCTTCTCTTTAGGAAGTTCTCGACGCCGGGCGGGGTGCCCAGCCATTGCGGACCGCACGTTCCTAATTCTATGCACGAGGGCGGCGAACTTGGCTACTCGCTGGTTCACGCCTTTGGCGCCGCTTTCGACAATCCGGATTTGATTGTTGCCTGCGTTATCGGTGACGGAGAATCCGAGACTTGTCCGCTGGAAGGAAGCTGGAAGTCAGTCAACTTCCTCAATCCGGTCCGGGACGGCGCAGTCCTTCCGATTCTGCACCTCAACGGCTACAAAATCTCCGGACCGACTGTTCAGGCACGGACGAGCGACGAAGACTTGAGGGCCCTGTATATAGGGCGTGGGTACAAGCCCTATTTTGTCGAAGGCGACGATCCGGAGGTCGTGCATCAAATCCTGGCTGGAACGCTGGACGAATGCTATGCCGAGATTCGAGCCATTCAGCAGGAGGCGCGCCAGAGCGGATTCAAGAAACAGCCGATCTGGCCCATGATCGTCCTGCGCACACCCAAGGGATGGACCTGTCCGAAGGAAGTGGATGGAATTCCAATCGAAGGCACCTTCCGTGCGCACCAGGTGCCCCTCGCAACGGTCCGGGAAAATCCCGAACATCTCAAGATCCTTGAAGCCTGGATGAGAAGCTACAAGCCGCAGGAGCTCTTCGATAAGAATGGCAAATTCATTGCGGAATTGGCGGAGCTCGCGCCGGCGGGTAACCGCCGCATGGGAGGAAATCCTCATGTGAATGGCGGACGGCTGCTGACCGCGCTCGATCTGCCAGACTTTACAAATTATGCACTCGAGATTCCGGGACCGGGTCAAGTGGTTGCTGAAGCTCCCCGAAAACTCGGGGACTTCTTCAGAGATGTTTTCAAGCTGAATCCAACCAACTTTCGCATGTTCTGCCCCGATGAGACGAACTCGAATCGTTTAAACTCCGTCCTCGAGGCTACCAAGCGCTGCTTCATGGCGGAAACTGTTTCGATCGATGATGAACTCAGCCCCGACGGCCGCGTCATGGAGGTATTGAGCGAACATTGCTGCCAGGGATGGCTCGAAGGATACTTATTGACCGGGCGGCACGGCATGTGGTCGTCCTACGAAGCTTTCGCGCAAGTCGTGGATTCGATGCTGACGCAACATGCCAAATGGCTGGAACAATGCCGCGATTATCCCTGGCGTAAACCACTCGCCTCGTTAAACGTTCTACTGACAAGTCATGCCTGGCGAAACGATCACAACGGTTTCAGCCATCAGGCACCCGGATTTGTAGACAATGCACTGGCGCGCCGGAGTGAAACCATCCGCGTGTACTATCCGCCGGACAGCAATTGCCTATTGAGCGTCTTCGACCATTGCCTGCGGAGCCGCAACTACGTCAACATCGTCACTTGCGGCAAGCAGCCGCAACTTCAGTGGTTGAACATGGACGAGGCCCTCGAACATTGCTCGCGAGGTGCATCGATCTGGAAGTTCGCGACCAACGACGGAGGTAACGAGCCGGACGTTGTGCTGGCCTGCGCGGGCGACGTGCCAACCATTGAGAT
>PLQW01000215.1 GCA_003160215.1 Acidobacteriaceae bacterium
TGCTGCCAAGTCGAACCAGTGGCGTGCGAACGCCATGCACTACTCAAGTTTGAAAGCCGGTGCAGAAATGTGTCACGGCCGCGTTCACAGGTGTCGGAATGAAGATAAATTCCAGAGCCACCTACATGTCTAAAACAGCACAGTCTTCTATTCTCATGATGGACGAAGATAGGATTTCAGCCACTCCGTGGTTCGGCGAGGAGATCATCATGCCACAAGCGACTACTCCCCATTTCATTCCCACAAAGATTCTGGTTTCCATTGATTTCAGCTCATCATCCGATGCCGCTCTGGAGACCGCATCCGACCTCGCCCAGCACTTTCATGCTGAACTCTGCCTTCTGAACGTTATTCCCATGCTTCCAATGGGCGCAAAAACTGTCTTTTTTCCTGAAGCGGAGTACCTACACAAGGCGGAGGGTAATGCGGAGCGGCAGTTAGCCACGTGTGACGCCGCTGTTGTTTCCAAGAGGATTAAGACGAGTTCAAGTATCGAAATTGGAAATGACGCAGTTGGAAACATCATGCTGGTGATCGAACGTGAACACATCGACACGATTGTGATTTCGACGCACGGCATCTCTGGCTGGCGCCCACCGGTCTTCGGCTCGACCGCGGAGAAGGTAATCAAGCGCGTGCAATCTCCGCTCTTGCTTCTGCGCTCCGTCGATCCGGCCGCAAATTACCCAGCTTCCACTCCGCAGTCTTGAAGAATCGTGGTAGCAGAATAGCGATCCAAATAGCGAATTATGGCTGCACATGTCGAAGGCGCACCATCGAACCCACCCGCAAAGCCGGCGCAGAACATCGCCTCGAAAGGACTCGCGAGCGCTGAAGCACATAGCCGTCTTCAAAAAGACGGGCCCAATGCAATGCCCGATGTGTCCGCTCATCCACTTCGAAATGCATTGGCCAAGTTCTGGGCGCCCGTCCCATGGTTGCTCGAAGCGTCGATTGTGCTTCAGGTGGTGCTGCATAAATACGCCGAGGCGGCGGTCATTGCGGGACTGTTGGTCTTCAACGCAGCCCTAGCTTATTTCCAGGAAGGTCGCGCCCAAGCTACCTTGAAGGCCTTGAACTCCCGTCTCGCCTTGAACGCCTCCGTTGAGCGCGATGGGGTCTGGAAGACGGTACCGGCTGCGGAGTTGGTGCGTGGCGATCTCGTGAAGTTGTCGCTCGGTGGCGTGGTTGCGGCGGATGTGCATTTGATCGGGGGATCTGTCCTGCTCGATCAATCCATGCTTACAGGCGAATCTCTGCCCATCGAGGCTGGTCCAGGTATTGATACCTATGCGGGAGCACTGGTGCGGCGTGGTGAAGCAACCGCGGAGGTGACAGCCACTGGCGTTCATACCAAGTTTGGCCGTACGGCAGAACTCGTGCGGACCGCACACGTTGTAAGTTCACAGCAAAAGGCCGTGCTGCGCATCGTCCGTAATCTGGCCATTTTCAATGGCGTCGTCATCCTTTTTATAGGAACGTATGCCTACTTTCATGCGATGCCGTGGAGTGAGATCATCCCGCTGTTGCTCACGTCGATTCTGGCGGCAATACCGGTGGCATTGCCAGCAACATTTACGCTGGCGGCGGCAGTTGGAGCCCGATCTCTGGCCAAGCTGGGCGTTCTTCCGACGCGGCTATCTGCTGTAGATGAAGCTGCCACGATCGACGTCTTGTGCTCGGACAAAACCGGAACGCTAACCCGCAATGAACTTTCCGTGACCAGCGTTAAACCGCTGCCCGGATTTGACGAGGCCCACGTTCTCGGCATGGCAGCCCTAGCCAGTTCTGAGGGCGGCGATGACGCTGTGGATGCAGCAATCCGCTCTGCCTCCACCAACAAGTCAGCATCGGACCTGCCAAAGCTAATAGCGTTTGTGCCGTTCGACCCTGCCAAGAAAACCTCAGAAGCAACAGCGACCGACGCAAAGGGTGGCGTAGAGCGCATCCTCAAGGGAGCCTTCACGGTAGTCGCGAAGCTCGCCTCCCCATCGCCCACCGCGGCCGGTTTGGCCGACGAACTTGAAAAGCAAGGCTTCAGGGTTTTGGCAGTAGCTGTGGGTCCTCCAGCGTCTATGCAACTCATTGGGCTGATAGCGCTCAGCGACCCGCCCCGTAAGGACTCGACCTCTCTGATCTCGGAGCTCAAGACCCTGGGCGTGCGCACGGTCATGGTAACGGGTGACGCTCCGGCTACGGCGGCAATCGTTGCCCATGCGGTGGGATTGGATGGGGCAGTTTGCCCGCCCGGAGCGATTCCCGAAGGCGTAAAACCGGAGGATTTCGCGGTATTTGCCAGTATTCTTCCCGAAGGGAAATTTAACCTGGTCAAGGCCTTCCAGAAGAACGGGCATACCGTCGGAATGTGCGGCGATGGTGCCAACGATGCACCGGCGCTCCGTCAGGCACAGATGGGCATTGCCGTATCGACTGCAACCGATGTCGCCAAATCGGCAGCGGGCATTGTACTGACGGAGGCTGGGCTTGGCGGCATCGTCGCCGCTGTAAAGGAGGGCAGGACCACGTTTCAGCGGATTCTTACCTACACGCTGAACTCCGTCCTCAAGAAGATCGTGCAGGTGCTGTTGTTGGCGATTGGCCTTGTCATAACCGGACACGCGGTTTTGACGCCGATGTTGATGGTCATTGTGATGATCACAGGCGACTTCCTGGCCATGTCTTTGACCACTGACAGGGTACGTCCATCGCCGATGCCAAATTCCTGGCAAGTCGGCAAGATTACGATGGCAGGGGTCATTCTGGGTGGCTGCTTTCTCGCGTTTTGTATTGCTGTCCTGACGATCGGCAAGTTTGAATTGGGATTCGGAATAGAAGCGCTGAGAACGCTTTCTGTCGTTGCCATCGTATATGGCAGCCAAGCCACGATCTACGCCCTGCGAGCACGTCGCAATCTGTGGGGACTGCGACCGACGATATGGCTCGTGGCGTCCTCGGTGGCCGACATTCTTATTATCTCAACCTTGGCTATTCGCGGGATTGCGATGGCGCCACTGCCCGTCTCAGTGCTGGTGTGTGAATTTGGAGCGGCCATCGCTTTCGGATTGATCCTGGACGGAGTGAAGATCCCTGTCTTTGCTCGTCTTGGCATCTCGTAACTTCGCAGGATGCTAAGGTCGCGTGAAAACGAAGCGCAGATTGATGAACCAGGAAGCGATCCCGGGCTGGTAGGCTCGGAAAGCGCTAAGCAATCGGGGGATACTCAGGGCTCTTCGCAAATCGCACTCCTATGCGCTTCGCACGCAAAGGTGCGGTGGCGGCAATCTCCCAGTTCCTGATTGCACACAACGGTAGCGTCTTGCACAGCGACGACCACCTGGATAGTGGCCGCGACTTGTTCCTATCAAGGCTGGAGTGGGATCTGGACAGGTTTGATATTCCAATCTCCGATTTCGATCACCACTTCCTGCCGCTGGCCGAGCGTTTCCTGATCAACTACCACCTGGCATCGACGGACTACCGCCCCAAGATAGCCATCCTGGTTTCTGCCGATGGCCATTGTCTTGCCGACCTGCTATGCCGGCACAGCACCGGCGAACTGGCATGCGACATCGTAATGATCATCAGCAATCACCCGACTGCCAAGCCGCTGGCCGACTTTCATCACGTCCCCTTCCATCTGCTGACCAACCCCAAAGACAAGCGCCGGTGCGAGCGGGAAATGTTTGAGCTGCTCGGGCAGGACGTGGACCTAATCGTGCTCGCGCGCCCCGAGCCAGCACTCGGGCTCGCAACCGAGACAGCATGATGTCACCAGCGAGCATCTTACTAACCGAGGGAACGCGGGCTCGTTATGCACAAGACACTGATGCTGACCCTGGCGCTACTGATCTCCGCGCTTTGGCTGCAGGCGCAAGAGGGAGACCCAGGCAGGGATGTCTGGGTTCCTGCCAATACGTATCCACCCACGATCGACGGCTGCTTAAGAAGCTCCAACCTTCATTACACAGTCGTAGGCAAGGATGGAACGGTCTACAATCTTACCGGCAGTACCGCCAGACTCAGCCATTACGTCGGGCACGAAGTCGAAGTCACCGGTAAACCTACGGTGAGATCACTCGACACTAGCATGAAAAACGCGGCATCGACCGTAGAGGAGCAACCTGCTCTAGACGTAAAGAGCGCAAAGGAATTATCCAAGACGTGTGGCTCGGCAGAGCCGTGAACTAACTAGTCCGTAGTAGGATGGTAGAGCGGTTACATCGGAATACCGGCGCACAGGGTGACGCCAGCCAGCCGGGGAGCTCCTCGATCATGTTCGAACCGTAAGGTTCGATGATGGGACCGATTCCGCCGGCCAACGCTGGCGGTCCTTCCGTCTACACTCGACGGAACAGGTATCGCATCGGGTCTATTGGCCTTTCACTGTGGGATAGCCCTTGTACACCCAGTCAGCCCCGAAGTTGTCGGCAATGTAGAGCACCTTCACCTTGGTGAAGCCCGCTTTGTGCAGTTGGTAGTAGGCGGGACGCACGTTGGGACAGTGATTCCAGGGGCAGCACCCGCAATAAAGAACGATGAACGTGTTTCGCGGCAGCGGCTTCACTCGTCTTAGCAGAGATTCCATCCCCTGCGAATCCGAACTGGGACCGATGTACTCGGAGCCGGGAATGTGCGCCTGCATATACAGAAGATGAGGACCGATGTTGAGGATCAGAGGTTTCGCGGCCTTGGGCGACTGCAGAATGTTGACCAGAGCTTCAGGATTGATCAGTTGGGTGCTGCCTGGCAATAAGTTGGCCGCAGACTCAGCGTCCGTTTCCGGTGCTGAGGTGGAGCTGCGACCAGCTTGGCCGCTTGCCAAGGCGTGACGATTGGGGATAAACATGGCAGCTGAGAGCCCGAACATAACAATGAACGAGATAGACCTGACTGAGGTTCTCACAAGAGTGCCTTTCCATAAAATGAAGTCAACCGTTGCGGACATCAGCCGCAACACAGAAGCATAAACTAAGGCGAACATTCGCACGTACAGAGATCCGTCCCTGCCTGATACGGTGCGGTTGGTAGTGGGATCCTTCTTGACCGCTTACACCTGGATTCCGGCCAACGGTTGTTCTCATTCGGCGGGAGGCTCGTCGCCGTGGCTTGCGTCGTACGCTCCGTTTTACTATGGGCGGCAATAACCTTAAGGCTATGGGGACACGCAAGACGTTAGTACGACAGTCATCCGGACACTACATGGGTCGTTCCGGGTACGCTGCGCCTCGCGAGGAAAATGACTTCCATTCAGCGCCATGCATGCCGCACCACACAGCTTCGGCGTGCCACCTCGTCTGGCAGGCTAGAGCGGGGGGCTGCAATAACAAGCCACGGATAACTTTCCGTATCCGATTACCTCCCGGAGACCGGCAGTACGCTCGGCACGCGATTCCGTCACCGGCGGCCACGGTTTCGGCCTCACAGGAGGTCACGTAGCTTGAGTTGCACGCTTTTCTCCACCCCGGCATGCAGAATGGTAAACCGGACAACGGTTCCCACCGGCTGGCGGAGGATGTCAAACAGGAATGGACCGTTTAACTGATCGCCGGTGTGCCCATTGATGGCGAGGATCGTATCTCCGGGCAAAATTCCTGCCGCTGCGGCCGGGCTGTCCTCGAATATGCTGACCACCTTCAGCCCCTCGGGGGTGATTCGCGGTGCTAGGGCCGCCCGATTGAACACGCTCGGCCGGTTGTAGTTTGCATTCTTCTCGAAGTAGATAGTGTTGCGCGTGTAATCGAACGTGAGGTTGAATCGCTTAAGAACTGCAGTACCGATGAAGCCCGCAACCGCCTGCATGGCGCCTACGCCGCCGGTGTCGTCTAGAAGCTCGGTAACAACCGAGGGAATGTCGGCCCCGCCGATATGGAGCACGCGGGCACGTACGAAATAGGCGTTTTCCCGGCCTCCCACGCCCTCGCCTGCAAAACCGCGGATGTGGGCGGAATATCTCCTGACCAGATCTTTGCGGGCGACAAACGGAGATGTGACGCTGAGGGAGCCGTCAGAACCGGTGTCGATTTGAAATGCCCCCTGCAGGCCGTCCACCGTCCCGGCAACTACCGGCACGTGCTCCTCCAAGTAGAAGGGTACGACCACTCCTTTTCCGTGATAGTGAAATGATTGCGGGTCGAGAAATCGAATCGTAGAGCGCTGGAAATCAACGCGCACCACCAATCTCCGGAACACTTCATAGCCAATTACGCCTTCGATGCTGGGACTGAAGCCGTGAGTGAAAGCATAGGGCAGGGCTATCACGTGGAAAGTCTGGTCATGCAAAACAACATTCCCGATCCGCAGTCGCGAGACCGTCGTCTCACCTCCAGTGATCTCCCTTTTCCCGACGCCCCACCCCGTGTACCTCCCTTCCACATCAAGTCCCAGACTGACCGCCGCGCTCGTTGAAATGACATTGGGAGCTCCGCTATCAAGCAGCATGTGGTAATCACGGCCGTTAATCTTGACGGACAGCACAATCCAGTTCGCGATCAGGTTGAAAGGGGTGAGGCGATGCTGGTCGAATCGCTGCGTACGGGGCAAAGTCTGCACTGCCGTGCCTTTAGCCGTAATAGCCACCGCTCCGGACATCCAGGTTACGACGACGCAAGAGATCAGCAGTGCCACACTTCCGGCAAGTCGAGATCTTTGCAACACGTAAGTTGGGAACGTCTTCATCAACCCCCTCAGGCATGGTTGGTCTCCGGATGCCCGGTAGTAGCGGTGGCTTCCCGCCTTTGGGTCGAGCGACCAAGCGTTAGTTTTTCGCATCTAAATGCATAGAGGTTAAAGAAAGCAAAAAGAGAAATGCAACGGCCAAGGTTGAACTGGTTCGCAAGCTTCATCCTAGCAGCGATTCTGTATGCGCCCGCATGGGGCGCAACTCCAGCACTACCGGGAACACTCAATTACGTCGAAGGGCAAGCCTCCATTGGGACCCAGGCCCTCAATGCAAAGTCAGTCGGATCGGTAAATCTGCAGAGTAGCCAGACGCTCACCACCGAAACGGGCAAAGCGGAAATTCTGTTGACCCCCGGCGTATTTTTCCGCGTGGGAGACGACAGCTCCGCCACTCTGGTTTCACCGAGTCTGACCAATACCGAGGTTTCCTTAGCCAAGGGCCAGGCCATGGTCGAAGTCGCGGAAATTTACAAGGATAACCTGTTGCGTGTGCAGGAAGATGGCGCGACCACACAGTTGCTGAAGAACGGCTTGTACGGGTTCGATGCCAACAGCGGTGACGTTCGCGTCTTCAAGGGCGAAGCTCTTGTGCAGGACGGCGATCAGAACATCAAGGTCAAGGGCGGACACGAACTTGAGGTGAACAAAGCCAATGGCAAGCTGAAGGCCACCAAGTTTAACAAGTCGGCTTACACGGAGAGCGACCTGTATCGCTTCAGCAGTTTGCGCTCGCAGTACCTCGCCGAAGCCAACGGCGATGCGGCCGGCCTTTACGCTGGCGGCGGTCCTGGCTGGTATGGTGCGGGCTGGTACTGGGACCCGTTGTTCACGGCTTACACCTGGATTCCTGGCGATGGGATGTTTTACAGCCCATTCGGCTGGGGGTTCTACTCGCCGTGGTTTGCCTCCTACTCCCCGTTTTACTACGGGCATTATTACCGCGACGGCTATGGCTATAGCTATGCGGGACAGGCACGACCCTACTATGGTGCTCACCCCGGCGGTTATGTAGGTCGTCCCGGATACGCCGCGCCTCGCGTGGGAAGCGGCTTCCATTCGGCTCCGTCCATGGGCGCGTCACATAGCTTCGGCGTGATGGGCGGAGGTTTTCACGGCGGGGGCTTCAGACGCTAGCGACTTCGTCTGGCGGGCTAAAGCAGATTCTGAGTTGGTGTATCCGGGTGGAGCACTGCTTCAGCGGTGCATTGAGAGTTGCATCTGAATCCGGCTTTATAGCCGCTGAGGTAACTGGAGCCCTTACCTCAGCGGCTAAAGCCTCGCCCTTCTTGCAGCCTTGGCATGCACGCCTCAAAGGCGTGCTCCACCCAACACCGGATACAGGAACTCTGGAATTGCTGTAAGAGCGGGACCACGAAGCAAGTTTCCGAGCGATCGTCGGCCAATGGCATGAAGATCCTGCTTGCGTCTTTTCCCCGATTCCAGGCGCGGTTGAAACGCGAACGGTCGGCATCATATACAGACTTCTTGCACGAGGTTTGGGCTTTCATTGATAGTACCTGCCGAGGACTCGATGGCCCTGACGGGAGGGAGCGATACCGCCGGCAATCGACGTTTGCGGACTGGAAGCGCCCACCGTGTCCGGTTCATGGGTGGCGATGCAGTACATGCGTGGCGATATCTGGCCAGAACTCGCGAAAAATGTTGGTAAGGGCATCGCGGCCGATGGCATACGCGTACTTGACGGCAAGCTTTTCGCCGGTGCGATCCTGGCTCGGGTAATAGGTGGTCGAGATACCCTGGGCGATACCGCGTCCCAGCAACTCTGAAATATTGAAGCTGTTGTGCCCGTGATAGTTTGGCGTGATGAGAACGCGAGAGGCAGCGTAGACCCCGCGCTTCCAGACCCCGCCCTCGCCCATGGCATAGTAACGCTCGTCCTGATGAAAAATGGTGGGCAGGGCAAAGATCACCAGATAATTGCCGTCGGTCTTATCGACCAAGCCCCGCCAGTAGTACTGCCCGAAGCCACCCATGCCTTTACCCAGTTGTGGGTGGGCATCCGTTCCTTCTGCCAGGGCGGAGGTGATGCCCACGAAGATGAACGACGAATAGTCGAAGCTGTTCTGGGTGGCAAGTATGAAGCTCTGCTTGAGCGTCGGAGGTGGCGGGATCGCCCCCGCGCTGACCGCGCGAAAATTGGGCATGATGCCGAGAATCCGCTTGGGTTGCTGTTTCGAGGCGGGAACTGCCGCCTGCGCTCCGGATTGGCTGGCAGCGTTCGGCGGGCTGGAGGTACCAGCCGGGGCGGGTGGTGGCGTTTCTTGATTTTGCGAGTCGCCAGAGGCGGACTGTCTGGCTTGAGGTGGTGCAGCCAGTGTCGAAGGAGAATCGCTCTGCTGCGCAAATGCGCAAGCCGTCGACCAGATCAGTACAAACCACAGAATCAAACGCAAGAAATCCTTCCCATAGCATTGATCCGAAGGAGCTTAGATTGTAGTCGCCCTGCACTCGGAGGACTGAATTCGCAACCGAGCCGTCCGCTGGGTAACTGTGTCATTCCCTCGCGACGATGAAAAAGTTCCGGATAGACGAGCTTGCGGGCATCGTCCGCTCCGCAATACTGGTAGAGGCCTCCTGAGGTTCTGGGAGATAAGGCCGCCCAGTCTGCCCCGTGCAGCCCGGCGGAACCGTTATTCAACTTCTACCGCAGTGGCAGCCGAGCTGTGACGATGTAGCCGAATTGCCCGACGGTGTCGCGCAAAACGCTGCCGCACCCGTTTACACTCAAGAAATTTGCGACCGCGTCCATCGGCAAGCGGTGATCCTGGGGTGGACCGGGAGGCGGAGACACATCTTCACGCCAATCCAGTATGGCAATGGCGCCGCCGGGAACAGCAATCCGGGATGCCTCTCGCAATGCCGCAAGGTGATCGTCGAGCTCGTGCCAGATGTTGGCGTAAAGAACGACCTCTACGCTTCCGGGCTGCAATGGAAGGCTCGTTGCTTCCCCTTGATGAAGAGAGATGTTCCCCGGAGCGTTCGGCTCTTCGAGTTTCTCTCGCATTAGATCGAGCATCTCAGACTGCAGATCGACAGCGAACACCCGTCCGGACGCGCCAATCGCGCGTGCGACCGGAATGGTGAAATAACCAGTGCCAGCCCCGATATCCGCAACTCTCATTCCTTCCCGAAGCTCCAAGCGCGCCAAAACGTCCGCCGGAGAGAGCCACTTCAACCGTTCAGGATCTTCCAGTTTATGGGCCTCAGTATGTTTAAAAGTGCGATCGTTCATCCGCTCCTCCGGGAAGATTAGGGCGTGGTTGGGAATCCGCTGCTTGATCCGGTTGGCGATCCTTCCGTCGAGACTCGACGGAACAGGTATTGCTTCGTCAGGTTGGCACTCCCAGCTTGGGCAACAACCATTGCGTGAGCACCAGGTAGGCAATCAAGAACAGGCCGATCGATAGTATGTCTTTCACTTACACTCCAGAGCAGTAGACGCTCAAGAAGCGTCACCGCCGTTCGTCCACAAATCCTCTGTTCAGGTTAATACTTATTGCGGCCGGCCATGACTCCGCCATCCACGTCCCATATCGCACCCGTGACCCAGGATGCTCTCTCACTGAGAAGAAAGCAGACGACCTCCGCTACCTCCTCGGGAGTGCCTATGCGTCCGATGGGATGAAAGCTGTTGAATCCCTGCAACACCTCGTGCACTTGCGCTTTGGGAATGAAGGCCTGATAGATTGGTGTCTCCACCACAGCCGGAGAAACGGCGTTGACCCGGATCTTTCCGGACGCAAGCTCCATCGCCAGATGCTGGGTAAGGGAGTGAAGACCTGCTTTGGCCATGGAATATGCCGAGGACGGCGTCGCTTGAACGGACTGCCGGGCCCACATCGAGCCAATATTGACGATCGCGCCACCTTTGCCGCGTTTCATCATGTTTTGTGCAACGCGCTGCGTAATGAAGAACGAGGCTTTGTTTAAGTCCAGGTAGCGGTCGTAGTCCTCGGTCGTGTGTTCGAGAAAAGGCTTGGGCAGAAACACTCCGGCACTGTTCACCAGCAGTTCCACGGTTGAGTACTTGTCGCCGATGGTCGACAGCAGTTGCTGAAGTTGCGCTGGATCAGTAATGTCCGCGGCTTCGGTGCTGAGTCTTCCGAACGGACGCAGCTCCGCCTCCGCAGTCTTGAGCTTGTCCGGGTTCTTTCCGACTATCAGTACGGTTGCCGCGCCTCGTTGCAACAACAGCTTGGCAACTGCGGCCCCAATACCGCTGCTTCCACCCACCACCAGTGCGTTCTTCCCTGCAAAGTCTTCGTCCATGTTCAAATCCCCTCCGGTATTCGTGGTCTCCTATTTGACTTCTTTCGCAGAGCGGGTATTGATGCCAAATAGTGCCCAAGCTGGGCAGAAGCGGAACACGCCTGTCACTATTGCAATGGCGCCCACAACGTATGCAACGATCGCGAACGTTCCCGTGAAGACGTGAAAGAAGGCCAAAGCAATCAGCCCCAAACCGATCACAATGCGAACCGTACGATCGATACCTCCAACATTGAACGACATCTTGTTGCCTCCTTGAATGGCTACACAGCTACAACGCGACTGGAGCGCTGGATTCGTCTGCCACGCTGAATTCCCAGCCGCAGTACTTCCCCTCCGGAGCATCCGGGGGACAATGAAGGCACCGTGTGTGAATTCGCGGATCCACCGTTCGCGCGAGTGTCTCGAATTCCACTGTGCCGACGGACTTGCAAGGAAAATCCGCAAGCCCCTTGCGTCTGCGAGTTTCCTGCACGCGGCAGATATCCATGAAGAACCGCAAACGTTTGCCGTCCTCCGACCATTCGGCTCTCTGCGAGTTGATCAGGCTGTACTGCCGCAAGCCCAAGGCTTTTTCCAGCGCCGCCAAGCCGCCCGCGGATGGGATGCTGAACGTCGTCATGATGCGGTTTGCCTCGGTCACCGCGAACCGCTGCCATGCGATCTTGTCTAGCTCAATAGCGGCATTCATTCCAAAACCTTCCTCGGCCGCCAGGAACCAGCAACCGTCATGAGCCAGCCAGTTCTTGGCGAACATTTCGAGGGCCCGCAGCAGGTCCTCGCGATTCATCGAGTGGAAAGCTGTTTTGCGTGCCTGGGTTGGAATTTCCGTAAGATTTGGCACTCATGGCCCCTTGAGTTCAGTTGTTGGTCGTTCCCATTACCTCATCACTGCGCACAAACCCTCTCCTGCTTCACCGATCGAGAAATGCGGCAGGCGGGCTCCGCCGAGTCGCCGCCATTGTCATTTTGATCCCTCGGCGCCGTCGTTCTGGGCAAACATACCAGGAGCCCGGGTTGGCACGGTCACTGCATCACGCGTCTGGCTGAGCGTTGCTGCCAGCGAATTCCTTGGAAGGTGGCGCACAATCAGCTGGTCCCACGAAGCTTGGCCGCAACAGTTTCACTGACGATAATTTCGGGTTCCACGACGATCTCTGATTTTACGGAGTTTGCGACCAAACTGTATTTCTGGGCGGCCTGCACAGCGCGCTGTGTCCTGGCTTCGATGAGCTGTTGTTCGCCAGGGCCACAGGCGACGCGAATCACGGGGCGAAAATGCAACCGGGTAAAAATCTCCGTCCGATCGAGTTCAATCAGCTTCGTGCCCTCAGTGCGGCACTCATAAGACAGGAGGTCCAGTTGGAAGCGCTCCGCCGCCCAGATGAACATCAGCATCACGCAGGTATTCGCTGCAGCGACGAACGCATCTTCCGGCGTCAATACTCCGACATGACCTTGCGCGTCGGGAGGCGCGGAGAACTTCATTTCCGGACCGTTTCCCATTTCAAGTTGGCCCCAGTGCTCGCCTGCCCATCGCACGGTGGTGTGATATGTCGCGGTCCGGCTCATTTCGCCACCTCCTGACAAAACACGGCGTACTCGCGGAGAATCGCTGCGTGATAACCCTTTTCTTCTTCAGGTGGCACTTGGTTATAGACCTTGACCATTGCGAGCAGGTCCTCATCAAGGCTTTCGGGACCACGCCCGAGCTTACGGAATTGCTGGAAAATCAGCGGCAGGGCAAGCAGTTCCACCGTCTTGCCGTCAATGCTGACTTTGCTGATTGGAATGCCGGAACCGCAAGCGCATCCAAGTGACTCGGCCTGCGCAGGCTTAGGCTCGGCGACAACACTATTGAGGGCCGCAATCGCCGGAGTGCCGAGGATCTCATCGACAAAATCGGTCAGGCGTTGCGCCGCGACATCAACTGCTTGTTTACCCGCTGCATTCAGTTGCCGACGCCCCTCGACCTTGCCCAGACCGCATTCGGTGACCAGGTCGCTGATCACGATGCTCGCGGTTGGCTTGCCCGAATACATCTCAGTGCCACGCGCCGCGCACCGAAGATCACAGCCGTCGATGGTGATGGTGGGATGAAAGCGCGCGAACGCCCGGTCTCCCTCGCCGCCCGCCAGAAACAGCGGCAAGCAGATGGTAACCGTCTTTCCTGGACGTGTTTCGTGCAGCGCCTTTAACGCTGCGAGGCGCGCGACGGTGCCCTCGGCCAGTTCCTCACCGGAACAGGCTACGATCCCGACTTTTTTCTCGAGCAGATTAGGCATGTGGCCCTCCTAGTTCGGCACCGGAACAGCCGATCGCATCCAGGTGTTCCGCTATTTCTTCGGCCAGAACGCGTGCGAGTTGTTTCCCTTCCGGGTTCAGTTCGGCAATCCCTTCCGGCTTCAAGTCCTTGTGGCTTCGGAAGGCGTCAAACACTGCAAATTCAAGCGCGACCTTGCCACCGTTGTGTTTGACCAGCTTCGAAGCACACATTTGCTTGCAGCCGTCGATGGTCACCGCCGGGCTGCTACGCACGAGGTCGCACGCCTCCGCATCTCCGAGAACCAGCTTCGAGAGCGCCACCAAGCGCGTATCGCTGGGGCGCAAGTTGTCGCACAACTCATAAGCCGCCTCGCGGGTTACCGTGCCCAACGATTTGCCGATGCCGCTACACGGAACGACAACCATGCTTTGTTTCTTAAGACTCATGATTTCAGCTCCTCCTCCGCCTGTGCATACATGACTGCGAGATAGGCCGGTGCGTCGAGCAACTTTGCACGATCAGCCTCCCAATCGTTGACTTCGATCACCCCCAGCCAACCCTTTTCATACGGGTCCTGATTTACAACTTCGGGTGTGATCTCCAGCGCCTTGTTGACCGCGACGATGATCCCCGCAACTGGCGAAGGCAGATCTACCGTGACTTTCATGGTTTCCATCTCCGCCAATTCATCCTCGGCATGGAGATTGACTCCTGCGGCCTTGACGTTGGCGAAAGCAACATCACCGTTGTGCTGCTGGAAAAAGTCAGTAACCCCGATCCGAACACGCTGAGAGCCCTGGTCCTGAACGGGGAGGACCCACATGCCCTCGGCGGTGTAGAGGCGATCCTTCGCCACCCGGAAAGTGAACTTATCGATCGTTGTTTGCAGGTAATCTGGCATCTTCTCTCCTTATCGCGATTGCATGTGGATGGCAGCGTCCCGGAAGCCCAGCGCCACTTCCAGCATGGCTTCAGGCAGCGTTGGGTGTGCATGCGTGGTCCAAGCTCAATCGTCGGCTGTGGCTCCCAACTGCACGGCAAGAGTCCCTTCCGCAATCAAGTCCGTGGCATAGGGGCCAAGCAGATGTACTCCCAAAACGCGGCCGCTTCCCACCTCGCAGATCAGGCGCACGATGCCATCTGTGTCGCCCAGGATGCGGGCGCGGGGATTGGCCGAAAGCAGGAATTGCGAGACCTTGACCTCAACGCCGCTTGCGCGTGCCTGCGCTTCGGTCAGGCCGACGCTGGCAATCTCCGGTCGGGTAAAGATCACGTTCGGCACCGCCCGGTAATCGGCATGGCGCCGTCCTCCCGTGACGTTTTCCGCGACCACGCGGCCTTCGACCATCGCTTTGTGCGCCAGCATCCATCCGCCGACCGCATCGCCAATCGCCCAAACGTTCGGAAGGTTTGTGGCCATCCGATCGTCAACAACAATCGCTGGCCCGGATATCCGGAGGCCCAGGTCGGCGCAATTGATCCCCGACGTGTTCGGCCATCGGCCAGTGGCAATCAAGACCTTGTTGGCCTCAAACATTGACTCACCGGCATAGACCTGCAGCGCATCACCCGCTATTACAATCTTCTGAACGACGGCACCAGTCTGAATCACCATGCCGCGCCGGCGCAAAATTGATTGCAGGCGCTTGGCTATGAACTCATCCGTCGCACCCGGGAGCAGGGTTGAAGTCATCTCAAGCACTGTTACCTGGCTTCCCAGCGCCTCATAAATGCATGCGAACTCCAAACCGATCACCCCGCCGCCCACGACAACCAGGCGCTCGGGAACATTGTCCAGATTAAGGGCTTCCGTGCTGGTGATCACCCCCGGGAGATTGCGCCCTTCGATCGGCAGGTCGGCGACTACAGATCCCGGTGCGAGAATGATGTGCTTAGCCGATATTTCAGAGGTTGTATCCCCGTCCAATATCGAAAGGACTCCGGGACGGGAAGCCTGGCTTCGCCGTGGATAACGGCAACCCGGCGTGCCCGCAGCAGATGTTCCACGCCACCCACGAGTTGATCGACGGTGCTTTGCTTATAGGCCATCAGAGCTGCAAGACTTGCTGAGGCGTGCGGCACCGAGAGACCAAAGTCGCTGGCCCTCCGGCAATGAACCAGCAGATCGGCAGCGGTCGTCAGGACTTTGGTTGGAATGCAGCCAATATTCAGGCATGTGCCACCCACGCGCTGTTTCTCGACGAGGATGACGCGTGCCCCGCGCTGGGCCGCCACTAGAGCTGCGACGTATCCAGCCGGCCCGCCACCGAGGATGGCAACATCCGCGACTTCACTTGTTCCTGACATATCAAATCCGTACCGTCGACCTACACCTTCATGGCCGCCGTAGCCAGCCAGGTCGTTATCTCGGCGGCGTTCGGGATCCGACCTGCCGATTTCACCTCGCCATCTATCACTAAGGCGGGCGTGGCCAAGATCTTGTAGGCCATGATTTCTCTAATGTCTTCTACCTTGGTGAGTGTGGCAGGGGCCGAAAGCTGACGTACGGCCTTCTCGGCTTCCTCGTAAAGTCTCTTGCAGTTCGCGCAGCCGGAACCAAGGACCTTGATTTCTATGCTCACCTTGACTTCTCCTTTATGACTTGAGTAGCGCATGCAAAGAAGTTGCATACACATGGGGTAAGCAGCCTATAAAACACCGTCGTTCCCTGACGGCGGTCTTCAACCATTCCATTCGCGCGCAGTAAAGCGAGGTGCTTCGAGACGGTGGAAACATCACTGCCGATAAGTTCGGTGAGTTCTCCTACGGAACATTCACCGCGATTCAGCCGATCGATGATGATAAGTCGGGACTCGTTTGCGAGTGCCTTCAGGACCCGCGCTTGCTGTTTGAAAACGCTCCGATCCTTCATGGAGACAAGTATATTGCTATTTGGCCAAATAGGCAACAAGCCCGTTCGTCAATACGGGAGTGCTTATCGTGGTGACGGCGCCGAGCTGCTGCGCGAACTAAGCGCCGCAATCGAGATGGGAAACGGCAAGCTTTCCGCATAACCGTGTGCCGTGACCTGGGACAGTTTTGTCTACCCAGGTTTTGACAAACCTGGAACTCGCGCATAACCTGAAATTCCTCACCACTATCAGAATCTGGAGATAAGCATGAAGAAGATGCTATGCGTTGTTTTGTGGTTTCTACCTGCGCTGTTGTTTGCCCAAAGCCCGTTCGACGGCACTTGGAAGACCAACATGGCGGAGTCCAAACTGTCCCAAAAGCCCTACGTGTATTCGCTGAACAATGGGATGTACGACTGCGAAACTTGCGTCCCCAAAATCAACAACGTAAAGGCCGACGGCCAGGATCAGGCCGTCACAGGCCAGACATTTGACACGATCGCGGTGCAGGTCGTGGACGCGAATACGATTCACATCACCACAAAAAAAGCTGGCAAGACGCTGTCCGATCAGATCAGGACCGCATCGCCGGATGGGAAGATGATGACCCTTTCGATCACCTGTCGTTCGCCAAAATCAGATCGCCAGAACAATGTTGACTTTTCAATAACCTAGAGGGAACAATCAGCCGACATGTCCGCGTTCCTACTCGGTTGGTTTCGGTTGATTTGGCTGTTCACCAGAGGCCATCAAGCCCTCGTTCTGGAGAACCTCGCACTCCGTCAACAGTTGGCTGTCTACAAGCGGCACAGCAAGCGCCCGCGGTTAAGGCGCTCCGATCGCCTGTTCTGGATCGTGCTGGCAGGACTTTGGAAGGGCTGGCGACGAGCCTTGGTTCTGGTGCACCCAGATACGGTCGTTCGCTGGCAACGACAGCGTTTCCGTAAGTATTGGGCACAACTGTCCTGCAAAGCGAGAAGGAAGGTGGGACGGCCATCGATTAGCAAACCGATCCGCGATCTGATTCAGACCATGGCTCGGGCGAATTCTTTGTGGCGTGCGCCGCGCATTCACGGCGAGCTTCTCAAGCTCGGAATCAAGATTTCCGAGCGCACCGCTTCTCGCATCCTGCGGACGGTCAAACGCCCCCCGTCACAGACCTGGAAGACCTTTCTACAGAACCACCTGGGGGAGATCGTCGCGATTGACTTCTTCACCGTACCCACAGTCAGGATGCGCGTACTATTCGTGTTCATCGTTCTGGAGCACCAGGGGCGAAAGGTGCTTCATTTTGGAGTCACGGAACATCCGACCTCGGAGTGGGTAGGGCAGCAGGGTCCGCAGGTTCGTACCAAACCGACGGCGGACAACAAAATCACTTCGATTGAACTTGCGGCACACTTTGTGACTGCGATCCGGGTGCCGGAGGCGGTGAACTCAGTCGTAGTGGGAGACCCGGCACTGTTTCAGGTGGAGCACTCCGAACATGAGCCAGAGCTGGTGTTCGTCAAGGCCCTGACCAAGGAACACGCCGAGAGTAACTTGCTGATTTCCACCGCTAGAGGACGCCAGATCAGCTTTCTGCTGGTTAGCGGTGGCGAAGGCCCGAACTCAGCGAAGGTTGATTTCCTGCTGCGTTACCTGAGGGCAGAAGTCGAATTGGTTTTCCCGCGAGCAGCAATTCAGTGATCGATGGCGAAACCGGGGCCACCGTAGTCGTGGCCGTCGGCTTAACTGCGTCCAAATGAACTGGCGCCTGGCAGCGACACCTTCAGCCGAAAGCTGGCACCCACGCTGTTCCAGGTGCTCGGCCAACAGACGGACAGTGTCTTCCGCTGAGAGGTTTTCGACCGATGATGCGTGAATCGTACGCCAACCGGGGCCGGAAGGCTGCACCTGGCTGCTGGCGTTCAGCGAAGACGGACAACGGCAGGAAGCGATGTTGCTAATGCCGGCACATGCCTGGATCCGTAGCGTGCTGGGAACGTTTGTACTGGAACCGCGCTCAACTCCATGGATTGCAACCTTGCGCCTGCAGGATTGCGCCAAGGCGGCGAGGTGAGATGTGCGCTACCCGAAAGACAGTCTGCACTTGGGCCGCGAACATGATTATCCTTTATTGCGGCAGCTTGCGCACTCCCGCTTTGCCACGCGCAGCCAACTGTTCGAATACATGCAGCTACGCGGTTGTAGCGAATGCCGCCGGTCATTCAACTGGAGAACCCAAAGGCTCATTCAGCATGACCTTGTCAGCAGACGGACGGTGCCCGCGTTGGGAGCGGAGTACGTCTATGCGCTGACGACGCATGGCGCCGTAACTCTGGAAGAGATCGAGCAGCGCTTCTCGCTCTCGCTGAGTGCGGATCGTAACCAGGGTGAAGACCTGAGCGTGATCCACTCGGTCGAACTCAACAATATCGAACTGCGCGTGGCGAAACCGGGCTGTTGGCACGATGGATCCCGGAAGCAGAAATCCGCTCGGAGAACGCACTGACAAACCTGGCCTACAAGAAAGAATACGACGCCGTTGTCACGTTGCGGCTCGGCAGCCGCGAGGTGACATTTGCGTTGGAGTACGAACGAACGCCCAAGTCTCGAAGCAAATATGACAGGATCGCGGAGGATATGTATCAGGAAGAAAACGTGGCTCACTTCCTGTATTTGACTGCCAATGAGCATTTGCTGAGGTTCGCGTCCTGGTCCTTCCGAGATCTTCAGCGGCGTGTCTATTTCGGGCTTGTCACAGACTGGCACCGGCAGTTGCTCGACATGCCAGCCTTCAGTTGGAAGGCGAAACGGTATGTTCCACTCAAGACTTTGCTTGCTCAATGACGGCGCGGCCCCATGCGAACTTTTCCCAGTTTTGGCCCCAAACGACAATGGCGATGCGACGGAACCAACTCAACAGTCACTTGGAACAAATGAGACTTGGCCTGAGGCTGCAGAAAGCGGCGGTACTTTCTGGCGGTTCTGGCACCGACGTTTGAGCGGTACGCCTACCCTTTGCCTGCCTGTTGTCTGCTCATTGCCTGCTCGGAGGTAGTCGTAACTATTCGTATTCTCAATGAGATGAGGCTTGACTACTCCCCTCTTCATGCAGGTTTTGCGTACAAAACGACCGAACAGTTGCGGCATTCGCGCGCGCTATTGCGATGCATTGCGTGCAGCCGTGATGACGCAGTTCTTGTTGCAGTTGTGTGCTCATTTCGGATCGGTGTCCCGGCAATCGCGCGAAATTATGCGCGCGCGAGTTGCACAAGGTGGTGCGGCGATACGCGCGGGTTGTGCGCACTGCAGTGGTGTTGGGTAATGAATATACCCTGCTATCGTTCGAGCGGACCGGCACTGTATTGTGCGCGGATCCACGAGCGTTGGTGGGGACGGCTATCGCCAATGGTTGTCACTTACACGCTGGTTGTTGCCGAACCGTGCGCATGGGCCGGCGCAAGACGAGTGGCAAGGTGAAACCCGTTTGAGAGTCAGACTGTGTGGTCGGTCCTGCAGCGCCGTGTGTACAGTGCGTCGCATGGATGCGCGTCAAATGCACGCGGTTGTCGATTCCGGCTGCGACGAGAATGTGCACCAGATGTGCGAACTTCCAAACTACGGCCGTGTCCTGGTTGCAACGGAAATCACGGCATTGTGGCGACGCTCGGGTGATGGACGTACTCTTAGGGCTCACGCACCGCTGGCGATGGAGCGGCGAACCATACATTCCGGTTTGTCCGTCGGTCGGGAGGAATCTCGGTGAATTGTCAGCGGCAGACTTCCTAGAGGCTGACTTCGGGTCCGCGTCGATGAGGGTCGGTCGTCTCGATAGGCCTAGTTCACGAGAAGCAGATTTCTCATCAAGCGAGCCTGAATTTGACCCGACTCAGAGGGCTCTCACCGTTCCAACTCCACTTCCAACTTGCCCGCCTTCGCGGCCTTCTTGAGGAATTCGTAGTCCTTTATCGAAGGTGTCGCTGTTGCCCAGGTAGCCGCCAATCATCGCCGGTTGCCCGTTGCGGGCGTGCGCGTGCGCCAGGGTCCAGCCGCAGCATTCGCCGAACTGGATCATGAAACTGGAGTTGAACACCTCCACCTTCGGCTTCAACTTTACGTCGCGTAACTGCCGGATATAGAAATGTCGCCCCAACTTCCCGGTGCCTTTGAAGCAGCCGAGAAATACGTCACTGGCCGATTGCATCATGCGGTGTCCGTTTACGCATCGTTCCCCATGGTTGGCGAAGACGCTCTTTCCCGCGTATGCCTCCAGCACCGAGGCGCGCGCCTCCTTGACCTGGAGGAACAGCGGGTCCTTGTCGTCGGCCATCAACAGGAGCACGGCGCAGAGGGTGCCCACACTACCGACACCGACCACTTTGAGGGCCCAGTCCTTGAATTCAAAATGGTCGAGGAGTGAACGTACGGATGGCCGCAGGCTCTCCCGGTACTGGGCAAAGCTTCCCCGGACTACGGCATCGGTTGCGTACTCTTCGTGCGAGTGATAGATCGTAGGCCGACTTCTTGCCGCGTAGGTGCATTTTGACTGGCTCAGAACGCGGCCACCCGTTGAATGACCCAGAACATCGCCACAGTGCCGATAGCGTAGGGGGGGCACCATTTGGAGGATGGCTGATCGTTGTTGGGTGATGGGAGCCAGTTTTGACATTGCCTGCAGCATGACTGCGGTGATCGCCAACACGCAGCCGATGAAAAGGAAATGTCCCGCTTCAACCCCGATGCTGAAGAACAACAGCGCCGTGGGGATATGTCCGTCCGGCAATCCGGCGTCTTTGAGCCCGCTGGCAAAGCCCAAACCGTGCATCAGTCCGAACATGAGGGCGACGACCCAGGGCGCGCGGGCGGTGATACCCACGTACCCTTGCCGGCCGCGCAGAATCTCCGCAGCGACAAAAACGATGCTCAATGCTATCGCTGCCTCGACGGGCCTTTGCGGAATGTGGACGTAGCCGAGCGTCGCCAGAGTGAGCGTGATGCTGTGCGAGACGGTGAAAGCCGTGACGGTTTTGACCAGCTTCCAACCGCCCTGCGTGATGATAATCAACGCAAGCACGAACAGAAGATGGTCAATGCCTGTCAGGATGTGCTCGATGCCGAGCACAGTGTAAGTACGCGCGACCCCCACCGCGCTTGCCGCTGCCGCGACCACAAACGACGGAGAAGACGGCGTGAGCCCCGTTACTTGCGTGGTACCGTCGAGATGCTCCAGACGCACGAGGACATCGACCGTGGTCGCACCAAGGCCCACGATGCGAATCGTGCCGCCACGGAGTCCGCCCGCGCACTTTACCGGNNACCGTCCAGCGTTCGGTGTAGGCACTGTTAGCCACCGAACCGCGTGGCTCGGTGACGTTTGTGCAGCCCGCGGGCAGCTCCACGTAAAGTCCAAGGCGCAAGTCTCCCTGGCCAGGCACCTTCCACAGCGCGTCATAAGTTTCCGGCCCGCTCTGGCGCAATTCGAGATACGCGGGACGCACTTCGTGTGCGAACACGCTCGGCGCAAGCGTGACGAGCAGGACCAAGATCAAGATGAGGAGCTCGCGTTTCATATCACTTGTTGCTGGCAACCGTTTTTGTCGGCGGTGCGGGGTTTTCTATCATTACCGTGTAATGCTTGAGCAGCTCCCGGNNGTCCGCCCAACGCCGCCGCGAACTTCTCGCCAAAGAGGTGCGCGACCTCCCTGGCCGGCAGCGCGTCGCACTGCTTTTCCAGCATGATCGAATCGCCCAGCGCCGAGATATCGGCTTTGCTGCCCTCCTGCTTCAACTTCGCCAGCAGTAGTGCGGTGTCAGGCGCAAGGCTTTTGCCGTGCTTCTCAGGGTTGAGATATACCTGCCGGAATGTGAAGCATGGGTCGATGCGAAACGAATCTGGGTGCGCTTGTAGACACGCCCGCAACTCGTCGTCGGTCGGCTGGGCTTGGGCTGAGACATCATCGGACACAAATTCCATCTTCTGTTACAAGCGGCGGCGGATAATGAGGTCGTCCTTGTCCATGCCCAACGCTAACGCCTCGCGGTAGTAAACTTCCTCCTTGACCCGCTCGCGAATCAGGCCCTCCCACTCGTCGCGGGTGGGCTCCCGTTGCCGGGTTTGGGTGAAGCTCTCCCACATGGAGGCGAGTTGGCCCTGCGTGATGACAATCTTTCCGCCTTCGTCGCTGGAGTCCTTGGACACAAAGCTGTAAGTAACAAAAAGCGCCGCCGCCAACACCAGGAAATGCAGCAGCGGCTCGCGCGCGAGTTTCTTTAGAAAATTCATCATCTTCATTTCGCCGGCGTATACCAGATGGGTGAGGTGTAAGCGCGGTCGGTGACCGTCATGGGAACGTAGTCGGCCATCTTGATGCCGTAACGCTTCTGGTCATAGGCCGTCCAGCGTGGCGACGGGATCTGGATCACGCGCACATAGTAGAACGCGTGCTGCGTAGCATCGAACGCCGGATCCTTCCAGTACGCCGACAGAATCGAGGCGCCGATGGTGTTGGTGTAAGTCGCGTTGGCAACATCCACGGTGCTGCCGACTAGGGTCTTGCATCGGCCATCCGGGCCAATCTTGCGCCCGCCGGAGAGGGCCACGTCGAAGATGCGCTCTTGCGCCTTGCCGTCCTTGCCGAGCCAGCCCTTGATGATCTGGATGCGATCTAGGTTGGGGCCGTCAGGATCGCGCATCGCGTGAACCACGAAGGCGGGTCGCTTGCCTGTCGGCGCCTTGCTGAGATCACCACCCATGGGCACGCCATGCGCGTAGCCATTCGCCGCGAAGTCGGGACGTTCGAGGTCCGCTTGCACAAACTCCCAGCCCGCAAACACGCGTATGATCGGCCGGTCGCCCGTGGTGGCGTAGACTTCCTTGCGCTTGAGCGCGTCCCAGATCGCTTCGCGAGTGTTCTCGCGCGCCCACACGCCGCCCAGCCCCGCGGCTTGTTCGCCCCAGACCGACACCAGCGGTCCTTTCTTCGGATCGTTGTCGATCATGGCGAGCGGGGTTTTCCAACGGTCCGGAGACGGCAATCCGTTGGCAAACTCAGCGAAGAAGTTGTCTTCCCGCGTAGTGACCACGCCCACATGGGCATCGTTGCCGCCGATCAGGCCGGCCTTGTAGGGGTTGGTGCCAAGCTTCGCGTCCAGCTCAAGCCCCAGCTTGAGCGCCGAGCGAACGTAGTTACCGTGGAGCACGCTGTTCTGCGCCGGCTCCATTTTGCTGAAATTAATGTCCCAGCGCTCAAAGTTGGCGAATTCGTCGGTGAAAGGCTCAGGCCTGGCAGACGGCATCGAGGTGTTCCCGAAGCACGATGCTATCGGCCCCGGAGAGTTTGGCAACGCCATTCGTGGTCCGCTGGGAATCCACCGAGGGGCCAACCGCCGATTTTGGTTTTATGGCGCCGATTACACGCTGGAGGACCAGATCGCATACCTCAACCGCCTGCGAAAAGTCACCGAGGAAGAACTGCGGAGGTTCATTGCCGGAAAGGAAAGGCCAGAGCCGCATTTCTCGCCGCGTCCGGAGAGGGTCACTTCAACGCTACGAAAAACTGGGAACGGACGATCAGAATTCCGCATTTTGGAACACGTGGGTACCGTGCGGAAGGTCGGCCGGAATTACGTCGCACGCTGTCCATCTTGTGCGGACTGTGGACACGACCGGAGCGGCGACAACCTGGCCATCCTGATCGAAGATCCACGGTTTTACAAATGCTGGGCTGGTTGCACCAAGGAGATGATTCGGGCTGCCCTCGGCTGCCCGATTCGCGTACGGCATTCCGCCTAAGACAAGGAGAGTGTTGTTGTCATGAAGCAGAAGCGATTTTCAGATGTGCTGGGGCTGAGGTTAACGCGGCAAGCGCTGCGAGTGTTGAAAGAACGAGGCATTCTTGCCCATTCGCCAGTAAGCCTGGAACACCAGCACCTTGCGAAACGCTATGTGGTGCGTGGGGTGGAGTCGGGTGGCGCGGTTGGGGAAATTGGGCGATACGTCACGTTCACCACAGAAGAAGGCCAGCCAATCGAGTACCTCCATCCGGTGGAGGCCATCGGAGTGAACGGCTTGCATGCAGTTGTGGTGGCCCCCGTCCTGGTGCGAGTTGAGATGCTGCGGACGGGACGCACATACGAACTGCTGATTACGCAGCATCGACCGGGTGCGACCAACGATGGAAAGCGACCGCCGCTGGAGACAAGACTCCTGTTTCGGGGAATTCACGGTCGCTTAGATCTAGATTTGTCCGGAAAGGACAAGGACAAAGCTGGCACGGTTCTGCCAACGTTCTATTCGCGCGGCGGGGAGGAAGTCAGGATACCGAAGCGGTTTCGCCAATCGGTGCGCGCGATAACCGGGGCGGTTCATTGTAACGGCTGTTTCCATTGCCACTATGTCAGGCCGCCGCAGAAGGAAGAGGAACAGGTGTGCGCCGCAGAACGTGTCACAGCCTGACATGGCCGAACGGAAGGAGTGAATAGCGATGCATAGAAAGGTCAAGAACTACTCTCTGGTTTTCTGTCTGTTTGTGTTTTTGTTCGTAACGATCGGAGGCGGCCTGCACATGAACCCGGGTGGTGCGCTGCTCGCCGCACTGAGCGGCACTCCATTGGTGATTTATGCCTTCAATCGCAAGTCCAAAGGGGATTGCCGGCCAGAGCATGCTCCACCCCAACTCGCGGGAAATGAGGTTCGATATGGCAGCAACAAGTCGGATGACTCCGATTGACGAAAGTGAAGTCGCGGTGAACGAAAGCGCATGTTCAGAGTGTTCCGAGCCCATACGCGCCGTTCGTCGCCGCTTGCCGGACGAGCGGCGGGCACTCACCCATCACTTCTCCATCGCCGGGCAGGAGGGATATCTCACGGTCGGAGTCTACGAAGACGGGCTGCCAGGAGAGATATTTATCACCATGGCGAAGCAGGGCTCGACCATATCCGGGCTGATGGATGCCTTCGCAACGGTGGTCTCGCTTGCCCTGCAGCACGGCGTGCCATTGCGCGTGCTTTGCAACAAACTCTGCCACATGCGCTTTGAGCCCAGCGGCTGGTCCGGAAATCCAAAGATCGGCTACGCCAAGTCGCTTATGGACTACATCGCGCGTTGGCTCGAACTGAGGTTCTTGACGGGTGACCAGGGCGAATTGTTCAAAGCTCTTCCAATGCCTATTCAGCCAGCTAGGGATGCCAATCGTACTGATCCGGTTGGAGCGCTCGGAGAACTTATCCAGATGGGAGATGCGCCCGCCTGCAACATCTGCGGTTCGCTGATGGTGCGGAGCGGAACCTGCTACCGTTGCATGACCTGCGGCAGTACAAGCGGGTGCTCGTAGCAGCACATCCGCAACCGTTTTCGTTCACTAATCTAGAATAATGCACTTGACGGCATTATGCCTCACAGGGCATAGTAGGAATATTCGTATGACGAGATGGACTGTTGAAATCGGCGACGAGTTTGAGCCGGAATTCAACGAACTGCACGAGGACGTGCGTACCGAAGTCCTCGCTCTGTCGCGGGTTTTACAACAGTTCGGACCGCAATTGGGAAGGCCCCGCGTCGACACGCTCAAGGGCTCGCGCCACGCCAATATGAAGGAGCTGCGGTTTAGTGCGACTGACGGCGAGTGGCGAGTCGCTTTCGCCTTCGATCCGAAACGCAAAGCCATCCTGTTGGTGGCGGGAGATAAGTCTGGCGTGAGCGAAAAGAAGTTTTATAGACAGCTCATTGCCAAAGCCGATGATCGATTTGATGCGCATCTTGACCGTCAAAGAAAGAAGGAAAGGACGTAGTTCATGGCCAGGAACGTGAACGACATTATTGAGAGGCTCAGCGCCGCGCAGCGCAAGAAGGTCGAGGCCCGCGCGGCTGAGCTGATTGCCGAGGAAATGACGCTCCGCGAGATTCGGAAGGCGCGCAAGCTGACACAGCAGAAAATCGCCAGGTCCTTGCACATCGGACAGGAAGGCGTCTCAAAAATCGAAAAGCGCAGCGACCTCCTGATTTCCACTTTGCGGGGCTATGTCGAGGCGATGGGAGGACAACTCTCACTGGTGGCCGAATTTCCAGACCGAGAGCCCGTAGTTTTGTCAGGGATTGGCGAAGAAGCCCCAGACCCTAAACCAAAAAAGAAGCACGCCCGCGCCGCTGCATAACACGATTCGGTAAGAGGGTGCGATTCTTTGCCTAGATGCCAGTCCGCGAGATCGGTGTGATCTTTGCGCGCCCGCAGTTCGCGAAATATCCGGTCTTTCCTGATTCTCCCCTGATTCTTCCACCTGAACCATCCTGACCAGCATTGCGGGCCAACCATGAAGCCCAAGGCCGCATGCCTCGGGTCAGTGCCGCTGTTTGGTTGTCAAGTACTTCGCCTCACCACTCTCGCAATCAATCTCACATTCTCAATAAGGAGGCTAAACGACACCCCATGCAGAAGTTTCTGCTGATAGGAAATCTCGGCTGTGATCCTGAGGTGAAGTACAGCCAACAGGGTACGGCCATCGCACAGTTCTCCATCGCCACCACGGAACGATGGAAGGATAAGGGCGGCGAACTGCAAGAACACACGGAGTGGTTTGCTGTGAAAACCTTTGGTCGGCGGGCAGAGATCGTCGGCGAGAACCTGCATAAAGGCTCCCGTGTTTATCTCGAAGGCCGGAAGCGTACGGAGTCTTGGGACGACAAACAGACGAGTGCCAAGCCCTACAGGGATCTCGTCTACGTCGACAGGATTGAGTTCCTGGATTCAAAGGACAGTGGGAACGGTCATCGGGATCCCGCCGGCAGCACCGACGACGAGACAACTTTGACAGGCCAAGAAATGCCGTTCTGACTTAGGATGTTGAGTCCTGCGTCCGCTTCTTCCTTCAGCCGCACCGTTGGGATAACGTACGAGTTTGGCTGTTATCAACACTTATTCTGAGTCGAAGGGTTTAAACCAGGGCGAACATGGCACTCAGACGTACAACTGAACTCACGAGGGTGGTATGACGAAGCGGGTGGTTGCGCTGGCTGGAGTTCTATGCCTCGCCGCAGCAGTTCTGGCGGCTGCCCACGAGCCGAGCGATGCCAATTGGCAGGCCTTCGTTGATGGCACGTATAAGGTTGTGCTGCGTTGTCCGGCAGAATGGAAGCCCATTCCGGATTACGATACCGCGCCCGCATTGGGTCCGGAACACCAGCCTCGTGCCTTTGTGCTCGGAGCTGCAGGGGGAGAAAGCGACACGGCACAGCAATTATGCAAAGCTGAGGCTGAGCACGTTGTGCAACCATTCGGTACGAACCCAACGATTCGGCCACTGAAGGTGCAGGGACAGAGTGCCTGTCTGGTCTGGCCTTCGCCAGATCAGAGGAGGATTACCGGGGACAATGATGCGCTGATCGTGGTGAAGTATCCCAAACCCGTAGAAATCGGTGGGCAGCTATACAGCTTCCTTACGTTGGACGTGGACAAGAAATACATCATGCCGCTGATACGCGCCCTCAAGTTCCTCGCGCCTGATCCGCAGAATGCGCCGTTCCTACTCGAAATAGCGTTTGAAGGTGGCGAGTCCAGCGGGATAGTATCGAAAACAGGTTCGCCCATCGTCCTGACGGTGACGCTGGAGAACAACTCCGGGCAAGTACTCCGTTTCCCGTTTTCCGATCCCACCACCGATTATCGCTTCAACGTGTCGCACGAACGCTGGGGCCGTACGGCGGTGACAGGCAAGTACCAGGAACTTGAGCGGCAACACAAAACCGCACCATCGGCAGCGGAGCCACTGACGTTAGGTCCGCACGCAGGCTATCAAACGAAGCTGGAAATCAGCTCGCTGTACCAACTACAGAACCCCGGCAACTACACCATCCAGGGGCAAATGAAATTACCCGGGCTACTCGGCGCCGGACTGGTGAACTCCAATACGCTCACTGTGACCGTCGTTGCGAGTCAAGACGGCGAGCCGCAGCAACGCCGTCCTCATACGCAACAGCCACCCGCTGCATCGCCACAGAATTGAACTGGGAGTAGCCAGGAGAAGTCGGCAAGAAAAACCGATTGAGATAGTTGGCGATAAATCGCCAACCCGTAGGTAATCCGGCTTTTCCTTCAGTCACGGCTTTTGCCCGTCAATCCCATCGAGTCATTCCGTGGGCATTGAGAAGTCCGTCTCGAGTTGGCGCCGGCGACCGCGGTAAATGGCCACAGCAAGGGCCATAGACTTCCGTTCTAAATCGGCCAGTGACAGGCCCGTTGCATCCAACCCACCCCCCAGCCAATACTTGGCTCGCATCTCCCGACACCACAACTGAACCTCAACAAAACCTCAGGTACCTGAAGGAGGGTGCCTCGCCATGCCAACTGAAGACACACCAACATCGTCCTCGGGACTGGATGTGACCAAGCTCCTTTCGGAGCTTGAAGTCCCGTTTTCACCCGACCAAGTCCGGTGGCGGGTTACCAACACAACCAACGACAAGAGGCGCGGTCAGATCGTGCCGTACGCCGATTGCCGCGCCTACACTGACCGTCTGAACGCGCTCTTCACGCCACAGGGCTGGACGCGTGACTACAAGGTCGAGACGATGACCAATATCACCCGCGTAAAGAAGGGCGAGAGCATCGTCTCGGGTAAGGTCCTGGTCACATGCACGGTCACGATTCTTGGCATTGGGTCGCATTCCGGCACCGGCGAAGAATGGGCCGACGACGATAACGGCATGACGTCAGCCGATGCGCAGGCCTTCAAGCGGGCGTGTTCATGTTTTGGCCTTGGCCGGTATTTCTACGATCTCCAAGCCGTTTGGGTTGATCTGGACCAGAACCGCCAGCCGGTGAGAACACCCGCGTTGTTCGCCTGGGCGCTTCCGGACAATTGGCGCAAAGGAATGCGGCCTTCAAGTCGGAATGGCAACGGCACCACCGCCGCACCTTCCAACGGCACAAATGGACGAAGCCAAGCCAACGGGAGCAACTCCCCAAGGGTTTCCGGCAATGGCCACACTCAAGCCGGAGACAGCAAAGGCAGCGCGAGCGGAGGCAACGGCGACGACCTCGATGCGCGCATTCTGAGCATGGAAAAGACTGTCGGCACAGTGTTGTACCGCAACATCCTGCGCGAGTACGGCCGCGTCAACCAGCCAAAGTTGATCCGTGATCCCGCTGTGAAGAGAACCGTCCTGCAGATGCTCGAATCCGCAGCACGCGGCATTGAGCGATTGGACGCCGTCACCAAACGGCTCGACGCGAAGACCGTCGATGCGCTTCTGGCCAAGCTGCAAGCCCCGCCGTTAGGCGAGATACCGGACATGAAGACCTTGCAACACGTGGTCTTCGGCCTCGAAGAACTCGCCGGTTCTGACCAACACCACGCAGCCTAGTCACCGCCGCCACAACAAATGCGGGGGCACATGGATACCGGTGTCCCCGCTCTGTGCGCATAGCGAAGATTTCCTTCCGCACCAAAACACGACAAACATTCGGAGGCGGCAACGTGTCCACCAAGGCAGTCGCACACATCTGCCAGGTCCGCGGCGGTTCGCAAGCGCGAATCATGCTGGCCGATGACGGCAAGAAATTCGTGACCAAGCTCATGGGCAACCCACAATGCACCAGAGTGCTGGCCAATGACTACTTGGCCTGTCGGATGGCGCGCACGGTCCGGCTCAGCGTGCCAGAACCGGTCATTATTCTCGTGGACGAAAAGACAATCCTTGAGCAGCAAATCTCCTTCACGCTGGCTGGCCGGGCGGTTGCTGCGCGTCCGGGACTTAAATTCGGCTCCGCCCTAGTGATCGGAGAGGTCCTGGACTGGCTACCAGGGACAATGCTTGGGCGGGTCAGGAATTTGAGGGAATTTGCCGGTCTGCTCGCGTTCGATAAGTGGACCGGCAATGCCGATGGCCGACAGGTGGTATTCCACAAGGAGATGCGCGAGCGGAAATACAGCGCAAAATTCATTGATTTTGGATACTGCTTCAATGCGGGCGAGTGGAGTTTCCCCGACGCGCCGCTGCGGGGAGTGTACGGGCTCAATGATGTCTATGAGCGGATCGGGTCGTGGGACGACTTTGATCCGTGGTTGTCGCGGATCGAAAGATTCCCCGCGAAACAACTACAGTGCATTGCGGACGAGATCCCTTGCGAGTGGTACGGAGAACGAGACGAACTGCAACGCTTGCTGGATTGCTTATTGGAGCGACGCAGCAAAGTCCGTCGGCTAATCGAAGACTTCAGGACATCCAGCAGAGATCCTTTTCCGAACTGGACCGCGGGGCGGCCGGTTCTTCGCGCGACAGAAGCTAGCAGCGAGATGCTTGCTATCTGAGTTGGAGAATCAGCCGATTCCATTTTCCAGCCGGCCCCTCAGTGGAT
This sequence comes from Acidobacteriaceae bacterium, assembly GCA_003160215.1. Classification (GTDB taxonomy): domain Bacteria; phylum Acidobacteriota; class Terriglobia; order Terriglobales; family Acidobacteriaceae; genus Bog-257. The sequence goes on from PLQW01000215.1 coordinate 30,424, forward strand.
CCATTCTCTCAGGGGGCGGCGCATTTCCTCGGTATCACCTGAGCTCAAACGCGACGATTTGAAGTACTCCTCGAACTTCCGTCCCGCTTCCTGCTTGTGTTCCTCCCAGTCGCGGATGAAGACCCATCTCTCTTTCAGAGGTTCCCACATCCAGAAGCTGCCGAGGGCGGTAAACTCGGCATCGGAGAACGCATCGGATCCGATCAGCAGTAGGGTGCCGCATCCGGGACAGCACCTCTTCTTCCTTAAGGCAAAGTCCCACTTGCAGTGGGGGCATTGGTAGCGCTGCGGCTTGGTTTTCAAGAGTTTCCTCTCAGACCTTGTAGATTATCGCCATTTTCGTGGGCCGTCACGCGAACACGATCACCGCGGCGCACTCCCAAGGGATAGTTGGGGGACGGTTATCCCGAGCGCAATCAACCGGAATCTCGATTCGATCGCTGTTTCGCCTCTTGAACGTTCTATCTCTTTGGATCCCTGCTTCTCACACCACCCCCTCCCTTAAACACAGACTTCTGGAGAACAAATGGCCCGCCCGATCGCGAGACTCAAGCTCGGATATTTTCCCTTGCCCATCGAAGAAGCCCAGAACATTCGGGCACTGTTGTTACCGACAGCACCCTATGCGGCTATCGATCCCTGTGTCGGCGACGGCACCGCGTTGATCGAAATCACCAAAGACACCGGCGGGCACTTGGCCGGTGTCGAACTCGATGCAGACAGGGCCGCGGCAGCCGCCGGGAAAGGAATCGCCACCGTCCACGGCAGCGCCTTTGAGTGCCGGGCGTTGGCCGAAACCTGTTCACTCCTGTATCTGAATCCGCCTTATGACAGCGAGTTTGGTCCGCACAGTAACAAAAGGATGGAGTTGGTGTTTTTGGAACACTGTTATCGCTGGGTGACCAGCGAGGGCGTGCTGGTGTTCGTTGTCCCAGCTCCCGCAGTCGGAACGTGCGCACGTCTATTGGCCAGCCAGTTTGATCGGCTTTCCGTCTTCCGGCTCGAGCATCCAGAGTCCATCCGGTTCAATCAGGTCGTGGTGTTTGGCAGACGAAAGAAATCGCATCTGCGCGGCGAGCCCAAAGGAGCGGATGACTTGCTCCGGATTGCATACAAGCCACAATTGCTCCCCACGCTAAATCAAGACGTCGCGGAGCGTTATCCGATCCCATCGTCGTCCCCCGCGACGATCACATACACGGGACTGCCGTTGGATGCGATTGAGGATGCGCTGCAGCGCTCTGTGGCGATGCAGAATGCTCGCGGCATTCTTGTACGCAAGCAGCAAAAAATGACGGGCCGTCCGGTGACGCCGTTACACAAAGGCCACGTTGGCCTATTGGCCTGTAGTGGCATGCTCAACGGCTTCTTCGGGGAAGGCGAGATGCGCCACATCGCACACTGGCGGTCGGTCAAGTATGTCGATGAGTTTAACGAGGAAGGTGAATCCGAGGGGGAGACCATCATTCGCAAACGCGAAAGGTTCAGCCACGAGCTGACCCTCGCCTATGAGAGTGGCCAGATCATCGAGCTAAAGGAGACCAAGGAGGCCAAGCCTGGCGATGAAGAACGCTCATGAACGCTTCGGCAAACTCGTTTACCGGCGGCGCACAGAAAAGACGGCAACCAACCTTCGAGTTTTCCTGGATGCCTTTGTAGGTGAGGACCGAGGCAAAGCCCACTTGGTCTCAGTGGTTGGCGGCGACGTGGAGATCGGCGCCTTGGCAGCCGCCTTTGCCAACGGTGACTCATTTACCGTGGTCGATCCTTACGGTGAAGAGAGCATAGTCTCGCTGGGCGAGAAGCCGCTGTGTTTCCGAGGCTCCATCGTGGTTCAAGGCCGGAAACGCCCAGTTAGACATCTTGTAAGTTGCTCGCAGGAATTAGCGGACAACACCTCGGATGGCAGGCTGCTCCTGATAAGTGACGACCATTCCTTCATTTGGTCTTCGCTGGTGCGGCACTACGGCCTGCCCGCCACGCCAGAATGGGGATCGTGGATGATCTCGCAATTGCACCAGCAAAAGCGTATTCAGCCACTTCTGGCGTTTGGATATGCCGGAGTGGCCGTCAAGGCCAAGCGAAAAGAGTTATTGGCGCTGCTTCGGAAGGGGCTGCGCAGCAATCGACTCGCTTTTCCTACCCAAAATGGGGCCGTTGAATGGCCCGAAATCCAGTTCATCAAGAAGACCGCCTGATTCCCGCGTGAACAAGGGCCTTCGCCGACTGCTGCGGAGAACCGACCATTCGCGGATGTACTACACACCCACATTCTGAACAGTTCTGGGAGGACCCGACTTATGGCGTTGCTACATACAGGCGACCGCATTTGTGCGTCGTGCGGAGGCATTAACGGCCGTCACTGGGCAGCGTGCTCCGGCGACGAATCTATCGACGTACTCAACGTCTACACCCGCCGGCAAGCGATAGACGATGGCATTCTGGTCGATTGCGAGCAAGCTCCAATGGTTGAGATGCGCCGCCAGCTTATGAAGTGGCCGCTCGCGATGACCGCTACCGCATTTCATCGCTACGTGTGGGCAATAGATGAGGAGGCGAACCTGCCGCCAGACCAGAGCTTGGAAGGCCGCTTCTGGGATGTGGTTTGGATGTTCCATGCCGCCGTCAAGGGGGCAGTCCCAGCCCAGCGCGTTGACCCGTGCAACCTGCTGTTTGACTTCTACTGCATCGTTGCTGATCCGGCACTGTCGTCAAACGAGACGATCGACGCGACGGCTCGGAGCGGGCCAGAGGGGATGCGGCTCGTAACGCTGAAGGCGGTTTCTGGACCTGGCGATGACGGCGCGCCCGTGATGACGTTCATGCTGCCGGACGAAGATTGAAGGTGCTGGGTCCAGCAGCCGAAGAGGACGGATTGCAGAGCCTGACGACGATCAAGTTCCCAAATCAACTCTGGCGCGGCAGTTGGCGGAACGACACCAGATGCCAAGGCCCATCGGGCGTCGACGTTTCCCTGCGCAGGATGTAGAGATTGCCGTCGTCCGCGCGTACCTTGTAAAAGGCATCTTGCGGGCCGTACCACTGGTCCAGCACCTCCTCGACCATGTACTGACAATCGTCAAGCCGAAATCGAACCGGCCTTTCGTCCGCTGTTCGACCGGAATAGCAATCCACCTCCAGCTTCATCCCGCCTTCTCTTCCCTTTCTTCTCGTGCGCCTGGAGACAAATAACCTGGCTCGATCCTACTTGGATGGCCGACATGGCCGAACCGAAACAACTGACCGCCGCAACTGTACTTGCCACACCGATCTTGTCCGGAGAGATTCATGCAGAGCCCTGTAGACATTTACACGTATATGCAGCTCCACAGTGCGGAGCTCGGAAAACGGATCCTCTCATCGTACCCCGCCCTGCACGGCGCCGACGAAACGCCGACTCCACTACTCTCCCGGATGCTGCGCGCGCCCTATCCGGCACAAACCCTGGCGATCATGGGTGTGAGCAAGCGTTGGCTTTTTGCGCGCAACGCCAATGTCGTGGCGGAGTGCGGCTCTGGCAAGACACTCATTGCTCTCGGAAGCATGTTGGTTCATAGCGCCGGCAGGCCATATTCGGGCCTGGTGATGGCGCCACCGCACTTGGTCGAGAAATGGGCGCGGGAGACCTTCTTAACACTGCCTCAAGTGCGGGTGTTTCTCATCGACGACATGCGCAATGGCGGTGATCCGACACAGCCTCATGGCATCAACGAGGTCCGACTGCGGCGCGGCGAAATCGTGCGCGAGGGCTTGCACACCTCGCTCGCAGAGTTGCGGCGTCTGGGACGTAGAGGCTGGCGCAGGCTCTGTCCCGGGACCACGATCTTCTGCATTGGCCGAGAGAAAGCCAAGCTCTCCTATTTCTGGAAGCACTGTTACGGCAAAAGCCGCTCAGGAAGGTACCTCGGGTCGCTTACGAACCCGGACACCGGCTGTCCTGTCGAGACGGATGGGGTGCGACTGAGCGTGCTCGATTTCGAGAAGAAACGCCTGAACGAGATCGTGGAGGATTCGAAAGCAGGGACCACGAAATACTCCGCGCTCTGGCAAGCGGACTGCAACAAGATTGCTCGCATGGCGCCGGCGGAGTACATGGGACGCTACATGGCCGAATGGTGGGATTACGCCATTGCAGATGAAATTCATCAGCTCGCGGGCGACACGGCTCAGGGTAATGCGCTTGGAGTGCTCAACAAAGCGGCACGACGCTTCCTGGGATTAACTGGGACCCTGCTTTCCGGCTATGCGGATGATCTGTTCAACACCCTGTTCCGCACCGATGCCAAGCGCATGATTGAGGACGGCTATGAGTGGGGCTCCGCAGGGCGAGAACGCTTTACGCGCGACTTCGGCGTAATCGAGACCATCGAGCGCATCACGGTCGAAGACAATGCCTGCTCCAGGAAAACCAAGAAAACGGTCACCATCAAACGCAAACCCGGCGCTTCACCGCTTCTGTTCGGCAAGTATCTGATGGACCATTGCGCTTTCATCGGGCTGGAGGACATTTCGGACGGTTTGCCCAGCTATCGAGAGGACGTCGTACCGGTGGCGATGGAGGAGCCGCTGAAGACGGCTTATGAGGACCTCGAAGAAGAGATTACTGCCTGCCTGAAGGAGCATCGTGGAAACAGCAGCGTTGCAAGCACCATGCTGAACGCTCTGCTCGCCTGGCCAGACCATCCGTATGGCTTTGGCACTCTGTACGGGTCTGAATTCGACCCGGAAACCAAGTGCCGTGAATCGTTTGTCATTGCGGAAACGGTTGATCTGGACAAGAACCAAACATATGCAAAAGAGCGGGCGCTGATCGAAGAAGTGAAAGCCCAGCTTGCACGTGGCCGCAAGTGCCAAGTTTATGCGGTCTACACCAACAAACACGACGTTACCGCGCGGCTGGAACAGCTGTTTCGTGCTGAGGGAATACGGGCGGCGATCCTGCGCGCTAGCGTTCCCACTCACAGGCGGGAAGCCTGGTACCGTGAGCAGCTGCGCCGTGGAATCGATGTCACGATTTGCCATCCCAAGATCGTTGAGACCGGGCTGGATCTGCTGGACTTTCCGACAATCTTGTTTCACGAGACGGGCTATTCATTACACACGCTGCGTCAGTCCAGCCGACGTTCATGGCGTATTGGACAGAGGCGCCCCGTGGAGGTGAAGTTCTTTGCCTACAAGGGGACGATGCAGGAAGTCTGTCTCCGGCTGATGGGGAAGAAGCTGCTGGTGGCGTTGGCCATGGAGGGAAAGTTCACTTCCGAAGGTCTTCAGGCCATCGACGGTGATGACGATATGCTCACGGCGATGGCGCGTGAGCTAGTGGAGAACAAGGGAATCGGGGAATCTGCAGATTCAATCTGGCGAAACGTGCAGCAACTGCGGCCCTCGAAGGCGTCACCCGTGCATGAAAAACCGGAGGATAGGCAAATTGACCACGCCGACATCGAGATCCCTGCGATGGTGCCATCAACGCTTAATGCGATTCCCGATGCCGGTCTCGTGGAAGCTGTCAGCATGTCGCGCGGTTCTTCACGCAAGTCCATCGAATCCGGCCAGCTGTCGCTCTTCTGACAGGCCAGCCGAAACCACACGACTGCTCAAGCATCCGGACTACGCTCCGTCTCATTATCACAATCTTGTGCCGGTCAATTACGTGCTCCTCGACCGTCGTTTGTCTGCCAAGTTCTTCCATGCCGTCATATCCTGTAATTCGACGTGATTGCGAGGGTCGTCTTGGTGCAGACTGCGTCCATCGACGTGAACGAGGGTAACTTCACGTCCATCGCGTCCTACGATTCGAGGACGTATCTTGTGGTATGCAGAGATGCCCTCCTCGCCGCGATGATGCCGATAGCAGATGTTCGCGCAAATGTCGGCAATCTGGAGCCCGAAGGAGTTCACCGAACGGAAGAAGCCTGTATCTCGGACGAACAGCTTATGCAAATTCAAAAGACCGGGATACGTTCGGTAGGCGCGGATGAACGGGTGGTCGTAGCTTTGCCATTCAATCGGGATCGGCATTCCCTCTTTCTTTGACCGACTCTGTAGCCCGTTGCGAAGCCATTCACGCCAGAACGCGATGTGTTCATCTCTTCGTATAAAACTCTCGTCAATGCTAATGCGCAAATCCTCGAATTCAGTGGCGTCTTGTGGTTCTAAGAATCGCGCGATGCAGTGGTGAATAGTCTGAATGACCGTCTCTTCTAGCACGATTATCCAGAGTATGTTCTGGGGACTTCTGTTCTTCGCCCATCCTGATAACTGACGGTAGCTTTCCTTCAGTCGCTTGTTACCCGCTTCCTCCATGAGTTCCGAAGCACGAAGGAACATCGCAGACGCCTGTTCGGATACTCTAGCCGCGAACTCTTGTGAAGTAACTCGGGTATCTGCGCCCACGACCGTTAACCAGACGTCCCGGTCCGTCGCTGGTAGCACCTTGTATGTGAACGAATCGAGTTGCTTAGGGGTTAAATCCGCTCCCTTCAATTCCCGTGTGCTCTTGCTTCCGACGATAGACCTTCTCCATTTTGCAAACCGTTCGGAGACAGCAGCAAAGTCGCGTTCAGCGATGGTGACGCCACAAAACAACGAGACTCCTTGGTTGTGCCAATTGAACGAACCGGAATCGTCAATGAAGTTTCGCATCTCTGAAGTACTCTCACCAACAGATAGGCGAGGCCCTGTTACCCGCTGTGCAGAGGCTCAACGTGGTCACCGGCATCCGCATCGAGATGCTCGTCGTCGATGCCGATTATGGTCATGCTGCCAAACGGCGCATTCTCCGGGATGAGCGAGCGGAGTTGACCATTTTCGAAGAAGTGGTGAGTAGCAAGAGGTAAAAGGTAAGGATCAAACGGAAGTCGTGCGTTCGGGTTGTGATAAACCTCCAGGCCCTCCGACCAATCTTCTTGGTAGCTTGGGTCATTGACCAGTATCGTGAACTCCTCCGGTTCCGCACGGTTGGGGTCGTGTACGTATCTCTTCCCAGTTCTTACCATGCGAACACGTCGAGAACCGAACCCCGCTTTCAATCCGATGCGGCTAAACTTCGAGACAGTTCCTTCTCGGCTCGATACGACCGCGCTGATGTGCTCCGAGTCTGGGAGGTAGAAGAAACCTGACGGGATTCGCTTCTGTCCTTTAATGTGTTCGGCAATCGGTTCTGCTCTGACGACCAGTTTCCCATCCTCAAAGTGATGCCGAAAAATATGGCCATATAGATATGTCACGAGCCCCGTTTGTGACCATGTCATTGAGTTCTTGTAATGACAATCCGCAATTGCAAGAACGATGGGTCGCCCACCGATATGAGCCTGTTCCCAGTATCTTTGTCCGAGTTTGCTGGTCAGCGGCCCGGCGAACTTGATTGGTAAATGGTGGTACATGTACTCCTCCATCTGTCTCGGGTCAGCAGGTTTGCCTGTCTCGACATTCTGTCCGTTGATGATGGTTGGATTTACGGTCACCGCTTCCATGAAGAATTCGCCTGGGATGCCCCTGCAAAGATAATCAGGTGCGGGGTGGGTTCGGTCAACAGCGTAACGACACTCCGCGAGAACGGCGAACAGATATAGTTTCCAGAATCTTGCGTCGAATGCCGTGCTCTGAAACTGCTCCACGAAGTTCCCGTCCGGGTCTTCAAAGTAGTACATCATCGCTTCCATGATGCCCTTTGCCGGAGAATACGCCTCCAAATTTACGATACTAACGAAGGTAGGATGGAGACGCTCGGGTGGATGTCGCGGCCGAAAAAAATCCATCGCTCTTGCCGGTTCATCTGCCTGTTCGTACTCCGCAGGGTCTTTTGCTGCCCAGTCCCTGAGCAGGTCGGGCATCGCTGCTTGTGCGTCTTCAATGTTCTCGAAGAAGTCCGACAGCCAGACTGCCCGATATCGCCCTACGCGGTCGCGTCCAGAGATGATGCACACGAAATCCTCGTCGGCTCTGTCCTGCACGATAACGCCTAGTACCTTTTCGTTCTGCTCGGAATACCACTCATGCTCAATGCCCGTTAGAAGCGACAATGGAGTACGACTGTATCCAGCGAGTGCTTCGTATCGCTGCCGTGAGAGCGCTTTCACTGAAAACGATTATCGGACGATTCGCCGTCAAAGATCCAGCGTGTTGGGCTACTTTGTTGCATCGGCTACTCTGTTCGCTCAGACGGCAAGAATGAACCCGAGTGGTTGTATCGGTGCCGATAGACGCGCTTCCAGGAAGCTAAAGTAGTTCCGAACTGATCGTCGGCAATCAGGGTTGTATTTGTCTGGCCGGCTGCGATCCGACATTGCAATCCGGTTTTGCGCTTTGGCCTGTCTGAAACCCCGGCTCGACCTTGGTTCTGTCATCTTGACACAATCCCACAACGGCACATCCCTATGTGCGTCTCGGCGCGGGCATCTCGTCGAGACGTCAGGCTCCACGATTAGTTCGGGGCCAGTCGATCCGCCAACGCTCGCCGGGCGCTCGCACCCAGAACAAAGGTTTCACCGGAGTGCCGCGTGCGTGGTGGTAGAGCGCAGCAGTACGCTCGTAAAAGCCACGTGTATGCCACGACTCCCGAAACCCGAAGCGCTGGCAGTCGAGGTGATGGCAGAACTCGTGGCAGAGGGTGCTGAGGAACGTGCCGAACGAGGTGACTTGTTTCCGGATGGCGGTCCGCATCCAGAGACGGATGAGCATCGTTTCGGGATCGTAGTCCCCGAACAACTCGATCGACGAACCGCCTTCGCGGACTCGAAGCGGGCGGGCAGCAAGTACTCGGATCGCGGGCTGGCGGACTAGGTAGAAACCAGACGCAACCGAAAGAAACTCCGTACATGCGTGGCGAACCGATGAGGCAGTGCTGCCGTGCATGGCCGAATGGATCGACTCTGCCGACGCTTGCAACCGGTCGTCATTGGGGATGTCCAACGCTGTGAGCCGGTCGCTCTCAAGAAACCTTGCCCGTAACGCTGCTGTGCTCGGCGGTCGGTCGGTAAGCATCGCTGAAAATTGTCAACCCAGCCTGCCGAGGTGCACAAGAGCCGCAACACTACGGGGCAGTCAGAGCCTCAGGTTTCGCGGATGCAACTTTGTCCGTGAGCAGGAATATCTCCGAACGGCGAACTAAACGTCGAGGAGTCACTATGCAGTTGGCTGTTGGCTATCACGTTCCGCTATGCGGGCTGGCAGCCAATCTCGCAACGTGGGGGTCAGATAGAAACGCGGAAACAAGAGATCGTCATCAGGACTGATTACCCCATCGGCGACCGCCATACGCGCAAGCGGCGTCTGAGGGTAGATCCGCAACCCCACCGTGACTTTGAGCGCATCAAGCTGCATCCCATCCGCAAATGCCAGACTCTCTTCGACCGAATCTCTGGTTTCGCCGGGCGCTCCGAGCAGTAGAAATCCATTGCGCTTTATGCCGGCGTCGCGAAACATCACGGCAATTGTAACCACCTCGGCGCAATTGAACTGTTTGTTCAGTTGCCGCAGCACTGGTTCTGAACCGCTCTCGAATCCCAGGCTCACCTGCGTGCAGCCTGCTTTTGACATGAGTTCCACAAGTTCAGGATCAACCCACTTCGGGTATACGATTGCCCACCAGTCCAGCCCTAGTTCTTCCGCGATGATCTTGCGGCACAACTCCTTCGCGTACGCTAGCGGCACATTGAAGGTGTTGTCGACGAAATAAAAGTCCCGGAACCCGCATTGCCGCACTTCTGTGAGCCAGTGCACGACTGCCGCGGGCGACCGTCGGCGCACCGGTCTGCCTTCGATGATGCTGGTCGAGCAATATATGCAATCCAGCGGACAGCCTCGCCTGCTCTGGACCGGTATTCGCGCTGTTGCAAGCTCTGAGTGCAACCAAAGGCTCGGGTTGGGCAGCGGCAACGCATCCAGATCAGCACCACATGCTCTTGGAGTCGGCGGCCTGGTTGCTAGATACACCCCTGGCGGTGCCGGCCCTTCTTTGCCTCGCTCGATCCAAGAAAGCAAGGCAGGAAACGCCACCTCGCCTTCCCCCTGAATGCCCATGTCGACGCCAAGATAAGCCAACGCGCTTTCAGGGAAGATGCTATAGCCAGCGCCACCCAACACGATAGTGGCCGGGGATGTCGCACGACAGGTTGCCACAACATTCTTGCTATTCTCCAGCAAGAACTGCGGGTTGGGCATGTTCTGGTCGTCGATGTTCCGGACGGAAATCCCGATGACGTCGGGACGCTGTCTCTGGATTGTTTCCCGGATCCTCCCCTTCAGGTCGATTGTCGACGGGAGGGTCAGCAATTGCACCTCATGACCAGCCCTCTCCGTCGCCGCCGCGACACAGGCCAGTCCAAAGGGCAAGGGCGTCATCGATCCTGCCTCATCCATCGCCGAGAGGAACAGTACCCGCATAGTTCTTCACCCACTGCAAACTGCGCATCTGTTGAGGCGAGCAGCCTGCGTTCAGAGCTCCTTCATCCAGTCAGCCGTCTTCATGACGCGGCTGAACCGCATCTGCTGGGTGACCAGGATCGCCCGATGCAACTCTTCGTCCGACACCTCTCCCGCAGTGTTCTTGATCGCCAGTGTGCCGGTTGCGTCGGATAGAAACTCAACTCCAAATCCCAAGTGCATGGCCTGCCGTGCCGTCGTGTCGCAGCACATCTGGGTCATGTAGCCGGCAATGACAACCGTCCCCACACGGCGCTCGCGCAGCCATCTTTCGAGCTCCGTGCCGGTAAAACTGCCGGGCAGCGACTTGTGAATGAGTACATCATGCGGTCGCGCCGCCACCTCCGCATGCAGTTCCCATTCCTTGCTTCCTTTGCGGAAGACTGGGGCGTCAGGTTGTGGTGACGCGTGCTGAATCGCGACCACCGGCACCCCATGGTCGCGCGCCGCATCCATGGCAGACAACACGTTGGCCAGACTCCCTGCGGGATATGTAATGGGCAGCTTGCCCGTGAAGTACTCATTCTGGACGTCAATAACCAAGAGTGCGCGTTTCGGGTTCTCGGCCATAAAGTTCATTGTAGGACAGCACGGTTGCTCGGGAGCGGCGTTTCGAGCGGGCCTCGATCAGGCTCAGATGACATGTGGCACCAGCGCCGCCACTCGCCGAGAGTAAGCTTCATACGACTCGCCGAACTGCGCGCGCATCCACTTCTCCTCAAGCCTCAGTTTGCGCCATAGTGCGACGAAGACAAGGGCTACAGCAAGCAGACCGCGCCACTCGCCACGGGCCACTGCGCAACCAACAAATGCCAGCAGCAACCCGGTATAGATTGGGTGGCGAACCAGGGCGTAAGGGCCGCTTGTAGTGAGTTCGTGACCTTCCTTCACGGTGACGGCTTGGCTCCAGTTCTTCCCGAGGTGACGACGCGCCCAGACAGCAAAGAGTAGACCAACGGCGGTAACTGCCGCGCCGCTCCAGAAACACCAGGCGCCACGAGGAAGAAAGCGCTGGTTCAGCCATGGAAGCGGAACCCTTGGGAGCCAGAGCAGCGCCGCCGCGCCAACAATCAAAACCAGTCGTGCAATCCGCGAAGGAGCGGACTCGCGCCGCTCGGTCTCTTTGACATTCCTCGAAATCGCCCACCAATAGGCCAGGAAGCTAAGCCACATTGCCGGGAAGAGATAGTTTTGTACGAGCGGCATGGGTGTTCCTTATGCGGTTACCCTTTGATGGAGAACACTCTTGGCTTGAAGTACTTGGCTTTGCCCACACGTCGCATCCATTCCATTTCCTCTGGAGTCATTGGACCCTTGTCCAAGGCATCAAGCGCGGCAGTTAGATCGGAGACTGATCTGGGTCCCGTCAGGCAGAGGTCAACCGCAGGGTTCGTCAAGTTGAACCGATAACAATCGCCCGCCGAGGGGATTCTTTCACCGGCGGGCACCTTGCCAGGCTTCATCAGATCGCCCCAACAGGTGGCCGTGAACGCTACGATTCCGGGCCTGACCTCAGGCGCCGGCAGTTTTGGGAAGATGTCTCGTTCAGCGCCCGGATGCACCGCGTTGTAGCGCACATGAAGGACATCAACATTGCCATTATGGTTGGCCATTGCTGCTGCCTGCGGCCGATTGTGGGTCGAGACAGCGATAGCGCGTATCAAACCGCTCTCTCGAAGCCGCAGCGCCTGGTCGACGATTGCAGGGGGGACGTCCTTGTTCCAGAGTCCCAAAAGAAGTATGTCAGCGTGATCCATGCCAAGCGACTTCAATGCGCGCTCCAGACTCCACGGGACCAGTGCGGCGATACGCGAATAGGACTGGATAATGAGGCGGAACTGATCCCGACGTGATCGCAGGCTGCGCAGTCCGTCGCCGAACTTGGCGGTACGCATTGAGCCCCAATACAGGTAGTTGACGCCCCGCTCAAACGCCATCCGCACGCAACGCTCGTCCGCACCATAACTGGATGCCAGACCGAGGCGGAGTACTTTCCAGCCTGTCTTACCCAACGTTGTGGTCTTCCAGTCGGTCATCCCTTGTTCACCGAGGCTCAGAACTCAGAACCTGCACATCAGGAATTGCTATGGAACAGTTATACGCGAGCCAGTCTCAGCCGGTTTGTAAGACATCCCTCTGCGTCGCCCGTGATCGCGTCAAAGTCCAGAGCCGACGCAAGTACGTCTTCACCGATCAGATCGACCGCCTTATCCGGGAGACTTATCACAATCGTCGAGAGGCAAAGACTCGTTTTGATATCCGGCCGCTGGCCAAGAAGGTCGGTATGCCGCCTTGGGCGCTGAAGAAGCGTGCCCGCGAATTGGGGTTGGCGCGAACCAAAGAGCTGCCATGGAGCGAGGCGGAGTTAGGCATTCTGGCCCGGTATGCGTGGATGAGCGACGAGCGCACGCGCCTCAAGTTGAAGGCCGCTGGATACTCTCGTACCGTGACCGGAATCCACCTCAAGTTGAAACGAATGCGGTTCAAGCATGACGGGAGCTTCTATTCCGCTTACAGTCTTGCGCAAGCGCTGGGGATCGACCCTCACGCAGTAACGCGCTGGATCAAGAGCGGCCATTTGCAGGCCAAATTCCGTGGCACAGC
>PLQW01000113.1:0-36256 GCA_003160215.1 Acidobacteriaceae bacterium
GTATTAATCGTCCGGATGGCGGACGTACCGCGCCTTCGGCGATGAACTGGCAGGAGATTGACATCTACGTAGCTATGGGCGATGGCCTGTTTCTGTACAACGCCAAAGCAAACCGCCTTGAGCCGATGCTGGCGCAAGATGTGCGCGCGGCCACGGGAACGCAAGCCTTTGTCGCCGCTGCACCCTTAAACCTGGTTTACGTCGCGGATCTCAGCAAGACCGGACAATCGGGGAGTGAAGCGGAGTTCTTCACTGCCGCCGACGTAGGTTTCATCAGTGAAAATGTGTATCTATTCTGTACCTCAGAAAGATTGGCAACGGTCGTCCGAGGTTCTGTGGATCGCGACGCGCTAGCCAAGATCATGAAGTTGGGACCAAACCAGAAGGTTCTGCTGGCGCAGACGGTTGGCTATCCGAAGAAGTAGGGTAACTGCCCGCGCGGAGGCCAGCGCGGTCTGCTGGAAATGGAGACGATGGTAAAAGCCGGGGGCGCCGTAGCTTTCACCATTGATGGTCCCCGCGGTCCGCGCTACATCGCCAAAAAAGGCCCGGTGACGCTGGCGCGCCTAACCGGCATCCCCATCACTGCGTTCTACGTCGCCGTGGAGAAGGCCTGGGTCTTGAAGACCTGGGACGCCATGCTCATTCCCAAACCGTTTTCGCGCGCCTATGTGCGGGTGGCGAAAAACATCTTCGTTGCGCCGGACGCCGACGATGCGGCATTGGAGACCTATCACGCAGAAATGCAGGCCGCTCTGGAACGTGTGACTGCCTTCGCAGAGACGCAGTTTTCCGCAGCCCAGGATTGACGGGATAGGAGGTAGAGGCCTCCAACTCTGCCCTGTATAGTAACCAACTCGTAGAACCAACTGTCACTATCGTGACCGATGCGCCCGCACCTATTCACGAGGTTCACGGAAGGAACGAACAATGGAGAGACGCCCCGCCAGTGCTGCCACACATTGATGTTCAAGCAGCATAGTCCAGAGACAAGGTAGTGGACCGCGTTATCGCACGGCATTTAGCAAACACCAGTTCACGCAGCCGCAGTTGTTGGCCATCTTGTGCCTCATGCGCTACGAGGACTGGACCTATCGAGAAGCGGAAGTGCGACTGGCCGAACACTGCGAACTGCGCCGCGCGCTCCGGCTTGGTTCGGTTCCCGACTACACGACGCTTTACCGTTTCCTGCGTCGACTGGACGAGGCGGCGATCCATCTTCACGCTGAACAGAGCAAATTTCCCAACTCAGCGCTAGAGCGCGGGCGCCTTCAGCCCTGCACGAGCAGGAGCAGAAAGGTGACGAACAGCAGCAGGTGGACGACGCCCTGCAGCACGTTGGTACGCCCACTGGCGAAGGTGAGGATGCTGAGGCCAAGAGTCAATAGCAAGAGTAATAAGTTGGCATGCTCCACCCCCAGCACAATCGGATGGCCAGTCAAGTTGCTTACCGCCAGCATGGCTGGTATGGTGAGTCCAATCGTCGACAGTACCGACCCCAGGAAGATGTTGACCGAACGCTGCATCTGGTTCGCCAGCGCCGCCCGCACGGCCCCGATCGCCTCCGGCGTTGCCACCAGAAGCGCGATTACGACACCGCTCAGGGCCTGCGGCGCGTGAAGCGTCTCGGTGACATAATCGACGGGATAGGCCAGTTGCTCGGCCAGGTAAATGACCGGCAATATGTAGAGTGTGAGCAGCGCGACATGGTACGGCAATGAACGGGGACCCGAAGACGCCACCTTGTGCTCCTCTATCGCATCCATATCGCTCACCCTGAAATAGCCGCGATGCCGTCCGGTCTGCACGGCCAGGAAGACGGCATAGAGGCTAATCGTTAACAAGGCGAGTGTCCACTCCTGCGGATGGGAAAGCGTCGGGCCAGCTGTGGTTACCGTGCAATTCGGCAGGACCAGCGCCAAGACGGCCAGGGGTATGATGACACCGAGGTAGGCGTTGGCGCCCTGGAGGTTGTAGTGTTGTTCCCGGTGCTTCCACGCACCGACCAGAAGCGATAAGCCCACCATCCCGTTGAGAATGATCATGATCACGGCCATCAATGTGTCCCGCACGAGAGTCGGGTTGTTCTCCCCGTGCAGCATGACAGCCGAGATGCTCATCACCTCGATGAACGTCACCGACAGGGTGAGGACCAGCGTACCGTAAGGTTCGCCCAGAAGCACGGCAATGTGTTCCGCCTGGCGCACGACCGACATCGCCGAGCCGAGGATCGCGGCGAAGAGCCAGAGAAACACAAACGCAAGCACAAGGGGATTTGCGAGGGCGGACTGGAGTGACTTGCCGGCGACCGCGAAGGCGAGACAGGTCGCCAGGCTGACGGCAAGAAACCATTCCGTTCGCCAGGTGGCACGATTAAGGGTCATCTTAGGCGGAATTTCCTTGTTGGCCTTGAAACCGGAGCCATAGTACACCCGTCTCGCCCGTTCGCGACACCGTGAAATGATTTTCCATCTGGAGCGTCCCCGAATCGATATGCGTTCTTTACTAGACTCTGTTGTGAGCAGGAGTGATGGCTTAACAGGTGGCACCGTTTGGACCTCTCTTACATCGGGGCGCGACTATACCATCAGGCAGGACGGCGACTACCTGTACATGGATTGGGTTAGCATTCCCACCCAAATTAAAGAAGCGGCTGGATTCACTCGTAGCGAATTGAAGAAAGGTTCCGACGGGAAATGGCGAGGACAGGCCCACGCACGTCTTCCCCTGCACATACACCAAAAGTTTGGGCGCATATGCGCGGACTGTAACTAACTGGTGCAGTCGTCAAGATGACATTGAAATCGACCTCCTCTCGACAAACGCATCGAGGGGATTTCTGTGGGCTGGCAGAAGTTCGATTGCAAGAGTTGCGAGCCGAAAGAAGTGGAGCACAAGCCGTTCACGCTTATCCCAAAATAGTTAGAACATCATGTCACCATTCCCACGAGTCTCCGCCGTAGCTCAGCTAATAATTGCAGATGAAATCGCGATAAATCTGGCGAGCCTCTACCATCCGGACCCCTCCCTCCCGTTCCCGTGACCCACCGCCCGCCCCCGGTTCCGTACTCCCGCGCGCCCAGCGCCGGAGCCGTACGTCCAGCGCCCCGCGCCGAGGCCGGAACGCGGTAGCGTGATCGTGCCCCCCGCCCCCAAGGGGAAGTGGATCCGTTTCTAAGATTCTATTGATTCTTCTTCTGATTGCGTTCACAATTCACCCATGCTGCTGCCACTTGTCGTGTGGGCTGTTCTCCAATCCGCTCCCGGGCAGCCCGTACAAGCCGAAAATCCGCTGCTCGCGGATTGCTCAGGCGACCGAAATACACAAAGTTGTCGATCATTCAATGAGATGATCGAAGGCCACGATATGACCGTTTTGCAAAGCACGTCCGATGATTCATACGCCTGTTTTCGACCCGGCGACGACGTTTTCTTCCTCATTTCATTTCATCAAGCGACCAGTGAAAAGGGGGCATTTCCGTTGGTTGGATACCACCTCTTCAAGAAAGGCGTCTTAGATGATTCTCGGGTGGCGTACGGCAAATGGACGAAGCAATCAGATGGATCGTTTGACTTTGAAGAAACGAAGCCTCCTCCGTCTAAGCAACTTGTCTTCAACGCCCATTCCTCAATTACGGAGAGCAATGTTACGTTTAGCTACTCATTTGAGAATCCGACTGGCAAGAAAACCGAATACAGCGTGAAAATTCAGCGTTCAACTCTTAGGTTTGTCGAGACATATCAATGGCCCAATCAAAGAGGCAAAGGTGAAGAACCAAACACTTATTCAGGATACTGTGCTTCATACCCCAAGTAGTCTCTAGGCCCACGTCGCCTTCACTCCTTTCTCAAGCTGATTCTGCGCCGCTCGGAGCTGCCGCCCGGTTCCTCTCCCGCCGCCCGCCCCCCGGCCCCAAAATTCCCGCGCTATTACTACTTAGTTATTAGAGAGGGCAGACTTGAAGGCCTCTACCTCCTATCCCAGCCCAGGATTGACACTTTTCTCCCGCGTCAGTACAGTCGAATCTCATCCTGAACCAACTCGGTCTGGGATTGTTCCTTGCCAATTCGTGTTCGCGCGTTCCGTCATCTCACCGGCGGAACTGGGAAGCGGGTGTGAAACCCGCGCTGCCGCGCAACTGTAAGCGAGTCTTTGGTGGATCGGCCACTGTGCAAACGGGAAGGCCCCCGCCGCTGTCCGCGATGCAAATCGCAACTCGCCAGCCAGGAGACCGGCGCGAACTACGGGGGCCCCGGCGCACGCCGATTTTGCGTGCGATGGGGTGCCCTGATCACCAACCCCTTTCGCGTGTAAAGGAAGAGTGTCATGTCCAGCGTTCGTCTCTTGACCATTGTTCGTGGATTTCTCATAGCGCTGCTGTGTTGCACAGCAGCCTTCGCATCCGATTTCAAAGTATCAGTGGAAAGCCCTGCCGGCGGGCACGTCTCCGGTGTGCAGGTCAGCTTGTTTCGCATAAGCGACGACGCCGGGGTAGGAGTGCAAACCACCGCCGGCGATGGTACAGCAACGTTTCCGCATCTCGCCGACGGGCAGTATCGGCTGGTAGTGCTCGCTCCGGGATTCGCCGAGCAGTCGCAACAGATTTCCATTCCGGCGACGGAAAGCCTCAACGTTCAATTGACGCTCACCACGACGCCCCAAACCGTGGTCGTCTCCGCCACCGCAACTCCCGCGACGCCTGAGCAGACGGGCACTTCGGTCGGAGTGCTGAACAGTGAGCAACTGACCGCAATCAATCCCGTCTCCGCCCCGGATGCCTTGCTCTACATTCCCGGAGCAATCGTCAGCAGCACCGGGCGGCGCGGCAATCTCGCCAGCTTGTTCGTGCGCGGCGGGGAATCCAATTACAACAAGGTGCTGGTGGACGGCGTGCCCGTGAACGATCCCGGCGGTATCTTCGATTTCGGCGTGGTTCCCATGAACAACATCGACCGGCTCGAGGTGGAACGCGGTCCCGAAAGCACGGTGTACGGATCGGACGCCATGACCAGCGTGGTGCAGCTTTGGACCGCGACCGGCAGCACGCGCACCCCGGAGATTCAATTCGGCGCCGACGGCGGAAATTTCTCCACCGCCAACGGCTATGCGTCGCTGGCGGGAGCGCGCGGAATTTTCGACTACAACGTCTTCGCCAACCAGTTCAACACCCAAGGCCAGGGAGTGAACGACGCCTATTCGAACTCGCTGCAGGGCGGAAACCTGGGCGTGCGACTTTCCGATCGCGTGGCATTTCGCCTGCGCGCACGTCACTACAACAGTTGGACGGGCATTCAGTCGAACTGGTGGTTCAACGGGAATCCCGAGCTGCCGCCGGACCCGAACCAATACGCGCACCAGAACAATTTCCTGGCCAGCGGCGATCTCACGATCAGCGGGCCGGGCGCCTGGCAGCACCAGTTCAGCGGCTTCGAGTACCACCACGTCGCTCTTAACGTGAACCCCGTCGACGATCCCAACCGGCCATTCGACAGCGCCTTCAACAGCCTGGCCAAGTACAACCTCGCCGGCTTCTCCTATCAGGGAATCTACAGCCCGCGGCCGTGGGCGCAAACCACGCTGGGTTACAACTTTGAAGACGAAAACGGCTACATCAACAACGATTCTGACTTTGGAATCACGACTACCCACGGTCTGCGCTTCAACAACTATCTGTTCGCACAGCAGACCATCGTGTGGCGGCGGCTGTCGGTTCTCGCGGGCGTTGGCTACGTCAACAACAGCAGTTTTGGCGGCAAAGTCAGCCCGCGCGCTTCCCTGACGTTCCTGGCGCTGCGCGGAAACACCCTCTTCAGCGGCACCCGCCTGCACTTTGGCTACTCCGAGGGAATCAAGGAGCCCAGCTTCGAGCAGACGTTTGGCATCACCGGGACCTTCCCCACGCTGCCGAATCCCAACCTCCAACCGGAACAGAACCGGGCCATCGAAGCCGGCGTGCTGCAGTCGCTGTTCGACAACCGCGTGTCCCTCAGCGCCGTGTATTTCCACAATCAGTTCCGCAACCAGATCGAGTACGTGTACAACTCCGATACCAACACCAGCCAATACGTCAACTTCAATCGTGCGATGGCGCAGGGCGCGGAAGTGGTGTTGAGCGGCCGTATTGCCAACCATCTGTCGGCGACCGCCGCTTACACCTACACTTCGACCCAGATTCAGCAGGCGCCGCCTTGCGATCCCAATGCGGGTTGCGATCCGCGCATTTACGGCACGGGAGCTCCGCTGCTGCGCCGTCCCAAGCAAGCGGGCATGATGCTGCTGACTTATACCCGGCAGCGCTGGGGCGGATTCCTCGGCGGCACCGCAGTCGGGCAGCGCCCGGACTCTGACTTCCTGTTCGGATACATTCCGCCCATCTACCATGCCGCGGGTTATGCCCGCCTCGATCTCGGCGGCTGGTACGCCATCAATCATCACGTCACGGCTTACGCGAACGTGAATAACGCGCTGAACAATCATTACAACGAGGTGTTGGGATATCCCGCTCTGCGGGCAAACTTCCGCGCCGGAATGCGCTTCAGCTTTGGAGGAGAATGAGGAACGACCGGATAGTGCGGATCGGGTAGTGCGGGCCTTCAGGCCCGCGTCCAAGCCGTTCATAATAATCTTGGGCTTTAGCCCCTGAGGTACTTCGAATCACTCTTTCCCGTGCCCCACCGCGACGTGGTTGCGATATTTCACCCGCATTTCCCGCAGCTTGTCCACGTGCTGATCGCTCAGCGGTTGCTGTTTACCCAGCAAATGCGTCACCAACGCGATCTTGGCAAAGTGTTCCACGGTCTCCATGTTCATGTAGGCGGTCAGCAAGTCCGCGCCGTAGGTGACCACGCCGTGGTTCGCCATCAGGATGGCATCGTGCTCGGCAACCAGTGGAGCCAGCGCTTCGGCCAGTTCCTGCGTGCCAGGAGTTTCATAGTTCGCCAGCGGCACCGAGCCCAGGGTCACGATAATCTCCGAACACAAAGCGCTGTCCAGCGCCATACCGGCAGCCGCATAGCCGGTCGCGGTGGGAGGATGAGCATGCACCACTGCGCCGACATCCGGACGCAGGCGGTAAATCAACAGGTGCATGGCGACTTCGCTGGACACGCCCCGGCAGCCACTCACGTTGTCGCCGCGCTGGTCCACTATGACCAGGTCGTCCGCTTCCATCAGACCCTTGCTCATCAGGGTCGGAGTGCACAGGACATTTCCGTTTTCCAGGCGCACGGAGAGATTGCCATCGGTCGCGGCCACCAGACCGGTCTGGTGAAGCATCTTGCCGAAGCGGACAATCTCGTCCCTGTGTTGTTGCTCGGTCTTCATGAATTTGGGCCCCAACGCGCTGGAAAGGCTTAGATTGCTATCCTACCGCACGAAACGGTTTCCGCAAAAGGGAAGCCATAAACTGGCGCGGGCGGGTGCACGCCCGGTTCGCCCGAAAATCGTTTACCACGGAGGACACGGAGTTTTTGGCTTCTTTCGAATCTTCTCTGTGGTCTCCGTGCCGCTGTGGTTAATTTTCATTCCTATAGGTGGGCCGCAGAAGACACTCAGGCATAATCGCTTTGTGCTGGTCTCCGATTTCGATTATCGCCTGCCCGAGGAACTGATCGCGCAAGAGCCGCTGTCCGATCGGGCGGCTGCGCGGCTGTTGCACCTCAGTCGCAGTGACGATCGCCTCCGCGACCTTGTGTTTCGCGACTTTCCTCAATTGTTGCGGCCCGACGATTTGCTGGTATTTAACAACACCAAGGTATTGCCGGCGCGCCTTTGGGGACATCGCAGCGGCTCGCGCGCGCAACGGCTCTCAATGCAGAATCCCGCGACGAAAGACTTCCTTCGTGGCCGGGTCGAAGTGCTGCTAACCAGACAGCTCTCCGCCAATCCGCCGGAATGGGAAGCACTGGTTCATCCCGGTCGCAAACTCGGATTGGGTGAGCGGATTTACTTCGGTGGAGAGGCCGATGAATCGTCACATGAACTCGCGGCCGAGATCGTGGGACGTGGCACGTTCGGCGAGCGCCATCTTCGCTTCGATCCGGTGGACGACTTCTTCGGCGTGCTTAATCGCATCGGCCACATTCCCTTACCGCCCTACATCGATCGTCCTGACACGCCCTCCGACCGCGAGTCTTACCAGACGATCTACGCTAAGCCGCTCGGCTCCGTCGCCGCGCCGACGGCGGGCCTGCACTTCACGCCGGAAATTCTTGAGCGCATACGCGAGCGCGGAATCGAAACCGTCGAGGTCACTCTGCATGTAGGTCTGGGCACGTTTCAGCCTGTGCGCGAGGAAGTCGTCGAGGAGCACAAACTGCATCGCGAGCAGTACGAAATCTCAGCGGATGCCGCGCAAAGAATCCAGCGCGCACGTGATGCTGGGCGGCGAATTGTGGCCGTTGGAACCACAACGGTGCGCACGCTGGAGTTTGCTGCAAGACAAAGCGCCGACGGCCGCATCACAGCGCAGACTGGCCAGGCCGACATCTTCATCTATCCGGGATTTGAGTTTCGCGTCGTAGGAGCCATGCTGACTAACTTCCACTTGCCGAAATCGACGCTGCTAATGCTGGTATCGGCCTTCGCCGGCCGCGAGCGGACTTTGCAAGCGTACGAACATGCAGTCCGCCAGCGCTATCGGTTCTACTCGTATGGGAATTGCATGTTTGTGGAATAGGGTACGCGCTCCCGAATCAGTACTGACTGCTAGGGATTGGTAGTGTAATGGGCTGATTACAACAGCAATCAAGATCAGGGCCGTGTGGCTTGACTCTTCGGCGTTTTCAGCGGTTTTAGACCGTAGAATCCCGGAGCTGCGCGAACCTTTAAGCCGTGACGGTTGACCTTGATCTTGGTGGGTATCCAACGCAAATCTCTTGGCGTGGGAACCGCGACGGCAAGCATGTAGTAGGAACCGAAATCTGAAAGGGTTGCCGGGAGTGGGTTCGAAAGCCCGTTAAAGCTCAGACCGCCTGTATCTTTGGCCAACGGTAGCTGCGGGTACGACCCTACATAGTGTCCAATGACATCAGGGTACACGCTTACGTGCGCTGCATTGAGTTCTTCAATCCCTGCTTCGTACAGCGACCGCGAATTATCCCCCGTAAGTTCTTCGGGGACCCGTACCGGATCGGCTAGCCAGATTACGGCCTTTCGTGTGTCGGACTGCTGCAGGAGATGCGCAACCGCGATCAGGCTGTGCATTTGGTTGGCGGCTGAATAGAAAGGATAAGGAAAATTGCGGACGGGTGAAACCGTACTGAGTAGACTGAGGGTCTCGGCTTCCTCCTCGACCTTAGGGTCGGTGGTGGTTGCTTTCGGTTTCTTCCTCAATGCCAGTGCTGCCGAGAGCACCTCCGGCGGTGTGGCGGGGTCATAAATCAAGTGCAACCCGTCTGCTTCATTGATGTAAAACGTGACAGGCAGTCGATCTTGAGCAACCATGCCAAGGAACCATAGGAGCCATTTCGTCCTTAGCTCGGGGTCGGAAACCTCTGCATTCGCGGCATCATAGAGGACAAGGACCGGCGTTCTGGTGTCTCGCTCGCTCACGGTCTGCGGAGGAACCAGCCACATCCGGTCAACACTGACATTCTTAGGTCCGCTAACCTGAAAATCCGAAAGCTTCAGATCAGTGCCAGGCCGGCCCTGTGCATCTTTCACGACAACCGGCATCAGAATCTTGACTTGGCAAACCAGTGGCAAGGGTAGCAGCAACAGAAGCAGCAGGAGTCGTCGCATGGCAGACCGCAACAGGTGTTACGAAGAAAGGTAGCACCGCGAGCCGCCTGAATCTGTGACGGACCGTACCTCGTGCTGTGACAGCCATGTCGGGCACGGCCAAAAGCACAGAGCGCAATCAGTTAAGCATTCAGTACGGCTCACTGTCGATTACTGTCGCAAAATCCCCATTACGCAACCTTGGGCGGCTATGTCTTGCGGTCTCTGGCAGGCTTCACCGCGACTTGTTAGAATTTTCTCTTGCCCTCCACCAAGAGAACTCCGAAGTCCGCCACCGTCTCCAGCGCCGCGAAACCGGCAACCGCAGCCAAAGCCACCGTTGCTGTTCCCGCTGAGCCCGCAGGATCGAAGGGCCGCATCTACCTGATCGACACGATGTCGTTCATCTTTCGCGCCTATCATGCCATGGCGCGGCAGCGGCCCATGTCCACCAAAACCGGCATCCCGACCAGCGCAACCTTCGTCTTCGTCAACATGCTACGCAAGCTGCGAGCGGACTTCGAACCGCAATACCTGGCTGCCGTCTTCGACGTGGCCGCGCCCACCTTTCGCGATGAGCAGGCCACCGCCATGCCCAGCCTGCGCAAGTTCGACAGCAAGACGCAGACCTATGTTAACGTGGCCTACGGCGGCTACAAGGCCAATCGCAAAGCGATGCCGGAAGATTTAGCGCAGCAGGTGCCCTACATCCGGCGCGCGCTCGAGGCGTATCGAATTCCCATGATCGAGGCTTCGGGCTTCGAGGCCGACGACGTGATTGGTACCTTGGCGCGGCAGGCAGCGGACGCGGGCTACTCGGTGTTTGTCGTCTCCAGCGACAAGGACATGATGCAACTGGTCAGCGAGCGCACCTGCGTGCTCAACCCGCCCAAGGACAATCTCATCTGCGACGCCGCAAAGGTCGAGGAGATTCTGGGCGTGCCGCCAGACAAGGTCGTCGATGTGATGGCGCTGCGCGGCGATGCCATCGACAATATCCCAGGCGCCCCCGGCATCGGCGACAAAGGTTCGGTGGAACTGATCCAGCGTTTTGGCAACGTGGAGAACGCGCTGGAGCATGCGGAGGAAGTCGAGCGCAAAGCCTACCGCGAGTCGCTGCAGAACAATCGCGACATGATCCTGCTGAGCAAGCAGTTGGCGACGATCAAGACCGATGTTGCCGTCGGGTTCGAGCCTGAAGCCATGCGCGCGCAGGAGCCCGATCCGGCCGCCGCTCGCGCCTTGTTTACCGAACTGGAATTCACCACGCTGGTTCAGGACTTCCTGCATGAAAGCGTCGAACTCGGCGAGACCGACTATCGCGACGCCCAGTCCCCCGCCGAGGTCGAGGCGGTTGTGGCGCTCGCAAGCAAGCCGGGGGCGGTGCTCGCCATCGCTCCGGAATCGGCGGCGCAGCAGACCGCCGCCGAAGAAGAAGAAGAAAGTGGAGACGAGCAAGACAACGAACAGCTCTCACTGTCGGCAGAGCCGCAGGTTTCGTCTGCGCCCGCGAGCCTGCGCATCGCCATCGCCGCCGAGCCCGGGAAGGCCCTGACGCTGGCGCTGGATGACTCCGAAGTTGCGCTGCCCCTGAAGCGGGCGCTTGCCGATGAAGCGATATCCAAGACAGTGCACGACTACAAGTCGGCGATGCATGTCTTCGGCCAGCACGGCCTGACGCTCGCGGGCGTGCAGCATGACCCCCTGCTGTATAGCTACTTACTTAATCCCACATACCCGAACGCTGCGAGCTACGGGTTGCCGCAGACTGCGCAGCGGCACTTTAGCTTGATATTGGGGCCTTCTCCCGCCGAAGCGGCCGATGTCACGTTGCGGCTCACCGGCAAGTTGCGCGACGAGATCGAGAACACCGGACTGCGCAAGGTTTACGACGAGATTGATTTGCCGCTGGTGCCGGTGCTGGCGCGCATGGAGGATGCCGGCGTCAAGCTCGACTGCGATGTGCTGGCCGCGATGTCACAGCGTCTGGAGCGAGAGATCAACTGGAAGGCGCGCGAGATTTACGACAAGTCGGGCTTCGAATTCAACATCAACTCTCCCAAGCAACTGGGCGACGTGCTATTCAACAAGCTGAACCTGCCCAAGCCGTTCAAGTACGGCAAGGGCAAGACCATCTCGACGGCGGTGGACGTGCTGGAAGGGCTGGCCGGCGAACACGAAGTTCCGCGCATGGTGCTGGATTACCGTCAACTCTCGAAGCTTAAGTCTACCTACGTGGACGCCCTGCCGGTGCTGGTCAACTCGTGCACCAGCCGGTTGCATACCACGTTCAACATGGCCGGCTCCGCGACCGGACGGCTCTCGTCCACGAATCCGAACCTGCAGAACATTCCGATTCGCACTGAGCTTGGCCGCGAAATCCGTGCCGCCTTCATCGCCGAGCCCGGACACGTGTTGCTGGCCGCCGACTACTCGCAGATCGAATTGCGTCTGCTGGCGCACTTCTCCGGCGACAAGCTACTGGTCGAGGCCTACCGCATGGGCGAAGACATTCACACCCTCACGGCCTCGCAAGTGTTCGGCGTGCCGCCGCTGATGGTCAATCCCGAACATCGCCGCCGCGCTAAAGCGGTGAACTTCGGCATTGTCTATGGGCTTTCGCCGTTCGGACTGTCGCAACAGCTCGGCATTGACACCAAGGAAGCCAAGCGCTTCATCGATGCCTACTTCGAGAAGTACAGCGGGGTGCGCGAGTTCATCGACGCAACTCTGGAACAGGCCCGCCGCGATCAGAAAGTGACGACGCTGTTTGGGCGCGTGCGTCCCATTCCCGACATCCACAGCAAGAACGCTAATCTGCGCGGCTTTGCTGAGCGCACCGCGGTGAATACTCCGCTCCAGGGCACTGCGGCGGACCTCATCAAGATCGCCATGATTCGCATCGACGCCGACCTGCGCGAGCGCGAGTTGCGTTCAAGAATGCTGCTCCAGGTCCACGACGAACTGGTGTTCGAAGTTCCCGAGGATGAAGTGGACACCATGAGGCGTCTGGTCAGCGAGCGTATGGAAAATGTGCACGCGCTCAAGGTGCCGCTCAAGGTGGACGTTGGCGTGGGACCAAATTGGCGGGACCTGGAGTAGGTGCGCTTCCAGAGCAGCTTTGGTCTGTGGGGCCATTCTCGTCTTCTCTGTGTCTCTTGTGTCTCTGTGGTGAATCAAACCCCAATCGCCCGCTGGATCGCGTTGGCGATGGCATCGGTGTGGCGGCGCATTAATTCTTCCGTTTCCGCTTCGATCATCACGCGCGCCAACTTTTCGGTACCCGAGTAGCGAACGACCACGCGGCCATTGCCGTCGAGATCGCGCTCGGCGGCGCGGATGGCATCCATCACTTCAGGGAGTTGCTCCAGCGGAAGCTTCTCGCGCACGGGAATATTCTTGATCTCCTGCGGGAAGACTTTCATGTCGGCGACCAGCTCCGCCAGCGGCTGTCCTGTACGCGCCATTACTTCCAGCACCCGCAACGCAGTCAGTATTCCATCGCCCGTGGTGGTATCCATATCGCGGAAAAGAATGTGTCCCGACTGTTCCCCGCCCAGTGTCGCGCCGGTCTTCAACATTTCTTCCAGCACGTATTTGTCGCCTACCGGCGCGCGCAACATGCGGATGCCGCCGCGCTGGAGCGCCGCTTCCAGTCCCATGTTCGACATGGTTGTGGCGACGACCGTGTCGGCGTGCAAACGAACATGGGTCTTCATGTCGCGCGCCGTCAGCAGCAGTACGCCATCGCCGTTCACCACTCGTCCGGATGCATCCGAGAACATCGCCCGGTCGGCATCGCCGTCGAAGGTGATGCCCAGGTCATACTCCCCATTGGCAGCGGCGACAGCCTTGGCCACATTCTCCGGATGCAACGCCCCGCACCCTGCGTTAATGTTGCGCCCATTCGGCTCGATGTGGAGGAAGTCGGCGTTGAGACCCACGTCGCTAAAAACCACGCGGGCCACCGAACTGGCCGCTCCATTGGCGCAATCCACCAGGACCCGCAACCGGCTGAAGTCGGTCGCGCAAACCAAATCCGCCAGCCACTCGGCATACTGCTCTCGCAACTCTTGCTCACCCGGCAGCATGTCGGAATCCGACACCACCGCATCCGCACCTCCCTCGGTCAACTGCTCCAGGTGGGCGAAAATGTCGGCTTCAATCTCATGCTCCAGTTGGTCGGAGAGTTTGTAACCGTCGGCGCCGAAGATCTTGATGCCGTTGTCTTGCCAGGGATTGTGCGAGGCCGAAATGACAATGCCCGCCGAGAACCGGTTGGTGCGCGTCAGGTACGCAATCCCGGGCGTGGTAATCACGCCGGCGCTCACCACCTGCACTTGCGCCGCTTCCAGTCCAGCAGCGAGAACTGCACCGATCAGGGCACTCGACTCGCGCGTGTCCTCACCGATGATGACGCGGGCCGCTACGTCGCGTCCGGCAAGTCGCTGCCCCAGGGCGCGTCCGATGGCGTACACGGTTCGCCGATCCAGCGGATACTCGCCCGCGACACCCCGAATTCCATCGGTCCCAAATAGTTGTCGCATCTTTGCCGTCGCAGCGCTCAAGGCTGGCGTTTCCTCTTGGAAGACTTGCCCGTGGTCACCGTCACATGGATCGCGCCGGGTTTTTGCACACGTATCAATGGGTCGTTCACGTAAGCGTGGGTAGTAAAGGTCGCTTTGCCCACCACGCCGGTCGCATCCACGGGATCGGTAAGGGCATTCTCGATGGCATCCACTCGCTTCTCCGGACCCACGATCACGATTTGCGCCGGATCAGCCTTCACATCGGTTATGCCATATCCGCTCAACAAGCTGCCGATAATGCGTGGCTCTACGTCCACCGATCGGGTTGCGCTGTGATCGAAGCTGACGTGAAACTGTGCCGGCGCCACCTGCATGACTTCGACGTTGCGGGGCACATGGATTTGTTTCGGCGTGAGATCGAAGGTCCGTTCGCCGGGAACCGCGCCTTGCAGGTCGATGACGGCGTGCACTTCCGAAGCGGTGATCTGGCGCAGCAAACGTTCGGGCCCGCGCATCGTGATCTGGGCCTGCAACGGAAAATCGGAGTTCATCTCGAGGTTGTCGGGCGCGTGATGAAACTCCAGCGGAACGATCATCGGAATCGCGATGGTGGGATCGCGCCCCACCACCCACCACAACAACACCGCGACCGCGAGCGACGCCACCTTGAGAGCAAGGTTTTTCAGGACGTACTTGCGGAAGAAATTGCCTAGCGAGTCGAGCATAGCTTTAGCGCTCCGCTCCCTCGGCAAGGTCCTTGTTGTGGCTTAAGCGCTCGACTTCGCGCTCCTCCGCGGCAAGTTCGCGGTCGGTAATGGTGGTGGGCAACGTGGCCGCCGGTACATATCGCCGCAGCACTTCGCTCAGGCGTTCGCGCAGGTACTCGACCGTGATGTCACGCTCGATTTGTCCACCCACCGCAATGCTGATGGAACCGGTCTCTTCCGACACCACCACCGAGACGGCGTCGGTCTCTTCCGTAATTCCGATGGCCGCGCGGTGGCGAGTGCCAAACTGCGTGGAAAGCACGGGATTCATCGAGAGCGGCAGGAAGCAGGCGGCGGCGGCGATACGTCCCTTCTGGACAATGACGGCGCCGTCGTGCAAGGGCGCGCTCGGCCGGAAAATGGTCACCAATAAATCAAACGAGAGGTTGGCGTCGAGTGGCACTCCGCTCTCGATAAAAGTCCGCAGGCCAATCTCGCGCTCGATGACAATCAGCGCGCCGGTGACGGTCTGGGAAAAGTGATTGGCCGCCAGCACAATGTCTTCATAGCTGTCGGCGCCATTGAACGCGCCGCCGCGGACGGCGGACAGCCGCCGTCCCAGACGCGCCAAAGCGTGCCGGATTTCGGCGCCGAAAACCACAATCAGGGCAAAGATGGCGTAGGGCAGCAGCGTGGTAATGAGCCAGTCCACTGTCTTCAGCGCTTCGAAGTGCGCAATCCAAAAGGCCGCTCCCAGAATCACCACGGCCACCAGCATCGGAATCGCGCGCGTGCCCTTTACAAGCTTGAGGAACTCGTAAACCAGAAACGCCACCACCAGAATATCGAAGATCGAAGTCATCGACATTTGCGGAATGTAGCTGAGGCTTGGCATTTTGGCGGTTTCCTCTCGCGGCCAGAGTCAGCGCTGAGTGTCTTCATTCTAATGCAGAGCTACCGGAAGTGATCAGTGGATAGTGGAAAGTGATTAGCGAGTACTAAAGCAGCGTCAGAATGGGTGCACCCTAGTGAGTACGGGTAGTGCGGCGCTTCAGCGCCGCGTGCGCCGCGGACAAACGCCCCGCTTAAGCCGCTGAGGTCGACGACCTCAGCGGCTTAAGCAATTTCTCTTCCTGCCCTGTCCGAGGGCCTGAAGGCCCACACTATCCGTACGAGCGGATATACCAATCCTGGAACCGCTTCAGGGGACACACGGACAGATGATTTCCAGAATTGCACGCGTTGCTTGGATTCTGGATGGGTTGCTGGCTTGCTTGGGAATCTCGTGTTCCAACACTATTCATTGTCCAGGTTATTCACTGGCTCATCCTTGACTTGGTCAACTTTCGCGGTGAACTCACCGCGACCGAGCTGGGCGCGGACCCGGCTACCGGGCTTGAGCTGGGCGGCTTGTTTCACCAGGCGGCCCTCATCGTCGAAGACGAGCGCATAACCGCGGGCCAGGATCGCCTTGGGCGAGAGCGCCTCTAAACTGCCGTGCAAACGCTCCCAGTGGGCCCGCCGGCGCAACAGAATGGTCTCGCTCGCCCGGCCCAAAGCGACTGTCAGCCCATCGAGTTCGTTCCGTCGCCCAACCAACCGTCGCATCACTGAGGAATGTAGCGCAGCCGTTTGTCCATCGAGCTGGCGGCGCATCGCGCCTAAGCGCACACGAGGATCATGGCGGCGAAGCTGGGCCTCGACATCCTCGAGGCGGCGCGACAGGTTCTTCAGCCCCTGCGATTGCGACTGCGCCATGCGGAACACCAGGTCGTCCACCCGCTGCTGGCGGCGCGCGATGCTGTCCTGCATGCGCGCAAAGACGGCGTGCTGGGCCAGACGCGAAAGAGCATTGTGGGCGCGCAACAGTTTGTAGTTCGCCGCTTGCGCCATGCGTCGGCGCAGGGAAGCCAGCTTCTCCGCCAGTTCCTGCTTCGACTCAATCACCAGTTCGGCGGCTGCCGACGGAGTCGGTGCGCGCAGGTCGGCGACGAAATCGCAAATGGTGAAGTCGGTCTCGTGGCCGACGGCCGAAATCACGGGAACGCGCGCGGCTGCAATGGTGCGAGCCAGGGCTTCATCGTTGAAAGCGAAGAGGTCTTCGAACGAACCTCCGCCGCGCGCCACCACAATCACATCCACTTTGCCGTGGCGATTGAAGTAGCGCACGCCCGCACTTACTTCGGCGGCGGCGCTCTCGCCCTGGACCTGCGCGGGATAAATGAGCACGCTCACGGACTCGTGCCGGCGGCGCAGAATGTTCAGGATGTCCTGGATAGCGGCGCCACGCGGGGAGGTCACCACTCCGATGCGCCGAGGCAGGGCTGGGATAGACCGCTTGCGGGTGGGCTCGAACAACCCTTCGGCAGCCAGCTTGGCTTTTAATTGCTCGAAGGCGATCTGGAGCGCGCCCGCACCTTTGGGCTCCAGGTATTCCGCCTGAAACTGCAGGTCGCCTCGTTCGTCGTAAATGGTAACTCGCCCACGAGCGATGATCTGGAGGCCGTTCTCTGGCCGAAAGCGCAATAGTCTGGCCTGGGTCCGCCACATCACCACGCGCAACTGCGCCGTGCCATCCTTCAGCGTGAAGTAAAGATGTCCAGAATCGGCTGGCCGGTAGTTGGAGATTTCGCCTTCGACGTAAATGTCGGTGAAGGCGCGCTCCACCTGGGTACGTACCGCGGCGACCAGTTCGCGAACCGGATAGATCCTCCGCGACGGCGCCTGGAAGGCCAGCCCGAGTTGTTGCGTGTCGGCCATGGGAAGAGCGTCTGGAGGCAGTGTATCGCACGGTGAGACGCTATTCGCTATTTGCTATTCGCTATTCGCCTTTCGCTCTTCGCTCGGAGGTTCATTGCCTCCCACTGACGGTGTGCCTCGGAGAGGGAGCCTTGGATTGCTAAACCCTGTAGGTCATTCGTCAGCTGGAAATCACCAGCGAAAAGCGAAAAGCGATCCGCGGCTACCTCCGCATCCGGTTCACGACATACAACACCAACGACAGGATCACGCTCAGCAGGATGGAGGTGGCCAAGGGGAAATAGAAGGTCGTGTTCTTGCCGCGATAGACGATGTCCCCTGGCAAGCGTCCAATGGGCAGGTTCACTTTGCCCGCGAGAACGAGGATAATGCCAACGGCGAGCAGCAGCCCACCAATAAAAATCAGCATGCGCCCAAGATCGCCCATGGCACTAGACTAAATCAGGTCACAGCGGAATAGCAGGGGATCGATCGGTCACAACAGACAGCAACGCTGGTGGATAGGTAGTTGTTACTCCTCCTGCTCGACCTGGTCGAAGAGCTCGCTTAGCACCAGGCGGATGGGCGTGTTGGGTACAACGAGTATCCCCTGCTCCGGCTCTTGGAACGCTGTTCGGCTGCATAGGTACGCGCGTTTGGTGGCAGGATCAAGAATCCAAACGTTGTGCACCCCAAAATTCAAATAATCGTCTATGCGTTCCCGCATGCTCCTTAGGGTATCGTCCTTCGACAGGACTTCAAGGAGAATCAGAAACGGAGAAGTGATAATCGGTTCCCGCCTTTGATCGGTGCGCAGGACGGTTACATCGGGAACTCGGAATCGCGTTGGCGCAACCTGCACTCGCTGCTCCACCAGCGGCAAAGCGTTCCATTCTTTTCGTCTTGTCCAGAACCAGGCAAAGATCGCGCCCTGCAACAGACTGTGTTCGAGTTCTCCCAGGTTCCTCTCGTGCAACGCGCCGTCAAGGAACTCCCGGTCCGGCCGGTAACTGGTCGCAAGATATTCCTGCACCGAGACCGTTCCGCTCGACATAGACGATCCCCGCTCTCCAGTATTACGAACCCCTTCTGTGGCCCGGCCAAACCGTTTGCGGGCCGTCGAGGAACCACCGCCTA
The DNA here is from genome assembly GCA_003160215.1 of Acidobacteriaceae bacterium. Lineage (GTDB taxonomy): Bacteria > Acidobacteriota > Terriglobia > Terriglobales > Acidobacteriaceae > Bog-257. Next base: position 18,834 of record PLQW01000113.1, read on the forward strand.
TGGCGTGATCGCCCCGCACGCGATACGGTCGCCGGCGTTCCCCGCGGGATCGGTCTTCATGTCGTCGGCTTTGGCGTGGACCATGATCGCTGTCCCTCCGTTGGCAAACAGTGAGTTCGACTCGCTGCCTGTGCCCAGAACAACGTCGTCATCCTTCACAGTCGCCTTCGCCGTCCCGTTCTCCTTGACGGTGAAGTTCGGCATGTCACCAGCATGGTGGCCCTGCGGGTTCTGGAGGCCGTGCTGCTTGCCGGTGGGATTGAAGTGCGGCCCAGCCGATTTGAAGTCGGGCGGATCGCACTTGGCATTTTGATGGAAGTGCACGGCGTGCTCACCCGGAGGCAGATTCTTTAGCGCCAGCTTTATTTCAACCCCCGCTCCCTTGGCGACGATGGTTGCCGTCCCAACATCATTACCCTTCGCGTCTTTTAGTTCCACGGTCTTCTTCTTGACCGGTTTCGCTTGCGCGAATCCCGAGGCAACGCAGAGAGTGAGTGCTGTAGCAACGGCGAGAGTGCGAATCACCAGCTTGTATGTCATCACGTCAGAGTTTTACCACGAAACTACGCATCACGCCCAGCGCGCACGGCGGCGGCCGCCGGCTCCGGCAAATTAACCGACTGGCGCCGCTGCATGCGCTGCTGCAACTCGGTCAAGGTCGGGCGTTCTGCGATCTCGCGGATTTCGGCCAGCAGATAGTCCGAGGGCGACATGCCTGCCATGGCCGCGCGGGCCTTAAGGGTGCGATGCAAAGCGTCGGGAACATTGCCCAATTCTATCGCGCGTGACTTGTGCTCAGCGTATTACATGCGTGTCATATATCCACCTTGGGGCAGACGTGACTTGGTCTCGCCTTCCGTGGATAGCGCCCTGCCGCCATTCTGGTATGCTTTTTGGTTTGCCCTGCGGCAACAATGGCACCGCAACGAAAGGTACTGATTTGGCAGTCAATCCTGTAATGCTGGTCCACGGCGGAGCCTGGGCGATTCCTGACGATGTGGTCGAGGCGCACTTGCAAGGGGTGCAAGCCGCAGCTGCCCAAGGCTGGCAAGTGCTGCAACGCGGCGGAAGCTGCCTTGATGCGGTGGAGGCGGCAGTAGTCGCGATGGAGGAAGACGAGGCCTTCGACGCCGGTCGCGGCTCTTTTCTCAACATGGATGGCAGGGTGCAATTGGACGCGCTGATGATGGACGGAGCGACGCTGCGCGCCGGGGGCGTGGGCTGCGTGGAGCACATTCGCAACCCGATCCGTGCTGCCAAGAAGGTGCTGACCGAGAGCCCACATGTGTACTTCGTCGCAACCGGAGCAGAACGGTTTGCTCAGGAGCATGGCATCGAGTTGTGTTCCAACGACGAGCTGGTCATCGAGCGTGAGGTACTGCGCCTACGCGAAGCCAAGAAGCAGAGTTACCTCGAGATGCCCGACGAGTTCGGGCCCATGCGCTCGAGCGACACCGTGGGAGCGGTTGCGCTCGATCGCGACGGCAACATTGCGGCTGCCACCTCGACCGGTGGAACGCTGAACAAAGCGCCGGGCAGAGTGGGCGATTCCTCGCTCATCGGCTGCGGCTGTTATGCCGACAACCGCAGTGCGGCAGTTTCCACGACCGGCTGGGGCGAACCCATGATGAAGTTGGTGCTCAGCAAGTGGGCGGCTGACCGCGTGGAGGATGGGCTTGTTCCACAAGAGGCCGCCCAACGCGCGCTCTACTACCTAAAGGCGCGACTGAGCGGCCATGGCGGAATCATCATCGTGGATGCCAGAGGAAGAATAGGCCTGGCCCACAATACGCCTCGTATGGCGTGGTCGTTGACCACAAAAGACGGCGTTTCCTCCGGTATCCAAGTCGGGACTACGAGTTCTGGGTGTACGCCGTAACCGTGGAAGCGCCCGGTTTCGTTTAGCGATTGGAGCGGATGGACCCATCGCCTCCTCGCAGGGCCACTTCGACAGCTCCGAATACCAACGTCAACTAGACCACAGTGTCCAGGACCCGCGATAGACGCTCCACGCCATATAGCCAGCACTACTTGTTCTTCAACTCTGCCGGCCAGTTCTGGACTAGAGTCAACGACTGAGAGCTGCCTTCACTGGGCGTGACCGCGAGGAACCGCTGACCATCGTGCGAGGGAGCATACTCACGAGACATGATGCCTCTCAGAGGAAGGCGGAACAGCAACTTACTGCTGCCGACCTGGAATGCGGACCTCGCGCCGTCCACCTCAACCGCCGTAACGCCGTTGAAATCGAAGTAGAACAGTTCCTTGCCGTCAGCTCGCCAACGCGGTCCGGCGCCGCCTCCGTTCGAAACTTGCCACTTCGCACCGGTCCAAGGAAATGGGGCCACAAAAACCTCGGGACGGCCCCCTTCTTGGCCCACATATGCCACCCAATGGCCATCCGGCGAAAACGCTCCTCTTGACGACCCGCTCGTATAGGGAAACGGCTTGCTGTCGCCGGATAACGGAAGCACCCAAAGGTCCGTATTCACTCCGGTGCCCTGTTCATACATCAGGTAACGGCCGTCGCGCGACCAGTCCGAAATGGCTTGATAGATAGGATTCGGCGACGAAAGAAGCGTCCGCTCCGGGGCGCTGCTGCCGATCGTCTTAACTGAGATCGCGGCCTGCTGGTTCGAGGTGAAGGCTACTTCTTTTCCGTCCGGAGACCAAAGCGGAGTGAGGTGTGCACCGTCGCTGAAGGTGAGCCGAGTCTTCAGATTGCTTGCCAGGTCGCGAATCCAGATGGTCGCGATGGCTGTGTTCAACTCCGTGGTCGCGATCTTCTTCTCGTCGGGGGAGAGATCCAGATCGTAGAATTCCCCCTGCTCGCCCACCGTGCCCAGTCGCCTTCCGCTGCGGTCGTACCAGGTTAGGATCTCGGTCCCGGAAGCCGTGCCGGATGCGTACAACATCATGCCGTCGGTGGAGACGCTGAGGTTCATCCGCCACAGCCCGGGGTCAAATTGAACGTTTTCACTTAGGGTCTGCGGCTCGCCGGAGAATTTGCCGTTGGATGGGTCGAAGCTCTGTGCCACCAGGGAATTTTCGCGCTGAAAGAGTAAGCGTCCCGACGCGTAGATGGGGTTCGATAAGGTGTGAAACAGAAGGCGGCTCTCTTTGCCGTCGAGCGATGCAAGGAACACCGCGGTTTCCGGGCTGGTGGGCGCATTATGTTTAACGGCGATGTAGAGGAAGTGCTTGCCGTCAGGCAAGAACCACGGCCAGCGGTGAGAGGAATAGTGGACGCCATCGATCGTGGTGATAGGAGTAGGCGTGCCTCCGCTGGCTGGGACCTGCGATAGACCGGTATTGTAGGAGAGGGCGGCCACAATAGTTCCGTCCTGGTTCCAACTGCCGCCACGTCCCAGCGTCGAACCGCAGATCGTGACCGGCGTGCCACCGCTGACTTCGATTCGTTTTAGCTTGTCGTCGGTGAAGAAGGCCACGGAGCGACTGTCGGGCGACCAGAAAGGGAACATTGCACCCTCCGTGCCTGAAAGGGCCTGCGGAGAAGTTGAATCCAGCGACCGCAAATAGAGCTGGGCGCCCCCGGAGCCGTAGGCCGAAAAGACGAGGTAACGGCCGTCAGGAGAAATCATCGCCGGGCCGCCGTGATCGCCTGACAGGTTGAACTGCATCTTGTCGGGCGGGTTGAGTTCGACCCGCAATACCCGCACGTCTCTATGGCTCGCAAGATAGGCCAGCACCAGCGCCACACCGGCAACTACCCCTAGAATCCCAGTCAGGACCCAGACCCACGCATTACCCCGCTTATGCTGCGGTACCGGCATCGCGGGCGCGCTGGCCTGCGATGCACCCTCGGCGATCTGCTTGAGTTGCAGCCCAACGTCGTGCGCCGTTTGCCAACGGTCGTCGGGATCCTTGCTCAGGCATATCTTGACCAGACGTTCTAGCGCGGGCGGGATCATCGGTTGCACCGAAGAAATCGGAGTCGGCTCGCGCTCCAGCACCGCCGCCATCGCGCTGGCCGGAGTCTTGCCCTCGAAGGCCCGCTTTCCCGTTACCATCTCATAGAGCACCGCGCCCAGGGCGAAGATGTCCGAGCGTGCATCGGCCTCTTTCCCCTCGATCTGCTCGGGCGACATGTACTGGAACGTTCCCACTACGGTGCCCTGCGCGGTGAGAGGCTGACTTCCCTGGGGTGTCTTCGCGGTTGCGGTGAGGCCGGATGCCGCGGTGGCGCTGGCCACCGCCTGCTTGGCCAGACCGAAGTCCATCAGCTTGGCCCCGGTCTTGGTCAGCATGATGTTGCCGGGCTTCAAGTCGCGGTGCACCACGCCGCTGCGATGTGCCCTCTCCAGGCCGTCGCAGATTTCGGCCCCGTACTTCAAGACCTGGTCGAGGGGCAGCGGTCCCTTGCTTAAACGCTCTGCCAGCGTCTGGCCTTCCAGGTGTTCCATCACCAGGTAATCGATCCCATCCTGGTGTCCAACGTCGTGGAGCGTACAGATATTGGGATGATTCAGGGAAGAGATCGTCCGGGCTTCCCGGTCGAAGCGTTGTTTGGCCTCTGGGTCTTTAGAAAGATGTGAGGGAAGAATTTTGACCGCGACGCTACGGTCGAGGCGTGTATCGCGCGCGAGGTACACCTCTCCCATGCCGCCAGCGCCCAGCGGCGAGACGATTTCATAAGGACCAAGTTTGGTGCCGGAGGCGAGGGCCATCAGTGTGCGACATTATATTCTATCGACGCCTTAGGACTGGCTTTTGCGACAAGTTAAGATCGTTCTGGATGGATGCGGCTCAGTCCGCATTGCGAGTAGAGAAGGATTCGGCGGGCACGCAGGGTACGAGGGATTTTCTCCACATCGCGGGCCCGGTTCTAATCGGCGAACACGCCGGCATCTGCTGAGGTAGGGTCTCAATTACAATCGAATTTCCCGTGCGGGAGAAATGCTCTCGAAAGGATTGTGGATGAACAGGAAAGCCAGAGCGGACGCCACGCGTTGCGTGCATTCCGGTGAAGATCGGCACGGCCAAGCGGCGCCCTTGACCACTCCTATCGCGCAAACCGCCGTGTTCGTGATTCCCAGCGTCAAAGCGCTGCGCCGCTATGCCGAGGGCAATCGCGACCTGTATCTCTATTCGCGCTACGGCAATCCCACCGTCGCGGCGGCGGAAGAGAAGATTGCCGCGCTGGAAGGAGCCGAAGCCGCAGTCGCAACCTCCAGTGGGATGGCGGCGGAGCTGGTCGCGGCCCTGATAACCTGCCAGGCCGGCGACGAGATTGTTTCCATGCTCGACGTCTATGGCGGAACGCTGAAGCTGTTCGAGCAGGTGCTGCCGCGCTGCGGCATCAAGACGCGCTTCATTCCGCATCACGACATCGGGAATGCTCATCGCTACTTCAGCCGCAAGACGCGAATGCTCTTTCTGGAGACGCCCACCAATCCGACGGTGCGCTGCGTCGATCTGGCTGCGCTGGCCGAAGTGGGCCGTAAGCACAAGTCGTGCGTGGTGGTCGACAACACCTTCGCCACCCCGGTGCTGCAAAAGCCGCTGGAGTTGGGCGCCGACATCGTCATCCACTCGGCGACCAAATACCTGGGCGGTCATAGCGATCTCACGGCAGGCGTACTGGCGGGTTCGAAGAAGTGGATGGATGCCGCGCGCCAGACCATGATCCTCACCGGCGGATGCCTTGACCCGGGCTGCGCGTTCCTACTGCTGCGGGGATTGAAGACGCTTCATGTGCGGGTGGAACGGGCCTGCCGCAATGCCGCGCAAATTGCCGAGACGCTCGAAGCCCATCCCAAAGTGGCGCGCGTGTACTATCCCGGCTTGGAGAGTCACGAGGCGCATCAATTGGCACGCCGCCAGATGAAAGACTTCGGGATGATGGTGTCGTTCGATATTAGGGGGCGCGAACGCGCGGCCGAGCGCTTTATTGACTGCCTGCAGCTCTGGTATCTGGCAACCAGCCTTGGTGGCGTGGAATCGACGGTATCGTACCCAGTGCTGTCGTCGCACGTCGGACTAGGCGCCAAGCGACTAGACTTGCTTGGCGTGTCGCCGTCGACCATTCGGCTTTCCGTGGGAATCGAGGATGCCGGGGACTTGATGGCTGATCTGAATCAGGCACTGGCCCGCGCCTGAGCCAAACCTGTTGGCGCCTCAGCCGTCAAACCATTGTGCAAGCGGCAGTTACTGACAGGCTTCGGCTTCCGTTGACCCTGAATTTCAACGCATAGTAACATCACATTCACTGGCCGAGAGTGGAGTGAGAGAGGGCTGTTTCGAAGTGATGAAAGTCTTTCGCTGTGTGGTTCCGGTGGCCCTGCTCGCAGGCGTGGTGTTTGGCACCGGATGCGAGACCGATCACCCCAAACCGGCCGCCACTTCCCTTCCCACTCAAGCCAAGGCCCCCGACATCGCTGCTCCTGTCGCCCAACAGGCCGATCCTAAGCCTAAGACGCAGCCAGATGTGAATCTGAAGCCCGATCCTGCCGAGGCGCTGATTGCGCAGGCGGAAAAGCAATACGCAGCCGGACAGGCCAACTACCAGGCGGACCATCTGGAAGCCGCCAAGCAGAACTTCGACCAGGCGTTTAACACCCTGCTCTCCAGCAATCTCGACATCCGCAACGATGAACGGCTGGAGCGCGAATTCGACAAGATCGTCGAGGCCGTCCACGAACTTGAAATGGCGGCGCTGAAGCAGGGGGACGGCTTCAGCGAGCCGCGCTCCGAACCGGCGCCCATCGACGAAGCCAACGACATCACCTTTCCCGTCGATCCCAACATCAAGGCCAAGGCCGAAGCCGAGATGAAGACCACCAAATCTGACTTGCCGCTGGTGCTCAACGACCAGGTGGCAATGTTTATCAACTACTACTCCAGCCCGCGAGGACGGGCCACGCTGGAGCGCGCATGGGCCAGATCAGGCCGTTACCGCGACATGGTCGCGCGGATTTTCAAGGAGGAGGGCGTTCCTCAGGACCTGATCTACCTGGCGCAGGCGGAGTCGGGATTTCAACCCCTGGCGCTTTCACGGGCGGGCGCGCGCGGCATGTGGCAGTTCATGGCCGCGTCGGGCGAGTTGTACGGCCTGCAACGGAGCTGGTGGGTGGATGATCGCCAGGATCCAGAAAAAGCGACCCGTGCCGCGGCTCGCAACTTGAAGGACCTCTACAAGCAGTTCGGCGATTGGTACCTGGCAATGGCGGCCTACAACTCCGGCGCCAGTACCGTGCAGCACGCGGTGGAACGCACCGGCTATGCCGATTTCTGGGAGCTGTACCGCCGCGGCGTGCTGCCCCAGGAGACCCGTAACTATGTGCCCATCATCCTGGCCGAGACCATTATGGCCAAGAATCCGGAGCAGTATGGGCTGCAGCGCGTCGCCCCTGACCCCGCACCGCAGATGGAACAGGTGACCATCAACTACCCTGTGGACTTGCGTCTGGTGGCCGAGTGCGTAGATACGTCGGTGAACTACCTCCAGGAACTGAACCCCAGCCTGCTGCGGATGACCACTCCCAAGGACCAGAGCTTCACCCTCAATCTTCCGGCCGGATCGCGCGAGAAATACGAGAACGCCATGACGGCGATACCGCCTGACATGCGGACGTGGTGGCGCTATCACCATGTCGAATATGGGGATACCCTGGCCTCCATCGCCCACAAGTATCACACCTCGTTCTCGTCGATTGCGGAAGCCAACAGTTTGACTGGCGATGAAGTCAAGGTAGGCTCAAAACTCATCATTCCGGTTGTTCCGGGTCGCTCGAACACCGAAACGGCCTCCTATTCGCGCCGTGCTACGCATTACAAGGTGCGGAAGGGAGACACCCTGTACTCCATCGCCGACGATTTCGGGGTTTCCGTCGATAAGTTGCGGAACTGGAACCATCTACGGGGAACGGCGGTGCCTACGGGACGGACCCTGGTTATCTACAAACCGGTCGCTGCGGCCAGTTCAGAAGAGGCGTCTTCCGATAGCGGCAGCGCTCCGGTCAAGACCTCCCAGAAGGGCAAATCCGCGTCCAAGTCGTCGCCGAGCCCTGCTGCCGCGAAGTATCACAAGGTCAAGAAAGGCGAGACCCTGAGCAGCATTGCCGAATCGAATCACACCTCCGTGGCCGCTCTGAAGCGCGACAACCCCAAGCTGGCCGCCGATCTGCGCGCCGGCGAGGTACTGATCATTCGCAAGTAAGGCCGTTGCGTAGCTCCTGTGCGATCCACCATCAATTTTCTATTTGCTCTCTTCCCTTCTCGCGGATGTTCTGTTACAACAAGCGCGTTACGAGTTTTTGAGGCGGCGCGACCGCGGCGGATCGACGATCCCGCTGTGCTATAATCGCGCGCTTATTGCAGCAGTATTTTTTTCTGGTATTAATCTGAATTCAGCCTTACGAACTGCCTCCGTTCAGTTGTGCGGAGTCGGACAAAATTAGGAGGACACATGACGTTTTTCGATGAGACGCTCTACGGTCGAGACGACGAAATGGATGATTACGGAGACGGTTCCTACGGCGATTCCCTCGAAGATGAGGAATACGAAGAGGAAGAGGAAGAAGAGGAAGAGCCGGAGTCCGTTTCGGTGGTAGTAGAAGAAGTTGACGTGGAGGAAGCGGAACCGGAAGTCACTACGGAATCGCGTGCGCCAGCCGCGGCTAAACCGCGCAAGAGCGCTCCCAAGAAAGCCGCCAAGAAAGCGGCCAAGCAGGCGCCGAAAAAGGCGGTGAAGAAAGCCGCTAAGAAGCCGGCTAAGCCAGCTAAGAAGGCAGCGAAAAAAACTGCCAAGAAGGCCGCCAAGAAGCCGGCAAAGAAATCAGTCAAGAAAGCGGCGAAGAAGTCTTCGGGCGGTGGGAAGAAAAAAGCCGCCAAGAAGGGCCGCGGACGCCGCTAGGCGAAACTCCCTAACACCTGGGCCGCGGTTTGCGCCGCGGCTTTTCACCGCTCAACACCATAGGCAGTGCCTACGACGGCAGACTCTAATGTTGCAAGGTGGCACGGCGGTCTAGAGCAGATTCTGAGTTGGTGAATCCGGGTGGAGCACCGCTTCAGCGGTGCATTTGAGGATTGCCTCAGACGTCGGCTTCAGCCGCTGAGGTAACCAGGTCCCTTACCTCAGCGGCTGAAGCCTCATCTTTTTTTTTGCAGCTTTGGTATGCACGCCTGGAAGGCGTGCTCCACCCAACACCCACTGCATCCGGGAACTTGGGAATTGCTCTGATCGCGCTCCAAAGCGTCCCTTGTCGCGTAATCGCGATCGCACATCGCCTTGCGACACAGAGCACACTCCCCCGGTAAATATCGCACGTCGAAGCGTGACCTGGGTCCCTGCAATTTTGGACGCGCTGGAACTACGATGAGGGCGTTGTACTGACTCGATGGTCGCGCCGTCTTCGTTGCCGGGCGAGTCAGACCCCCTGTTCCGCCCGGCGCACAACGGCGCGACGTTTTTGTCTGGATCGCAAGTTTTTCGCATTGGCGCCAAGCCAACCATCGGCCTCAGCTGCCTGTATTTTGCGCGGGAAAATACGGAGCTGTAGGCGTTCCCCGCACTCGTGTCTCGCCACAAAATCGACACACCGGCGGCGAGCTTCACAACCATGTGTGATGGTTGTCACCGCAGCACGCACGTCCATTCTGGCATAAGAACACAATGAAGAATGTGGGTCCGGGTTCTAACATCCTTAACGCGCCGGCAGATTTGAAGAGTTCCCTGGAAGCGCTCGGCCAAACGGAGCAAATTCCAGCCGGAGGCGTCCTATTCAACACCGGCGATGAAAATCTCGGCGTATTCCTGGTACGTAAGGGAAAAGTATGCCTTCGCGTCGAGGGATTGCCTCGGTTGGATCGAGCATTTCCGGCGGGGTCGCTGCTGGGCTTGCCGGCAACATTCACCGGAAACGAGTACAGCCTTACGGCCATCGCTGTTACCAACTCTGAAGTGATGCGCATAACCCGCGACGACTTCCTACGCTTGATGCGGGAACAACCCGTACTCTGCCAGCAGGCCACGGACATGCTCAGCCGGGAGGTGTGCTTCATTCAGGCGGCGGTAACCCAGCAAATGCACGCCTTGGTTTCGGCGAAATAAGAATCCCGAACGGCAGCCAGACGGAAGTCGCAATCCTGATTCAGCCTGTTGTCGAGCGCGCTAAAGCGGGTTCACTTTTGGTGTATAGGGTGGAGCGGCGCTTCAGCGCTGCATTTGGCGATCGCTCGGGAAGCCGGCTTCAGAGGCTGAGGTCGATGAAACCCATGTACCTGAGGCGCTAAAGCGCCGATCAGAAATTGCCGCCCACAATGCACGCCTGAAAGCGTGCTCCACCCGTCGCCAATGCATGGTGCCCCAGGTTCGCGTCCGTCTTTTGGACGCTAACCTGGGCAGAGGAAGGTTTGGGCCCGCCCGCCGAACATTTTCAGCTCACCATCTCTGGCCGCCGACTCTGATTCGATCTCCACCACTCCATTCTCCCGCAGTGACCCCAGGTTAGCCCAACAGAAGGGCGAACCTGGGGCACCAGGCGAAGCGCGGGCACGCTCAAGCGCGGCAGCCGTTTCGGGGTTGACTTCTTCCTCTTCCACGGGCGCGGAAGTCAGCGACCGCGAAAGCGGATGGGGTACCAAGCGAATACTAGGCATCGCTCTGTTTATCCAAATACCGCTCTATGTTTTCTCGCCAATCTCCCTTTTTGGCGCGATGCAGTGGACGTTCCCTGACATAGAATCGAGCGATCTTAACTAGAAAGTCCAAAGGGGGTAAGCCTTCTTTTTCGGACATGCCCTGCAGTAAAGCCTTTAGCCGTCCAAAGACAATCATGACTGAGCCGCCGGAGTCACTTGGAACAAACCTCCCTTTCGGCATCTCGAGCAGACCGCCATGAGGCTCGTATACTATCTTGACGCCCCATGCTTGCTCGATTTCTTCGATGAGAATCGCAGCGCCCGCTTCTTGATCCTTGAATCTCGCAAAACGTCTTTTCGTTCGCTTTGCAATGCGCCTTAGTCCCTCCTCGTTCAAGATGTGATCCTTCGGAACCCTGACGGAGAGGGTTCCGGAAGTTGCTATAGCATTTTTGCGGCGTTTAAGAAAATCTTGAACGATCTCCCAATAACTTGTATTTGATCTGGCGTCATAAACTACTAGAATCACCGGCTCCCAAAAGCGATTCCAGTGTTCAGCATGGTCGGCTTTGATTGGGTACGAGATCGCATCTCCATCATCCACGACGTATGTTTCAAGATTGTCGGTTGACTTCAGCTGCACATAGAACGCCCACGGCGTTGCATTCTCGAATTCGAAGATACGCACGAGGGCATCTTCACCGTAGTCCTTGTTAAGAAATTCAACTGTCCAGTCAAGTGAGGAACACGCCTTTAAAAGGTGGGCACGGGCGAGGTCTTCGATTACATGAGCGCGAGGGCGTTTCGGCATTCACGAATTCTCGCTCAAGATATTAAACCATCGATCTCGAAAGCACTGTTGGGCCAGGTGCCTGGTGCCCCAGGTTCGCGTCCGTCCTTTGGACGCTAACCTGGGCAGAGGAAGGCCTGGCTGGCCCACCGAACATTTTCAACTCACGATCTCTGGCCATCCACTCCGAAACTACACCCTTCCGGGTGCCGAGCGCAGTGATCCCAGGTTAGCCCAACAGAAGGGCGAACCTGGGGCACCAGGCAGAGGAACTTATTTCGTCAGGCGGCAGTTTAAACAAAAGTGGGTTCCTGGAGTTGCGCCTTTGCGTTCTCGAATTAGTTTCCTATCCGCATCCCAGCACCTCATACAAAACGGGCCATCTAGCTGCTTTCCGTCGTCGACGTAGTATGAGTTGTCATTCACAATCATTCTGCCCGAAATATCTTGCTGCTCTCTGATCGTTCGTATTTCGTCTTTCAGGGTTCTGTTTTCTTCTTCGAGCTCCATCGCTCTGGTTTGCAGCTCGGTCAACTTTTTGTAGAGGTCGAGGTTATTGACGGCATCCGCAAGTTTAAACAGGTCCTTGAAATTGTCGACTAAGCCCATGGAGGAAATTGTACCGGAGAGTGCCGGGGTACCCGGCCAAATCTAGGGTACTACCCAAAAACCTTCACGCCGCCCCGCTGCCCTTCGGCGCGACCCGCAACATTTGCCCAAGGGTTTCTGGCCAGCTCTCGAACAGTTGTTGTCCAACGCGGCTGCTGGTTTTGCGAGTGTGCTCCTGTATCAGATTGCGGACCAACACCTGTTCCTGGTAGCTGCAATCGTCCAGCAGATCGGTTTCGACAAACTCGGGATGAAACCTGCGGCCAGATTCGAAGGTGCGATCGGGGTCCCAAACGTAAGCCACGCCGCCCGTCATGCCCGCTCCGAAGTTTCTGCCTGTCGCTCCCAGAATGACGACGACCCCGCCGGTCATGTACTCGCAGGCGTGTTCCCCCACTCCTTCCACGACCGCCGTCGCCCCTGAATTACGAATGGCAAAGCGTTCACCCGCAGTTCCCGCCGCGAACAAGAAGCCGGCCGTCGCTCCGTACAGGGCCACGTTGCCCAGGATGACCTGCGCCTCGCGCGCTTGCGCCAGTTTGCCCACCGGACGAAGAATAAGTTCGCCGCCCGAGAGCCCCTTGCCGACGTAGTCGTTGGCCACGCCCTCCAGGGTCAGGGCCATGCCCTCAGCGGCAAAGGCGCCGAAGGATTGTCCTGCCGTACCGCGCATATGCAACCGGATGTCCGGCTTCAGTTCGGGTTGCCGGCGGCGCAGCAATGCCAACTCGCCCGCCATCCGTGCGCCAAGACTGCGATCCTCGTTCTTCACTTCCGCGTTGTACTCGAACGGCTCGCCCGCGATGGCCGCCGTGAGCGCGGGTTTCACCCACGCATCGTCGACCGGGGGATGATCTTCCGGACGCGCATTTCGTTGTCCTTGCCAGTGCAGTGGAGCATCGCCGGCACAAGCAAGCATCGGCTGCAAATCGAGGTTGCCGTCGGACCGCACCTGATGCAACAGGTCCGTGCGCCCGATGGCCGCCTCCAGCGAAGGCAGTCCCAATGCAGCCAGCATCCGCTGCAAGTCTTCGGCGATATTAAGGAAGAAGCGAACCACGTTCTCCGGCTTGCCGCGGAATTTGGCCCGCAGATCGGGGCGCTGCGTCGCAATTCCCGTAGGACAGGTGTTGAGATGGCATTGACGCGCCATGTCGCAGCCTATTGAGACCAGCACCGCAGTACCAAAGGAAAACTCGTCGGCTCCGAGCAGCGCAGCCATGAGAACGTCGCGCGCGGTGGAGAGACCGCCATCCACGCGCAGCCTTACGCGGCCGCGCAGACCGTTGTGCCGCAGCACTTGCTGCGCCTCTGCCAAACCCAGCTCCCACGGACTGCCGGCGTGTTTGATGCTGCTCAAGGGCGACGCGCCCGTGCCACCGCTGTGCCCGGCGATCATGATGTAGTCGGCGTAAGCTTTGGCGACGCCCGCGGCGACTGTCCCCACGCCTTGTTGCGACACCAGCTTCACTCCCACGGCGGCGCGCGGATTGATGCGCTTCAGGTCGTAAATCAGTTGCGCCAGATCTTCGATGCTGTAGATGTCGTGATGCGGCGGCGGGCTGATCAGCGAGATTCCCGGTTGTGCATGCCGCAAACGCGCGATCAGCTCGGTCACTTTGTGGCCGGGGAGTTGGCCCCCTTCTCCGGGCTTTGAACCCTGCGCGATCTTGATCTCCAGTTCCTCGGCGTGTGCCAGGTATTCGGCAGTGACGCCGAAGCGCCCGGAAGCGACCTGCTTGATCTTGTTGTTGCGGGGCAGAAAATTGGGCGGAGCGTCAGGCTCGCTGCGGTACGCATCGGGATCTTCGCCGCCTTCGCCGGTATTGGAGCGGCCTCCCAACTGGTTCATGGCGAGGGTGATGGTTTCGTGTGCCTCGGGACTGATTGAGCCGAGAGACATAGCGCTGGAGACGAAACGTCGCGCCAGGCTGGACTTCTGCTCGACTTGGTAAACGGACAACTGTGGACCGGCGGAATGGAAGTCCAGCAAGTCTCGCAGCACTGCCGGCTCGCGTTCCTTCCCCGCGCCCGCGAAAGCGGACCATGCTTCTGCGTGGGAAGGCGCCGTTGCCGAGGCTTGGGCGGTTGCCTTGGCGGCGCCCACAGCCATTTGTAGGTGCCGCGTCCGTTGCGGTTCCCAAGTGTGCAGTTCAGCTCCTTCATCACGACGGAATCGTACCCAGCCGTAGTCCGGCAGTTCGGAGTTGTTAAGCTCTCCTGTCCACGAGGCGCGAATTGCAGCTTCGATTTCGAAGAACCCGCGTCCTCCAAGCGGCGACGGGGTTCCGGGGAAACAGAGCTCGATCACTTCCGCGTCCAGCCCGAGAATGTCAAACAGCTGCGCAGCTCGATAACTATCGAGAACGGAGATTCCCATCTTCGACATCACTTTGGCCAAGCCCGAACGCAAGGCCTTGAGCATACCGGCTTCGCCGTCTTCTCCGGCCAGTACGCGCGCGGTTTGCAGCGCCAGCCACGGACAAACCGCGCCGGCGCCATATCCAATGAGCACGGCGGCGTGGTGCAGGTCGCGGCAGTCGCCGGCCTCCACGGCCAGACCGACGTTGGTGCGCAAGCCAGCCTTGACCAGCGCGTGATGCACCGCGCCGGTGGCCATGGCCATCGGAATCGGCAGCGACTGGGCAGAAGCCGCGCGGTCGGTCATCAGGAGAATACGAGCTCCGGCCTGCACCAAACCAATGGCGGTGCGACCCAAGTCAGCAACCGCGCTTTCCAGAGTGCGGACCGGCGCGAACGTGCAATACATGCGAGCCAAGGGCAATTCTTCCCGCAATGGATAAGTGCCCTCGCGCAGCGCTTCCATCTGACCCAGCGAAAGAAAAGGCGATGGCAGCACCAGGCCCGGCAAAGGCGCATGTTTGTCGAGCAAGTGGGGCCATGGTCCAAGCCGAGTGCGCAGCGAAACTACGCACGATTCGCGCAGCGAATCGATGGCGGGGTTTGTAACCTGCGCAAACCTCTGGCGGAAGAATCCATACAAAGGCCGCGGGGTGCGCGCCAGCGGCGCAATCGGAGTGTCATCGCCCATGGACCAAGTGGCATCCTTGCTGTCCAGGGCCATAGGCGCCACCACCATCTTGACCTCTTCACGGCTATAA
This sequence comes from Acidobacteriaceae bacterium, assembly GCA_003160215.1. GTDB lineage: Bacteria > Acidobacteriota > Terriglobia > Terriglobales > Acidobacteriaceae > Bog-257. The sequence goes on from PLQW01000113.1 coordinate 33,957, forward strand.
CCAAAGCCGTGCTGCAGTCGGCTGATTTCGTCTTTGGATAAAACTGGTACTGGCTGGGGCGCCGGCGCCGGCTCCAGTTGAATGTTGTAAATCAGCCCGTCGTAAGCCGAGAGTCCGTCGATATAGCGATCGAGAGGTTCGCCATCCAACAACCGCCCGCGTTCGAGATCGAGCAGAAGCATCTGCCCTGGCCCGAGGCGTCCGCTGCGAACGATGGATTCGGAACCGACATCGGCAAGGCCGACCTCCGAGCCGGCGACGATCAAGCCGGTGTCCGTGATGACGTAACGGCATGGCCGCAGACCATTGCGATCTAGCGCTGCCCCTAGCAGGCGGCCATCGCTGAACACGAGCGCCGACGGTCCGTCCCATGGCTCCATGCAATCGGAGTGATAGCGGTGGAAGGCGGTCTCGTTCCCCTCGGCGGCGGGTGGCAGAAGCATACGAACTGCCTCCGCCACATTGCGCCCATGGTTCGCCAGCAACTCGGCAACTTCGTCCAGGCTCATCGAATCGGAAGCATCGCCGGTGAGGATGGGCTCGCATTCGGGTGGAAGAGTTGCGCGCCGGGCTTCCATATGCGCGCGATTGCCCCAGATAGTGTTGATCTCGCCGTTGTGCGCCAGGTANNGGCTGGGCGCGATGCCACGAGGGCAACACGTTGGTTGCGTATCGCTGGTGAAAGATCGCGAACGGCGTGACGAATTCCGGGCTGTCCAAGTCGGGATAAAACTCGTGCAGCAGTCGTCCCGCGCACATGGCCTTGTACACAAGGGTGCGCGTCGAGAGCGAGCACACGTAGCTTCCCTCGGAACAACGCTCGAACGCTTTGCGTGCAAGATAGAGGCGATGCTCGACCTCAGCTTCGGTCCACCGTACTAACTCGGGAACGGTAATCAGCGCTTGACGGATGACAGGGAGCGACTCCAGCGCAAGCTCACCCAGCACTTCGCGCCGGATGGGGACTTCGCGCCACGCGAGCCATTGCAACCCTTGGGCGGAGATGCACTCCTCGAAGCGCACAGCGTCGCGGCTGGTTACTCCTTCCAGCGGCAGGAACAACATTCCCACGGCGAGCGGCCGTTCTGGCGGCAGTGCGATGGCAGTCTGGCTGAGCAGGAAGGCACGCGGAACTGCGGTCAGGATACCGACGCCGTCGCTGCTTTTGCGATCGGCGGCGACTGCGCCACGATGAGCCAAGCGTCCCAGCGCAGTGAGGGTCAGCCGCAAAATTTCGTGACTGGGCGCGCCGTGCAGGGTCGCAACAAATCCGACTCCGCACGACTCATGATCGAAGCGGGAATTGAGAAGGGTTCGGCCTCGGGAGCCAATCAAGATAGGTCCCATACCCGAATATAGAGCAGCGCGCGAGTGGTTGGATAGAGGTAGCGGACTAATTTCGCACTCAATACCGAAAGGGGAAAAGTGGATGCAACGCTAGCCGCAGCTTGCAAGCAAACACGGCGAATAACCCCAGTGGATTCAGCGAAATGAGAGCATTGCCAAGTCCGCGAGACCGCCTCTGCGATGCCACGAGGCATCAGGCAGCAAGAACTGACTGGTACTCCTCGTACACGCCCTTGAAGTCGGTCACGTTGTGATCGCCCTCGAAATGCCAGATCCTGGTCGCGACTTCGTCGATGAGATCGTGGTCATGGGTCACCAGCAACACAGTTCCGGGGTAGCGTTGCAGCGCAATATTCAGCGCGTTGATGGCTTCCAGGTCCANNTTTGCAGCATGAGCTTGCAGAACAGCAGCCGCGCCGCCTCCCCGCCGGAAAGCACTTCGGTACGCTTGTTGCCATCGTCGCGCGCGAACAACATCTGGCCCAGCAAACCTCGTATGTCTTCGTTCGCAGCGCTTGGGTTCCAGCTATGCAGCCACTCGAACGCGGTCATCCCTTTTTCGATTAGCGCCCTGTGGTCCTGGGCGAAGTATCCCACGGCGGCCTCGTGCCCCCAGACGACTTCGCCGTCACTCAAGAATGGACCGTCGTAGCCGCTGGTTTGGCGCAGCTCAGCTTCCGGAATGGTCGGCGAGTTGGCCAGCAGCGCGTTCAGCAGCGTTGTCTTGCCGGCGCCGTTGCGGCCCATCAATGCGATCTTCTCGCCCCGGGTCACACTAGCCGTGAATCTGCGAATGATTTCGTTATCTCCGTATGACTTGCTTACGCCCTCTAATTCCAGGATGTGTTTGCCCGACGGACGCTTCTGTTCGAACTTGAGAAATGGGCGCTGTATGTTGGACTTTGCAAGTTCGGTAACCTGCAGGCGTTCCACTTCTTTGCGCCGCGACTGCA
>PLQW01000113.1:36267-36498 GCA_003160215.1 Acidobacteriaceae bacterium
TGATGATGGTTTCGTAATCGATATCGGCGATGTGGGTGCAAACACTGTTCAGAAAATGGCGATCGTGCGAGATGACGATCACAACTCCGTCATAGTTTCGCAAGAAGCTTTGCAGCCAATGGATCGAGTCCAAATCGAGGTGGTTCGTCGGCTCATCCAGCAACAGCGCCTGCGGATGTCCGAACAGCGCCTGGGCCAATAGCACACGGACCTTCTGCCCGCCCTGCAACT
>PLQW01000211.1 GCA_003160215.1 Acidobacteriaceae bacterium
GGGTGACGTTGCGGCAGTAAGGCGGCCGATTTTCCCGGTGTCCGGTCCTCTCGGAATAAGGATTCGGCAGGAGCCTCATCAACTGTCGTCATAGGGAGTTCTCAAAGCATCGTGTTTTTGTTGACGCCGGACTCTACCTTTGTGGTTTCGTTGACGCAAGATCTATTTTCGTGGTTTCGTTGACGGAGCCAGTTATTCGTGGTTTTGCTGACGCTAATACTCCAGTTTTACGCCCAAAGTAATTCGTGGTTTTGTTGACGAGTTTTCGGGGGTTTGCTGACGCTAATTCGTGGTTTCGTTGACGGAGGGGTACTTAATAATAAAGGAATATCAATAGCCTGCCGATGCTGGGCGTCGAGGGAATTGAAGGACTGCTCCAGACCCTCCTCAGACGACTTGCGGGTGTAGATCTATCAGAACTGCTTCGGTGATCGCTTCATACAAACAACTGCATCCTGATGACCGCCGCTTAGCCCTGGAGCTATGCCTACGATATCAAATACCTCGCCCCAGTGTTTCTTTACATATTCAGTGGTATGCACCGTTGCCCTGTAATAGTTCTCGTCAGCGATTATTCCTGTGAGGGCCGAATCTCGGACGTGGTCTTCGATACCGGATGCAACATAAGTTCGGATCGATTCGATGTCAAAAGAGAGCGAAAGCGTCGTAACTTCAAGCTGCAACGTGATAATCGCTACGCCTCCCGGTGCGAGTATACGGTCAAGTTCAGCGAGCCATAAATTTTGAGCGGTCTCAGAGAGGTGGGTGAATACCGATTCGGAATAGACTAAGTCGACCGCGCCGCTTTTCAGAAATAGTGGTGGGTAAAGTCCTGATACCTGAAATGTCGCCCTTGGAATAATGCTACGGGCATGATTAAGATTTTGTTCATCGATATCCATGCCGATTATGTCTGCGTGAGGTAGCATTTCGGCTAAAGCCCACGTAGCCCGGCCACAGCCACAACCCCAGTCAAGAACGGTTTTGTACCGTGCAGCCGAGTGCCCTAGATACTTCTTCAGCAGAAACTGGATCATCATAACAGCGGTAGCGCCACCTACAATGAAAGAGCCGTAGGGAAAGGTCGTAGGTCCGATTATTCGCGTCAATTCCTCCGACGGCGGAATGAGGCTCTGAAAACGTTTATCACTAGGAAATCTCACGACGGGACGTTCTGTTACCCGACCGACCGCATCGCGATAGTATAGCGATACATCATTAAATTGCGAAGTCTTATCGACCGGTATCGTGGCACGATATCCTAACGTATCATGGCGGTCGACATACCAAAAACTCCGGGCACGGCCACGTGTCGGGATGCCAACTTCAAGATAAGCCTCATCGTAACCATTTATCACAAACCTTGGTTCTGATGACCCATCGGGAAGGTTGATATCGCCGGTCAATAGAAAAGAATCAGCTTCCTCCTCAAAGCACTCGATATCCCACCAGGTATATTCAAAAACCCGGTAGTAAGGGAAGAACCTGCCGGCACAGTAAGACTGAAAGTCAGTTAGCGAGCCGGCTAGAGGGCAGCCTGAGTCTGCCGGAATCACTTTGACCTGGAGCAATTGAGAAGCCGGGACCTGCCGTGGAAAGCGAAACAAGAACATGCAGTTTGCGCGCGGTATCCCCGCCTTTAAAAGGTCGTCACGATACAGATTGGCGGGAATGATGCCAAGCAACTGCTCGCCGAGCATGACTTTCACATAGAGAATCTCGTCGGGATGTTCAAAATCAATTGCCCACCCGCTAACATGCTTGATGTCGATAGAATCCATGTAGCCTTTTATTTGCACTGGGAAAACTCCATGGAGCGGATTAGAAATCCATTTGAACCTAGAAGCCTCACCATCTTAAACGATAAAGGACAAGATGGGTATACGCTTCACTCAGGTGATGCCTGCATATTGTGGTCGGGAGGATCCAATCTCAGTTGGCCGCACTCCATCTTGCGTCTACCTGAGTGAAGCAGATACCCACCAAGGACAATATTCAATCGCAGTGACCCATCGACCAACCGAACTGTTCGCAATCGACGAACTCAACATGACTAACCAAACAATTGCAAGTCACAGTGGCTTCTCGTCTTCTGCGAGTAGCCGTTCCGCGCTTCAAATTCCGTCCTATCGTATCTTGGCGGGTAGAACCGGCGCAACGGCTGAAACGGTGAACTACTCCGTCTTCACGCTGATCGCTCTGTTTCCCTCGTTCTGGCCCGTCATGGCCGCCCAGGTCCTAGTTGGCGGTACTTCAAGCGTCTTCGTCCCAGCCATCTGCGCGATGTCGCTCGGGATCGTCGGACGCGCCGCATTCGACACCCGCCAGGGCCGCAATCAGACGTTCAACTCGGCAGGGAACGTGACTGCTGCACTGTCGATGGGCCTCCTCGGCTACCTCGTTTCCAACCGCAGCATCTTCTTTTTCGTTGTGGCTCTCGCGGTCCCCACGATTTTCGTCCTGCTTCTGATCAGACCCGCCGAGATTGACTACGAGGTCGCCCGTGGCGCAAATGAAGGCGAGAAAGCCGGCAAAGCGGAAAGCGTCTGGGTGCTATTCAAGGATCGCCCGCTGGTCCTCTTCCTGGTCTGCGCCGTGATGTTCCATTTTGCCAACGCGGCGATGCTGCCGCTGCTCGGGGAGTTGCTGGCAAAGGGCCAGGGGCGCAGCTCGATGCTCTTCATGTCGGCGTGCGTGGTAACGACCCAGTTCGTCATCGCGCTGATCGCGTCCTGGTCGGGACGGAAGGCGGGAACTTGGGGTCGAAAGCCCCTTCTGCTGATCGCGTTCGCCGTACTTCCGATTCGTGGCGTTCTTTACACCCTCACGTCCAATACGGCATTGCTCGTGGCGATTCAGGTCATGGACGGCGTCGGGGCGGGGATCTTCGGCGTTATGTCCGTGCTCGTGATCGCCGATCTGACGCGCGGTACCGGCCGATTCAATCTCACGCTGGGAGCCATCTCCACTGCGGTCGGCATCGGCGCGGCTCTCAGTCAGGTCATCGCCGGTAGCATCGTTCACCACGCAGGCTATCGC
>PLQW01000259.1 GCA_003160215.1 Acidobacteriaceae bacterium
GTTAACCGGACAGCAGTGATCCTGGTTATGAGCTAGAATGTCGTGGAATTAGGATAGCTTTGATTTGCTAAAGAACGAGGGCCGCGCTTGCGGCCACTTTCCATCGGTGAAAAGAATGTCACTGTCCGGAAATATTGAGCGCGCCTCGTTACTCCTCGTCGTTTTCCTTTCGTCGTCCGGAATTGCAAATTGCCAATCCACATCCCATGATGCCGTCCCCGCAAGGGGCGAGCAGTTAGCATGTATCTCCGACCCAGCAAATGTGCATAAAGGCGATAGAGTCACAATCACGGTCAAGCCGATGCGTCTGGATCGGATTTATACGTTCGGATCATCCGACGGCAGTGTGCTTATTAAAGATAATTCCGCAACGTTAAATACGGCGGAGATAACAACGACAGAGCGGAGCATTACGGTCATTTGCAGTGCGATCGATAAAGCCAGTGGGGTGGTTGAATCGACCGCGAGCGTAACGGTTACCATGGAATCGAAACAAGCTGCTTCTGCACAATCTATCGTCCCATCTGCCGAGGTTGCCAGCGCGACAATCGACTCGGCTGACTCGATGGCTAATACGCACTATCAGTTCAGCGCATTGGTTGCCCCAAACCTGTCGTGGACTACAGGGACTCAAGTTCAAACGATTTCTGGGGGGACCTTACTATTGTCGGAAATCCGTTCAAAGTCCTATTGCGACCCCAGTATGACCCAGTTTGGATTAGGAGCTTATGCATCCGACATAAGCACTACGAAGTCGACCGGAGCGACGACAAACATAGATAGTAACGACGTGAAAGCCAATGTGATGAAGGCCATTCCGTTTCTGGGAGGAGGCAGAAGTTATTTTGGCGCGAGCGCAGATTTCTTCGGTAATAATTCTCTAGGTGTTGGGCTTCAGCAAACATACGGTGCTAATTACCAATTCTATCTACGGGGTTGCAAGGGAGGAACTGACAATAGCGTGACGGAGAGCAAATCCCGCCTTTTCGCTTCTCTTGGGGTTGGCGCCGGATATATGAACCAAAGGCTTTATCTCACTGCCGACAAGCTGAATGCCGCGGTTCTCCCCCTCACCGCGCAAATTTCATATCTTCAGGGGCAAGCTCCGGGTGTGCCTCCAAAATTCGTCTGGTACGCATTAGTTGGATACACTCCAGTATTGACGGAAACTCGTGCCTATCAGCTGAGTGCAATCGTAGGTCTGCAAATTCCGACCCCGTATCGCTGGGTAACGGTAAACCTGAGCGACAGCGACCTATATATGAATAATGCTCCGACTGGATTCAAGCGGAACTACCAGAACGGCAGCATCTCGCTCGCCTTCTCTATCCCAAAGGCGCCAGAGAAGATTCCGAATCCAGCAGTTCCCGAAAGCGCGTTAGGAGCCTGTTACGGCGGTGACAAGTTGGCAAGGCTGTACTGCTATGACGAGGTCAACTCTGATCAGTGTGCGCCGCCAAACTTCTTTCGCGCGGCGCAACATTGCGCCTCGACTGGTGTCTCACCGCAAGTCGCTCCGCCATAGTCATATTAGAGCGCGGTGCGAAGCTGTTGGACAGAACGTCCGGCAAGTTCCCGCTCCAAATCCCTTAGTGCGCGTTTCAGGTACTGGGGCGGGGCTGACTCTCCCTGCTCGAATGTGCCTCTATGCGCCTGATGCTCGTGGGGAGCTTGTCGGCGAGATCGCATTAACCCCCATATGGTAAATCCCAGTAGCCGGAGCAACCGACAAACCTCGCCCCTAGCTCCGTTTACGGCAACGACGGCTTAACATGGAGGCAAGAATTGACCAGCTTGACAAAGGCCGGTGGTGTGTTTCGGGGGCGGCTGGGTAGAAGTTTGCCCCTGACAGGTGTTCAGGGTATTTGGTACACACAGGCACTCTGACTCCTCAATCAGTGAATGGTCATAGCATGTATAAGTTCCTCCTTGGGTCAGATCCGGGGGAACGAGAGGGACTACGCAAGCGCCCTGCGGCTGCGCGAGAGATGGAGGCAAGCCTCCACAATAAGGAGTTGGGGGAGTGCAACTTGCGCCCTGTGTGTGGCCGCAATTCCAAGTACAGACGACCTGCCCCCCTTGAAAATTCGGATGGAGATCGTCCTGACACGTATTTCCCGCGCAAACCGGCAGGCCTTCGGCTCCACAGAGTACGCAACCGGAGCCCCAGGGAATAGAGGTCGGTTGGCTAGCGGTAGCGAGCGTAGGTTGGTCCACCGCCAGTACCACTGCCGACTGAGAGGTACTCGGAGTACAACCAACGTACTGGAGTGGCCATGTCAGGGTAAATGTCCCGCTCGAACACTCAACCTGTCCGATTGAGAGGGTCGCCTGAGGCGCAGGCAAACCCAACAGGCTTAATCCAGCACAATCTGCCGTATTGCTAAAGCCATTTCCACTGATGCTCAAGCTGCTCGGGTTGGAGGCTACCGTGATGGCCGGTTTTAGAGTTGAAGGACAACCAATAAACAACGCGCTGCTTAACGCGAGGATTAAACTTGCAGTTTTCACAACCCCTCCCCTACGTGCCAGAACTCTCCGCTGGGGTCGTAGCCGGGCAGGTTCAGTTTGGCCAGAGTGAGGATCGAACCAACGCCGAACGCCAGCAGTATCCCGCCGACCACGGCAAAAAACAATGGCATCTTTACTGGGATTTCCGTTTTAGCTCCCAACAGCCCCACACTATATCCCCCTTTAGGGACTCCAGCGCATAAATATTTTCTTTGGCCGGGCCCAGGGCTCGGGACAGGGGTCCCGACTGTGCCAATGCGAGTCCCGAAACTGCTGACCACGACCTTCCCATCCGGTTTTGTCAGACACCCCTCCCTCCCCTCTTGGCTCTGGATCGATTTCCCGGCTCCCACAGCCTCTGCTATCCCGCCGGGAGCGACAGCCCAGCGATCCGCCGGAGCATACTGCCAAACAACCGTTTCGTCAGATGGCTCTCCGCCAACAGCAGCCAATAATAGCGGGCATGTTTCACCAGCCGTCCGCCCGTCTTCACCAGTCGTTGCTGTAAGCTGGTCAGCGACCAGTTCTCGATGCGCTTTGGTAACGCGGGTGCCCCACCCTTGTCCGCTTCAGTTGCGGACTGGGTGGGGGCTCATATTCTTGAGGACTCGGTTCGTGTTTCAGGGTTGTGGGATTTCCAATTGCTTGCAGATGGCGCGGACTGTTCCTTCTTTGATTTCGCGATGACGTGGAACACCGGCTATCTTGCCGGTTTCAGGATTGATCCAAACGGAATGCGAGCCGCCCGCGCGGTAAAGGACGCAAGAATGCCGCCGCAGGTGCCGTTCGCGGTCGGCTAGCTTCATGCCTAGGCCACTTCGAACACTTCCCGAACAGCCGCAGGCGAGAGATTCTTCTCGGCGAGTTCGCGCTGGCACTCGAGCACGAGTTGGAGCACTTCCCGGAGGTTTGCCTTCGCCTCGTCGAGGGTCTCACCCTGTGAAATCGCCGCAGGAATCTCTTCCACGAAGCAGGTGTATCCACCTTCTTTAGCGGGTTCGAACACAGCAGTAAGCTTCACGCGCTCAGAGTATCACAGCCGATTTTGCAGACCCGCTAGGCGTCCCAATTTCGGGAATTGTGGTTACCTTCGTTCTTCGAATTGCGTTTTCTTCTCGCGCCAGTTTCTTTCTGAAAGATAAACTGAGAAGGCCGGAGTCAGACTCCGGCGTCGCGAAGCCCAGTTTGCGGCGGCTGCGGCAATGCTCTTTGAAAACATGTCTGAGGCCGAATCGATCCTGATCCTGCGATAACCCCTTTATCGGGAATGTCTTGCGCACAAGCCTAATGGAATGAATATCTTGGCCGGAATCTCCGCAACTTATTCATTAGCAAGGACTTCGATTGCGATATAACCCCAATGCAATGAATATTTTGGCGGGAATCGTGCAAGGTATTGAATGGTAACGACTTAGCTTCAGAAACAACCCTAATGTTTTGAATATCTTAGGGGCAAAATATTCAAAACAAAGATTTTACAATTTGGGGAAGGGGGATCCAGCGAAACCGGTCTGCTCCTGCTCTGTTATTCTGCTCGCTGCGAATGAATCCCATCCTCACCAGCATCCTGCTTGGCTTGACCGCTGCCGCCGCGAACGTATTTGGCGGCGCGGTCATCGTCCAGAAGAACTGGGACCGCAGTTATCTGCGCTATTTTGTAGCGCTGGGCGCGGGTTTCATGTTGGCCACTGCGCTGGTCGAGATGGTCCCCGAGAGCCTGGCGCTTGCGGGGCGCAACGGAGCGTTGCTGCTGCTGGCCGGTTATCTGCTGGTGCACTTTTTCGAGCACACCATCACACCGCACTTTCACTACGGAGAGGAAACCCACTCTGACGAGTATCTCCACTCGCACCGGCGTGTGTCCGTGCTCTTTGGACTGATGATCCACGCCTTTTTCGACGGCATTGCCATCACTGCCGGCTTTCTAATTTCGTCCTGGCTGGGCTGGATTATCTTTCTGGCGATTTTCCTCCACAAAATACCAGAAGGCTTCACCGTGACCTCGGTGATGCTGGCCAGTGGATTGAGCAAGACGAGGTCGTGGTTCGCTTCTGTGATGCTGGCCCTGGCGACCATTGCAGGCGTGCTCACCATGGCCATCGGCCAACATGCCGTCAGCTACGGATTGCCCGTGGCCGCCGGAGTAACCATCTACGTTGCGGCGTCCGATCTCATCCCCGAGGTGAACCGTGAACCCGGAGTGAAGATGGCGCTGGTGGTGTTCATCGGAGTGGCCGCCCTGTTCGTGCTCGATCGCCTGGTGCATTTGCATTAGGGTCATTGCGCGGAACTGCGCTTGGGTTGGAAGGCATAAAAGTACCACTTCAAATACTGCGGCAACCATGCCCAGATCTTGAACCGCGACTCACCCTGGGTTCGGCCGCGCCAGGTTGTCGGTAGCTCCACAATGCGATAGCCGGCGAGGAAAGCCTTCACGGTAATTTCGAGGCTGAGTTCAAAGCCCGCCTTGCTCTCGATCGTCATGTTCTTCAGGATTTTGCTGTCGTACAGCTTGAACGCATTGGTAGCGTCGTGCGTGGGAATTCCTCGAAACCAGTGCAGAGTGAGGCCCGCAATTCGCGACATTGCACCCTTCAGCGGAGGCGCATCCAGCAGCTGGCCGCCCGGCATGTAGCGGCTGCCAACGACTACCTGGTATCCCTGGCGGTAGTACTCAACCATTCGGTCCACTTGTGCGAGGTCATCGGAAAGGTCTGCCATGACCACCAGCACCGGACCGCTTTCCACGTGGTTGAAGCCCGTGCGGATGGCGCCTATTACACCTCTTCCCACACTGTTCTTGACCGGGACCAGACGAGTTTCTCCCGCGGAGATGATCTGCTGCAGGACGGGAACGGTGTTGTCTTCGTCGAAGTCATAGACCACGAAGGCCGTAAACCGCGACCGAATTTGCGAGGTAACCGCACTCCATAATGCGGGAAAGTTGGCTCCTTCGTTGTAAACAGGAATGACCAAGGTCAGATCGGTCGAGATCAGTTCGGGTCTGACATCCACTAGATCTGACCTACTTCGATCTGTCCAGCCACCCAGGGAATGACTTCGTCCAAGATCTCGCTCAAGCTTGTCGTGGCTTCAAAGCCGAGCAGTTGTCTGGCCTTGCGCGTATCGGGTGAGCGTTCCTGCACGTCATATTCGAATGGCGGATCGGAAACATAGCGGAACGGTTTGCTGTCGCCATGGACCTTGCGCCAGATGATCTCGGCCAACTCCAGAACGGTGGTGCGAGCTCGAGTAGAAAGATTGAAGTCATGGTTGACGGCAGCAGGATGTTCCAGACAGATTCTTATTCCCTTAGCCAGATCGCCACCGTACGTGTAGTGCCTGACTTGATTTCCAGAACCGAGAATGTGGAGGGGATCCTGGCCCTTGAGTACCTTCTGCGCCAGATCGGGTACCACATGCGACATTGCGAGCTTCACATTGCCGCTATAAATGTCGCGGTCATGCAACGCCCGCTTTTCTCCTATGCCTACGCAATTAAACGGACGCACGATGGTATAAGGCAGCCTGTACTGCTCCCACGCACCCTGAACAAAATACTCGGTTGCCAGCTTCTGAAATCCGTAGGTCGAACGCGGCGGGGGGCAGCGGTGCTCCGCGCCCTCGGGGGTGGGATACTCCGAAGTACTCTCGAACACCATGCTGGACGACATCACGGTTATCTTCTGCAGCTTCTTGTGTTGATGAGCATAGATCGCGGCATCGAAAGAGGCAGCAGTGATACGTTCATTCTCCGCCAGCAGGTCGTAGGCGAACTCGTGAAAGTAGCTGATGCCGCCGATCATCGCGGCCGAGGCCACAAAGTGATCGCAGTCGGATAGCAGCTCCTTTAGCAAGGACACATCCTTACAATTTGCCTCGACGAATCGATAGTGTGGGTGTTTGTCGTACGACTTCTCCACCCGGCCGTACTTGCTGAAGTTATCAACTCCAACCACTTCATAACCGGCTTGAAGCAATTCCTCGACCAGGTAACCGCAAATAAATCCGGCAGAGCCGGTGACAAGTGCTTTCATGACCGGGCCCCTCCTGCCGCAACCGGTATTGGAGGCTGAGGAGACTCTCCGTGACGCTCCGGCCAAAAGTCCCAGATATCAACCACAACCTTGTCGGCTGGAATCTGAAGATCCCGGTAGGCCGCATGTGGCGCTCCGAGCACAAATATTTGAGCACGACTGAGGGCTTCACTGAGCGGAACGAGTCGCGGATCGGGCACGTACGGATCGGTGCAAAGGACCTCTTTGGCCTCGACTTCCAGCAGCTTCTTCAGCTTGTAAGACAGGCTGTCGCGATTGTCGTCAGACTCTCCCTTGAAAGCCATTCCCAGGATCGCGACGGTTTTATCGGCGAGATCGAGCGGACGCATCTGCGTCACAACGAAGTCGGGAAGCCCCTCGTTCACCAGCATGGCGGCGTGTCCGAGGAAGAAATGATTGCCGGAGAATGCCGAAAGCTGCAGGGTGTCCTTGAGCAGACAAGGGCCGGCCGCAAAACCGGCGCGCGCGAAACTCCGCATCCGGGGATATTCGCGAGTGACCGCGTCATGGATGCGGTAGAAGTCGAGGCCGTAGGTTTCGGCCAGCATGTAGAACTGGTTCGAGATCGCGAAGTTCAAGTATCGCCAGCTGTTGGTGAACAGCTTGGCCAGCTCCGCTTCCAGCGGCGACAACTCGATAACCGTGGACGCGATGGTAAGGAATAATTCTCTCGCCCTCCGTAGCGCGGCCGGTTCAAAAGCGGACACGATCTGCGGCAGCTTAATCAGCTCCTCCATGGCATTGCCCTCGGCAATGCGCTCAGGACAGAACGCCAAATCAATATCGCGGCCCAGCGACTTTATTCTCTGGTAAACCAGCTTGGTCACACCCGGGCTGACGGTGCTCCGCAGAATCAGCAAAGTTCCGTCATTGATGTACTGGAGCATGCCGTCGACACTCTGGTACAGCTCGTTAACGGTGGGATTAAGGTGCCGGTCAACCGGCGTGCCGACAACGGTTATGACGATGTCCGCCATTCGCAGGCACTGCACGTCCGTGGTGGCCGTAAGAGTTTTACCTAAGACTTGTCTCAGAACGGGTTCAGCTCCAGCTTCGCGAAAAGGCATCTGGCCGGAGTTGATTTTTTCGACCTTAGCGGCGTCGATATCGAGGAGGGAAACCGACAATCCGCGGCTGGCCAGTACGATTCCTAGCGGTAAGCCGACGTGTCCGCAGCCGCCCACAATGACGACGTTATGTTGATTTGACAAGGAGATATCCTAAGCCCGACGTTGAAGCGCAATTGTACTGGATTCGTAAGTGGGCGTCACGCTTCGCTCAGGCGGGGTTCCGGGCGGCCAGCTTCCGGTCAAGAAGGGAAATGGGTGACGGACCCATTCGATGAAGAGCTCCGTCGCATCCCCGCCGGGGAAGCCGAACTCCCTGGCGCTTTGCGCCAAGTCCCCGACGCAGTACAATAGCCAGAAGTCCCCAATCGTCCTTTGGTTGCTGAAAGGGCAGGGCCAGCGAGGCTTTTGCGGCGAGAAATGCGAAAAGTGCCGGCCTGATTGGCGCGAGTCGGGCGCTGCTCGGGTGCGACTCTCGGGATTCTTGCTTAGTCGGAATCCCTAAGCGAGTGAAGTCGGCTGGAACGGATGTGCAGAGGTTTGCACTACGTGCATTCAAAGTTTTGCGCTTCGGGAAATTGGCGATCGGAACTGCTGGATTCTCAGCGATTTATCAAGTATGCTATCTTGCGCTCTCGGCCAAATAATTGCACACACCCCAGTAGGGACTGCGAGAGAAATCACACAGGAGTGAAGACCAGTGACGCTGGCCGGCACCAAAGCGACGAGTACTGCGTTGACCCACCAGCCAGACGAGCAAGTCGGGTCGGGGGATAGTACTGCTCCGAAAGCTTCAAGCTTGTGGCAAACGCTCAAGCCTTTCGGTTGGCAGGGCTTGCTGCTGATCGCAGTATTGATTGTGCTGTACGCACCCGTTCTAAAGGCGCTGGTTCATCAGTGGTACACCGACGCCGACTACTCCCACGGATTTCTCGTGCCCTTGCTGTCGCTTTATTTGATCTGGCAGCGGCGCGGAAAGTTGCGCGAGATTGCGCGGCGTCCGTCGCCATGGGGAATGTTAGTCGTGTTGTTCTCGGTCGGGCTGCTCTTTCTGGGAAGTCTGGGCGCGGAACTGTTCCTGACCCGGATCTCGATACTGGGCACCATCTGCGGGTTGATCGCGTATTTTTGCGGCGGCGCCCTGCTGCGCGCCATGGCCTTTCCCCTGGCGTTTTTGCTGTTTGCGATTCCCATACCGACTCTGATCTACAACGAGATCGTTTTTCCGCTGCAGTTTGTGGCTTCCAAATTCGCAACTTCGACTTTGGAGACGCTCAACCTCTTTCCCATCATGCGTGAGGGTAACGTCCTAATCCTGCCCAATATGTCGCTGGAGGTGGTGGAGGCATGCAGCGGTATTCGGTCGCTGATGTCGCTATTGGCGTTGGCCGCGGGATACGGGTATCTAGCCGAGCGCAGCACGGCGGTGCGCTGGCTGCTGTTCCTGGCAATGGTTCCCCTGGCCATTATCAGCAACGGAACTCGAGTCATGATAACTGCTTTAATGGCGAACTACATCGGTCCCCGGGCGGCCGAAGGATTCATGCATGAGTTTTCGGGCTGGGTGATCTTCGTGGTGGCCACGGCGTTATTCCTGGGGTTGCACAGCTTAACGATTGTGGTGCGCAAGAGACTGGGATGGCTACCGAAGGGTGAAAGCACCCCTGCACAAGGGAAGGTGACTCAATGAAATCCGGCGGCCGCTATTGGCTCATGATTGCCGTGCTGGTGGGAGCGACAACCGGCATGGCGTACCTGTCTCACGGCGAAGCCACTCCGCCGGCCAAGCCGCTCTCCGAGTTTCCCGCTCAGGTCGGGGGATACACTACTGGCGCCAATTGGCCACTTGACCAACAGACTATAGACTTGCTCGGGGTGACGGACTACGTCAACCGTGGTTATGTCTCGCAGTCCCAGGGCCTGATCACCTTGTACATCGGGTATTTCCGCAGTCAACGCACCGGCGCCACTATTCACTCTCCCAAGAACTGTTTGCCGGGAGCAGGATGGACGCCGATGAAGCAGACCGTCTACCAACTCCCTCTCGACGATGGGCGTAAGGTGCCGGTTAATCTTTACGTCATTCGCAAGGGTTTGGACGAACAACTGGTGTTGTATTGGTACCAGGCGCACGGCCGTATAGTGGCCAGCGAATACTGGGGTAAGTTTTATTTGGTGTATGACGCCATGCGCTTGAACCGTACTGACGCCGCTCTGGTTCGTATCACCACTCCGATCTACAACGGTGATGAGGAGCAGGCGCGTACGCGGATGCTGGCATTCGCGAAACAGATTGCAAGTGACGTTGATCAGATCATTCCTCGGTGACCCAGGAGAAGGCATGCGTAACCGCTACATCGTCTTTGTTGTGATGGCTGTACTGGCAATCGTCTTGATTGGTTGCACTCGTAACCCGGAAGCCGCCAAGCGTAAGTACGTAGAGAGTGGCATGAAGTACATGGAGCAGAAGAAGTACGATTCTGCCGTAATTCAATTCAAGAAAGCCTTGCAGGTCGATCCGCGTTACGCCGAAGCCCATTACCAACTGGCGACTGCTGAGTTGGACTTGCAGCACTTTCCTGAAGCTTACACAGAACTCAGCCAGGCGGTTGAGATTGATCCCAACCACATCAAAGCGCGTCTTGCGCTGGGCAGCTTGTTAATGGCGGCCCATCAGTTCCCTAAAGCGGAAGAGCAGGCGCGCTACGTCGTTGAGCACGACCCCAATAATGCGGAGGGATATGTTCTGCTGGGCAACGCTCTGCTTGGCCAGAAGCACCAGCAGGACGCCATTGACGCGTTCACCAAGGCGATCGTCCTGAAGCCGAATAGCACGGACGCATACCTCAATCGCGGTGTGTTGTATGCCTATATGAAGCAGGATGCTTCAGCCGAAGAGGACATGCGCAAAGCCATCAGCCTCGATCCGCAGAAACTGCCTGCCTACGCCAATCTCGCCGGCTACTACTTGTACAAGAAGGACCCTAAGAAGGCGGAGGAGGTGTACCGGCTCGCGATCCAGAATAATCCGGACTCACCGATCCCCTACCTGCGCCTCGCAGGCCTGATGTTGCATGAAGACCGCAAAGCAGAGGGCGAACAGGTGATTCAGCAGTTGCGCGACAAGCAGCCGACGTCCGCGGAAGTCGCGGGCGCGGTTGGAGACTACTATCTGGCTTCAAGAAATCCTGAAGGCGCCATCAAGGAGTACCAGCGCGGTCTGAACTATGACCCCAAGAACCAGGAGTTGCAACTGCGCTTGCTGGAGACCTTGCTCAATACCGGCAAGATCGACGATGCCACGAAGATGGCGGATCGCATGCTGAAGGACAAGCCCGGCGACGTCATTGCGCGCATTACGCACGCTCGACTGTTGGCGATTAACGGCAATAGCGCCGAGGCCATCACTACGCTGCATGACGTCATCCACGATGCTCCAGACAATGCCCAGGCGCACTACATCCTGGGACAGGTGCTGCGCCAAACCGGCGATCTGGCCGGAGCCAAGAGCGAGTTGCAAGAGGCCGTGAAGCAGCAGGCCTTTAGAAATCAACCGGAGAGCCCGATGGTCCTCAAGGCCCTGGCTGAAACGTATCGTGACTCGCATGATTACGATACTGCCAGAGAATACGCGGCGCGTCTGCAAAAGCTGAATGAAAACAATCCCGAAGCCCATTTCCTGAACGCCACCATCGATATTGGCGCGAAGGATTATGCCGCCGCTCTCGATGAATTGAAGGAGGTGCAGAAGACCGCGCCCAACGATCCGATGGTCCACCTCAACATGGCTTTCGCCTACGCCGGACAGAAAAAATACGCCGACGCGGAGCGGGAATTCCAAACCTCCATAAAGACGTACCCGACATTTGACGCGGCTTGGGCCGATTACATCTCTTTGATGTTTGGCACCAATCAGCCGGCCAAGGCCTTGGCACTGGCGAACCAGTACGTCACCGCCAACCCTAACCGGGCTTCCGCGCACTTCATCAACGCTTCTGCCCTAGCCACGGCCAAGAAATACGAACAGGCCACCTCGGAGTTCCAGAAGGTCCTTCAAATTGACCCTAAGTCGGTGATGGCTTACTACCATCTGGCTCAGCTTCATCAGTTAATGGGACAAACCGACGCAGCACTGGACTCGTACCAGAAGGCGCTCGCACTGCAGCCGACCTCGCCCATGGTGAATAACGCGATTGGGAACCTTTATCTCGGCAAAGACGATTTGAAATCTGCAGGCAAGTACTTCCAGGCAGCTCTGGCGCAGGATTCTCACAATCCGGTCGCAGCTAACAACCTGGCGTGGGTTTATGCCGAGCAAGGCGAGAATCTTGACATGGCGCTGAGCTTGGCCACCCAGGCGAAGCAACTCGCTCCCGATTTGACTGCGGTCAGCGATACCCTGGCCTGGATCCAGTACAAGAAGGGTAATTATCGTGTCTCCGTCTCGCTTGCCGAGGACGCGGTAAAAAAGGAACCGCAGAAGGCTGACTACCGCTATCACTTGGGAATGGCCCTCAAAGGAGCGGGAGAAAGAGACCGTGCCAAGATCGAGTTGCAGAAGGCACTACAGTTGAACCTGAAGGGCACGGACGCGCAAGACGCACAGAAGACCCTGGCGCTTTTGCAGCAATAGCGAGTTGCGAGATTGTTGTATCTGCGATGCTGCGCTGGCGGTCTGACGTCATTCCTTGTGAATTGGCGCCGAGCGGTCCGCTGGCGCAGCGGCGCAATGTGGCAATGCAAGGATCCTCGAAGGGTCCATCGACATGGACAAGCCGCCCGGGTTTGTCAGCCCACAGGAAGAAACACTCTAAAAATAGACGCGCAAACTTTCCCTCGATCGAGAAGTTGAATCGAGCCAGCCTTTCTGCTAATCTAACTAACTGGTTAATTAAAAATGTCACTGCCACTTCTACCTGCAACGCGGCGAGGGACCCGTCGCCAACCCGAGGCAAGCCGGAGCGCAATTCTCCAGGCGGCGCTTGGCGAATTTGCCCAGGAGGGCCTTGCGGGTGCGCGCATGGACGCCATCGCTGATGCCGCTAAGGTCAACAAGGCATTGCTGTATTACTACTTTCGGGACAAGGAAGCGCTGTACGGCGCGGTGCTCGATGAGTTTTTCGTCCGGCTGCTCGATCGCGTCACGCAGGCCCTCGATGGGGCAGGCCCGGCTGGCGAACGCCTGCTCACCTATGCCCGTGCACATTTTGATTGCATTGCCGAATCCTCGCATTACGCGAGGCTCTTTCAGGGAGAGTTGATGAGCGCCGGCAGGGGCCGATCGTCACATCTTATGCGCGTCGTGGAGCAATACATTCGCCCGATCTCAGTACGCTTGGTGGCCGTGCTGCAAGAGGGCATTGAGAGTGGAGAATTTCGGCACGTGGATGCCATGCAATTCGCGCCCTCGATCGTGGGGATGATTGTTCATTACTTTGTCATAGCACCCGTGGCCCGCAGGCTTTTATCGAAGGAGCCCTTCTCGCAGGCGGCCCTTCAGCAACGGCGCGCAGCCGTTCTCGACTTCATCGCAGCGGCGTTGTTCGCGGACCAATCGGCTGGAGTGAAGCTGGCCGCGGAAGTGGCAAGTCGCGCCGAAGCGCAGCCCAAGGTCGGTTCAGATGTTGTGAAGACACCCAAACGCCGCTTCAGTATGCAAGGGAAACGCAAATGAAGCCAAGCAAATTTTTCATCTTCCTCTTCATCCTGCTGGCGATCGCGACCGCTTACTACTTCTACTCCACGGATCGCACCACCGAGACAGTGCTCATCGGAATCGTGGATGCGAATCAAGTGATCGTGAGTTCCAAGGTTATGGGGCGGGTTGAGAAGCTGTACGTGGATGAGGGATCGAAGGTCAAGGCCGGAGACCTCATAGCCGAGATCGACTCCGCCGAACTTGAGGCGGAGAAGAACGCGGCTGAAGCCACAATCCGCAACTATGACTCGCAAGTATCTTCCCTGCGTGCCACCCAGGCGGATACGCTGGGCGAAACCAACAGTGGCGTGGTGAACGCGCAGGCGCGACTGGCCTCGGCGCAAGCCACGCTGGTGCAAGCGCAAGCTGACCTGGCTCGGATACAAAGCGACTCTCAGCGCATGATTGCGCTGGCCCAGGTGGGTGTCGAATCCGAACAGGACCGGGTACGGGCCGATGAGCAACTGAAAGCGCAACAGGCCGTGGTTGTGAGCGCGCAGAAAAATGTCGATGCGGCACAGGCTGACTTAAACACCGCCATCGCGCGGATTCACCAACAGGGCGCCGCGGCGAGCAACGTGGCGGCCAACCAGGCCCAGGTTGCCAACGCGCGCGCCCAACTGGCCGAAGCCGAAACCCGCCTCGGTTACACGAAAATCTACGCCCCGGTGACCGGAACGGTTTCCGTGCGGGCCACGCGGCAGGGCGAAGTGGTGAATCCGGGGACGCCGATCGTAACTATCATTGATTTCGGCGATACATGGGTCCGTGCCGAGGCTCCCGAGACGGAAGCGCGCTTCGTGTCGGCGGGCGACAAGCTGAAGGTGCGTTTGCCGGCGGGGCAGCCAATCGAAGGCAGGGTGATCTTCAAGGCGGTCGAGAGCGACTTCGCAACCCAGCGCGACGTCAGCCGTCGCAAGCGCGACATCAAGACCATTGGCCTCAAGCTGAAGGTCAACAATCCCGACGGTGCGCTTGTCCCCGGAATGACCGCCGAAGTTCTGCTTCCGCAACAACTGACGAAAGGCGCGCGATGAGCTGGTTCAGTCCAAAGTCGAAGCCCAGCGCCTCCTGCGATGCGCCGGCCAGCGGCGATGCCATTGTGGTGGACCACATCACGAAAAAGTACGGTGACTTCACTGCGGTCGACGATGTTTCGTTCAACGTGCATCAGGGCGAAATCTTCGGATTGCTGGGGCCCAATGGCGCCGGCAAGTCCACGCTCATCCGCATGATGACTACGCTGCTGCCGGCGACCAGCGGCCGGGCAGTGATTAACGGCTTCGACGTCGCGAAGGAGCCAGACTCAGCGCGGCACTGCATGGGCGTAATCCCGCAGGCGCTGACCAGCGACATCGATCTCACCGTGGAAGAAAATCTCAGCATTTACGCCAAGCTGTACGGAGTTCCCGCCGCAGACCGCAAGCGCAACATCGACGAGCTGCTGAAAACGGTGGACCTGCTGAAGTGGCGCCATGCGCAGACCAAGACGCTCTCCGGCGGTATGCGGCGGCGGCTGGAAATCGCCCGGGGACTGGTACACAGCCCGAAAATATTCTTTCTGGATGAGCCGACAACCGGGCTCGATCCGGTGTCGCGCGTAGCGGTATGGGAGATGCTAACCGAGATCAAGAACCGGCGCGCACTGACGATTCTCATCACGACCCACTATATGGACGAAGCGGACAGGCTTTGCGATCGTGTGGCGATCGTGGACCACGGCAAGCTGGTGGCGCTGGATTCTCCCATGGCGCTGAAAGCGAGTGTGCCGGGGACCAATGTCATTGAAGCTCAGTTCCTGAATGCGCCCGCGGTTTGGCACGAGGAATTAGGCAAGCTCGAAGACGTTACCTCGGTACAGCCGGTGGGTGCGGACATGTACCGCATTCTAAGCAGCAATGGTACAAAGACAACCACGGAGCTGGTGGAACTTGCGGTGCGCTCCAACGTGCAGATCAAATCCCTCTCGGTCCAGAACACGACGTTGGACGATGTGTTCGTACACTACACCGGGCGGCAACTGCGCGATGAGCAGGTGAAAGCCTACAACTTCGTGATGCCCGATCGCCCGGGGATGCGGCCATGAATAGAATGTGGGCGATTGTCGAGCGCGAGTTGCGGAAGTTCTTCCGCTCTCCGACGCTGATGCTGGTGGCAATGGTTTTCCCCTTGGTGCAGCTCATCGTGTTGGGCAATGCGTTCGGCGGAAAGATCAAAGAGGCGCGACTCGGCGTTGTCGATCAGGACCACGGCACGCAGGCGGTGAAGGTTCGCGAGGCGTTGGCAGCGGTGCAGTCCAATGCGCGGACGTTTATTCCGGTGCCTTACGACAGCGACAAGCAGGCCATGGAAGATGTGCGCACCGGAAAACTGGACGGCGCCATCATCATTCCACCGGAATACTCGCGGCGCGTCTATGAGCAGAACCATCCGCGAATCGCGCTGGTGGTGGACAACACCGACAACTTCATGAGCTCGACCCTGGAGCAGGAATTCAGCGACCTGACCAAGGCGCTGAACAATCCCGATGTCGAGCCGTCGCGCATTCTGCAGCAGATCACGCTCGACACGGTGGAGTTGTATCCCTACATCGAGTACATGAAATATCTACTGCCAGGATCAATCGCGCTGGCCATGTTCGTCTCGGTCATGATCGGCGGCGGCATGTTGTACATCGACGATAAGGCGCGCGGGGTACACGAAGGTTATCTGGTGACCCCGATCACGAAGTTCGAGCTGGTTGCCGGACTGAACGTTGCGGGCGCGCTGAAGGCGATCATGGCGGGCATTGTGATCACGGTGCTGGGATCGCTGCTGGCGGGATTGGGGACCGTCTTCACGCCGCAAAACATGTTCTACGTTTTCCTGATGGTGGTGGCGACCTCGCTGGCGTTTAACACCATGATGTTCCTGCTGATGGTACGGGTGGAGGATCCGCTGGTACCACGGGCAATGTTCGGGATCCTGAACACCCTGCTGTTTTTCCCCAGCGGCGCGATCTATCCCATTAAGGCGTTTCCTGCGTGGCTTCGCGGAATCGCCTATGTCGATCCCTTCACGTACTCGGTGCACGGCTTCAAGGCAATTCTGCTGAAGGATGCGGGCTTCGCGGCCATCCGCACCGACCTGCTGTATCTGACGGTGGCGGCCGCCATCATGATCACCATTGCCACCGCGCTGTTCAAGCGAACGCTGTAGCCGGCCGGGTGGCGCCCGTGGCGTCGCTAAAAACATTCCAGATCACGGCAAACTCCTGGCTGCGGTAGGCATCTTCATTAGGGAAGAGATTTCCTGTCACATTCGGAGTCGGCACATTTCACAACCAGATTTCCATCTTAGGAGGACGGCATGAAGAGTTTCCTGATTGGCTTGGGGCTGGGAGTTGGCCTCGGCATTCTATTTGCCCCGATGAGCGGGGAAGAAACCCGCCACAACCTGACCGACCGCGCTAACGATCTGGCGAGTTCGGCGCGCGAAAGCTACGAACATAACCGGGACCGCGTGCAACGCGGAGTGCAGTCCATTCGCGGTAGCGCCGAGCGCGCCATGGGCCGGGCCCGGACTGCCGCCAGCGAAGTTACCCAGGCCACGGGCACGGAGAGCCCCTCGCCCAGCAGCGTTTGAATTCGCTATTGAGAATCCTCACGCCAGGGCAGACGAGCGCATCGTCTGCCTTTTTTTCGGTTATGCTAGTAGCTCTAATCAGCTTCAGCAAAGAGGAACTCATATCATGCAGGTACTGGAAAACTGGCATCCCCAGGGCGTTACCGTTTATATGGACGACAAGCGCTTCGTCAAGTGTGTACTCACCGATTGCAAACTAATTTATGGCGGTGGAGACGTGACCTGGGAGAACACCCAGTTCGTAAATTGCCAGCTTACCTTCGATGGCGCTGCGCAACGTACCGTCGCCTACCTGCAGAACTTCGGTTTGATGAAGCCGCCAGTGACCAACGCCACGCCCTCCGC
This sequence comes from Acidobacteriaceae bacterium, assembly GCA_003160215.1. Taxonomy (GTDB): domain Bacteria; phylum Acidobacteriota; class Terriglobia; order Terriglobales; family Acidobacteriaceae; genus Bog-257. The sequence continues at coordinate 17,304 of PLQW01000259.1, forward strand.
ACAACCAAATTCGGGAGTGAACTAGCTGTCAGCCATCGGTCGCCAGCATTCAGCCAACCCGGCGGCCAGCAGCGGGTAAACCTACCTTTTGCTGGCAGGCTGCCGCCCAGCAGAGATTTCCTCCCCCCGATGAATGGTCAACCCGCCGGGGTCCGATCCATCGGTGAAGAGCGGAGTTCCACAGGTTTGTCAGCACAACGTTTCCAAGGAACTCATCACTTGGGCAACGACTGGGATAGGCTTACGAGGTTTTGAGGAATTACGTGAATGAAGCCGCCTCGCGGGCTGTCAATGTCCGCTATAAGAAGGAACGCGATGGAGACGACCAGCGGCAGAGCGAAAAGCAGGCTGGCGTTTGCTTTAGCGCCACGCGCACCATAGCCGACCAGCAGGTTGCAGCAGATGGCGATCGCTATCATCAAACTCCACGCCGACGTGGGAATGCGGTTCCACCATGCCGCCTGGGTGTATCCCTGCGAGTTCAACACATCGTTCATGCCGGCAACCGCGAGGGCGATGACGGGTGTCGGCTGCGCGACCGCTGGAGCCTCTACCGTAGACCACATCTCCGTTTGCAGGTGAGCGGTATCGGCATTGATCTGGCGAAGCTCGCTCGCATCGCGGGTGCGGTAGAACGAGATACGCAAGTCGAGATACTTTCTAAGTTGGGAACGCACTGCGGGCGCATCGGCGGCGGGCAACAGTCCTGCCCGGACATATTCGGTGCCAATAGCATTGGCCTCGGCTTCCTCGTAATTCTTGCGCAGATCGTAACGGCTGATGGCCATCGAGAAACTGAATCCGATGATGAGGCCAAGCAGCGTGAGGGTGGCAGCCTGCACGACGCTGAAATCTTCCCGCTCGTCGTCCTTCAAGGCCCAACGCCAGCGCACATAGAGACCGATCTGCGCCGAGAGCCACAGCACCAACAACGAGAACAAGAAGAAAATGCGTGGATAGTTCAACATTGCGTTTGGCTCCTGGAGTTACACGTAGTCAGTCACTAGCCGCGGCAGGGATTTCACGATCTTCATCGTCTCCAGGCTGACACTGACGACCTGGCCGATGAGGTGGACTTTCAGTAAATCCTGGAAGGCGCTGCGCACAGCCATCTCGTGGTCGATGTTGAGCTGGCCGAATTGACCCAGCACCTGGTAATAGCTCTTGACCAGCTTGTGCGTGGGCTTGAGGTTGAGCTGCCGCATGGGAACGGCCCCAGTGTACAACCAAGCGGAATAATTCAGCCCTGAAAAGCCCTTTGGAAATCTGACCCGCTGCTCGTCTGCTGCTCGTCCGCTCGCCTTGACACTGCTCTCGCATGAATTTATCCTTGATCTTTGCCTTAAGAACGATCCCGCCCGTCTGTACCTGCCAGCGTTTCCCGTCAGGAGCTTGGCCTGCCAGACCCGGTTCCGGCCGGAGCGAAGGGCTATTCTGGGCGTTTTCTTAGGCGGGTGCTGCTATGCTGATTCGGGTTCGGGAACTGGAACTCCGTAAATTTGAGTTCGACGAGAACTATCAGCCCGGCGCTATCGAGTTTGGTCCCGACTTCCGGCAGATCGGCGCGTTGCACAGCGCAGGCCGTGCCGAGCTGATCGTGGAGCATCGCGGGCACCACCAGAACGTGGAAGACATACGGCTGGTGGGCAAGGTGGAGGCGCATCTGGAGATCAGTTGCGCACGCTGCCTGGAGCCCGTGGGCCAGGACGTGAACTGGGCCTTCGACCTGATCTACCGGCCGTTAGGGGTGGATCGCCGTGCCGATGAGGTGGCGATTACCGAGGCGGAGACCGAGATCGGGTATTATCAAGGCGAAGGTCTTTTGCTGGAAGATGCGCTGCGCGAGCAGGTGTTGTTGGCCACGCCGGTCAGAGCACTGTGCCGCGAAGATTGCAAGGGATTGTGTCCGCATTGCGGCGGCAATCTCAACGTCGAGCAATGCCATTGTGAGCAACATCTTAGCGACCCTCGTTGGGACGCGCTGGCCGAAATCAAAAAGAAGCTGCAAAGCTAAAGTTCCGATCGCGCGGCAATTCCGAGCGGTCCTGGTTACGAGGTTTGAATGCCTAATCCGAAACGACGTCATTCCCAGGCGCGCACGTCCAAGCGCCGCTCCCACGATCATCTGACGGCGCAGTCTTTGTCCGAGTGCCCCAACTGCCACGAGCGCAAACTGCCGCATCGTGCCTGCCCGAAGTGCGGCTATTACAAAGGCCGCGAGGTCATCGCGATGGAAGAGGGCACCAGCTAGCGCGCTTGCGGTGGCGCTCTTTTCCGGCGAAACTCGGGCGGTAGGCTACAGCAGCGCACGCGCAATTTGAAGCTGGACTGCTTCCTCGGTTTGACGGTTACGAAGGTTTGCAACTGACAGGCTGACATGCCAACCACCATCGCTCTTGACGCCATGGGCGCGGATCGCGCGCCTAAACCCGAAGTGGAAGGCGCCATTCTCGCCGCGCGTCATTATGACGTGGAAGTCCTGCTGGTGGGAAAAGAGGACGTGGTCCGCGCCGAACTCGACCTGCACCCGTTCTGGCGCAGGCTCTCCATTAGCATTGTCAACGCTCGAGAAGTCGTCGGCATGCAAGAGAAGGCGGCGCAGGCGGTGCGCACCAAGCGTGACTCGTCCTTGCACGTGGGCCTGCGACTGGTGCGCGACGGCAAGGCGGCGGGTTTCGTCACGGCGGGCAACACCGGCGCGGCCATGGCGACCGCCAAAATGGTCCTGGGTGCGATCCCCGGCGTGGATCGTCCTGCACTGGCCGCAGTATTTCCCACGGCGCAAGGCACTGCCACCATCCTCATCGACGTTGGCGCCAATGTCGACTCCAAGCCGCAAAACCTGCAGCAGTTCGCCATCATGGGCGATATTTACTTCCGCAGCATTTTTGGAGGGAAGTTTCCCAGTGCCGAGCATCCGCGCGTAGGGCTGCTTTCCATCGGCGAGGAAGAGAGCAAGGGCAACGAACTTACCCGCGAAGCCTACAAGCTGATTAAAGAGCTGCCCATGAATTTCGTCGGCAACGTCGAGGGGCGGGACCTTTACAACGGCAAGGCCGATGTGCTGGTGTGCGACGGCTTTGTCGGCAACGTGGCACTGAAGATCTCCGAGGGCATGGTGGAGACGGTGCGCTTCCTGCTGAAGCAATCGTTGCAGGCCACCATCAGCAGCCAGGTTGGCTACCTGCTGTCACGCAAGGCCTTTGCCGATTTCAAGAAGCGCCTCGACTACTCCGAGTACGGCGGCGCGCCGCTGCTGGGTCTAAAGGGCGCGTGCATTGTCAGCCATGGGTCGTCTAACTCGAACGCCATCAAGAACGCGGTGCGGGTGGCGATGGAGTTTGCCAACAGCCAACTTAATAGCGAGATTCAGGAGCGCATTGCCGCTGCCGGCAAGAACCTGAACAATCACGTCACCGACACCACCGCCGCAGCCGGCCCGGTCGGCAGCAGCCTGGTGTAACGCGGTGCTTGCCCGCGGCAGGTTCTGCCATCTCAGTTCTTTAGCTTCACGATTCAGCGAGGCACGATGAGTTTGCACTCTTCTCCCATCGCATTTCTTTTCCCCGGACAAGGTTCGCAAGCGGTTGGCATGGGCAAGGAACTTGCCGCCCTGTATCCGGTGGCGAAAGAAACTTTCGACGAAGCTGACGCTGCTCTCGGTTACAAACTTTCGCAACTATGTTTCGAAGGCCCCGAAGAGCAGCTTAAGCTGACGGAGATCACGCAACCGGCGATCCTGACGGTGTCGGTTGCGGCGTGGCGCGTGCTTCAGTCGAAAGCGATCATCCCTTCCTACGTCGCCGGACACAGCCTGGGGGAGTATTCGGCGCACGTAGCTGCGGGTACCCTATCGTTCGCGGACGCGGTGCGTACGGTCCGCAACCGTGGCAAGTACATGCAAGAGGCAGTGCCGGTCGGCGTGGGGGCCATGGCTGCCATCCTCGCGCTGTCCAGCGAGAAGGTGCAACAGGTATGCGAGGAGGCGGCGCAGGGAGAAGTCTGCCAGGCGGCGAACCTGAACTCACCCGATCAGACGGTGATATCCGGCAACAAAGCGGCGGTCGAGCGCGCAGCCGAATTGGCAAAGCACCGCGGGGCCAAACGCGCCATCATGCTTCCCGTCAGCGCTCCCTTCCATTGCGCGCTGATGCAGCCCGCGCAGGACAGGCTGGCGCAGGACCTGCGCGCACTGACGTTTCATGCGCCCGAGGTTCCTTTGATGTGCAACGTGGATGCGAGTCTAGTCACAACCGCCGAGCGGGCGCGCGATGCGCTCCTACGCCAGGTAACGGGGGCGGTGCAGTGGGACAAGTCCATGCGCGAACTGGTGGCGCTCCGAGTGCAGAACTTCGTAGAGGTCGGCCCGGGCAAGGTGCTCTGCGGACTCATGCGCCAGATTGATCGCTCGCGTACCTGCGCCAACGTGGAAGACGAAGCCTCGCTGCAGAAGACGGTCGACCACTTCAGCGCGGCCTCGGCGAAACCGGATTAGGCGCGGATCGCCATTCGCTCTTCGCTGTTGGAAAACCGGTTCCGTTTGCAATGAAAAGCGAAGGGCGAAAAGCGAAAAGCGGCTTCTAATACGGCGAGAAGCCCAGTGTCTTATCGTCGTTCTGCACCCAGATGTGCGCTTTGTCGCTGACCCGGTCGTTGACCGTGACCACTACAACCACTCCGCTGGCGGTAGCGAACGGCGAGCCACTGTAGCCCTTCGGCACCGCTGCGCCCTCAATGTGATGGCTCTTGATGATGCCCCATTCGCCACGCGGTCCCCAATCCTTGAGGAAGTCGTTGTACGGATAACGCGAATACTTGTCGGGATGCTGCTTCCAATCCGGATCGTGCATCCAGACGCCGTAGGCTTTCTCGTAGCTCTGCTGCTGGAGCGCCTCGAAGAACTGGTCCACCGCATGCTCCTGCGGCCAGAAGCGGAACATCCACCAGAGGATGCCGATCGCGATGACGGCGCCGACGATCGCGAGGATCAACTGGCGTTTTTTACGCGCGCGCGCCGCATCGTAGGGTTGGGCTTCGAACAAGGTCATGACAAACTACAGTTTACTCGTTGCCATGGGAGGCCGCGCAAGCGAAGATCGCAGCGGCGTGAGGGAGAGGCCGATGGTGACAGATATAACTTGGCTCCGGGATCGGCGTGCACCCGCATTGTGCGGGTAGCGCGGGCCTTCAGCCGGGCCCCAAATCGCGCCACTTTTGCGCGATTTGGGGTGGGAGACCCGCGTCCAGGGACGAGAAGAAAGGCCACTTCAGCCGATGAGGTCGACGACCTCATCGGCTGAAACCAGGAATTGTGCGGGCGGTCTTGACGCGGGCCTCAAGGCCCGCACTACCCAACCACCCTGTGGATTGAGCCGCTCAGCAATTTGAATCGCAAAAACTTAGCGGCCGCGAGGGCGACCGGTTCACGCTTTCCCAATCCGTCAAGGCCACGGCGGCTATTTAAGCGCCTGTAATCGCTGGGCGGCCATCTGTGCTGCCGGGCTGGAAGGGTTTTCCTTCGCCATCTGCTGATACAGCTTGCGTGCCTCATCCGGCTGACGAACTTCCTCGTAGAGCGAGGCTAATAGAAATTGCGCCGTACTCTTGCCCACGGAAACGGTTGGATGATCGGCGAGCTGCTTGTAGATTTCGATGGCCTGGGGATCGCGGTTGGTGTCGTGATAGATGGAAGCCAGCGCCAACTTTGCCAGGCTGGCAATCTCTTTGTACCGGCTGTCGGCGACCTCTTTCAGGTCCTTCTCGGCGCCGGCATTGTCGCCCATATCGTGCAGCGTTACCCCTGCGAAGTAGCGGGCCACTCGTCCCGACTGGGTGAAGGAGTACTTGCCGGCAATGCGGGTGAAATCGGTATTGGCGGCCTTGGCTCGTTCCTGTATGGAGCCAAAGCTCAACATGTCCGGCGTAGCGGGTGTGCCGGCGGGACGAATGGGAGCGTCGTACTTCTGAATGGCTCCTGCCAGTTCGCTCCTGCCCTGCTGGTCGCGATAGTTTACGTAGGCCCAACCGCCAATGATGACGGCAAGGAGCACCACAACGGCCACGACGGCAGCCGTGACCTTGGAACGGTGCTCTACCGCCCAGGAAATGGTTTCGGTGGTCGATGTCCTAAACGAGTCTTGCTTAAGTTGATGTCGAGTGTAACTGCGCACGAAGGGTCCTTATCTGGTGTGTCACAAGGTGGGAAAAACTAAGTTTAACAGGCGGGAGAATCGGGGGTCAAACGAGGTACGGGATGGCTCCGGAGGGAGGGGGGACGTCCAACCGCTCGCCTTTCTATGTACTAAGTGATTAACACTCGGAGACCGCCGGGCGCGCGGTGTACGGAACCGGGGCGGGCGTTAATCGGGGGAACGGGCGGTCGGGGGGCGGGACTGTCGGGCGGACGGGGTGGGTGTGATCTGGTCCGTTAGCGCAGCGCGCGCAAACTGATTCGCGCGTGAGCTGATCCGCGTGTGCGTGCGCTCGGGTGGGGGCGTGCGTGAGCGTGCGGTGGCTACGATTACTTTTGTGCGCCATGTTCAGTTTTGACCGGACACGTTCTCGCGTATTCAGATATGGTTTGCAGTGAAGTGGTTACCACCTTCTCTTCTTTCAGGTTCTCTGAACTAAGTCAGCCCATCTGAAGTTTCCTTTCTTAGTAACCCCGACCTAAGGATGTGGCCATGTTTGCACGCAATGTCTCCGTTCATCTGAAATCAAACATGCTTTCTGATGACATACGAACCTTCGCAAAAGACATTCTTCCTTCACTTCGTAAACAAAATGGCATGAGAAAACTGATTGTTGGTGGTATGCTGCTGGGCTTGCTGACGGGCGTGTGCTTTGCACAGCGCGCAGCTTCGAGTGCGAGACCCGCTCCTAATGCGAACACGGTAGCTCCCAACGCCAGCCCAGTGCCTAGCGCGAGCCCGGCAATTCCTAGCGCGAGCCCGGTGCCCAGCGCGAGCCCGGCGACTCCTAGCCCGAACCCGGTGACTCCTAATGTGAACACCGTAGATCCCAACGCCAACACAGTAGATCCAAACGTGAACACGGTGGCTCCCGGCACGAACCCGGTAGGTTCTACGGACATGACCCAGAAGCCGCCAATTCCTCCCAATACGGTAGTCAGTCCGGATGCGGCGCCTCCCAGCGCGCAACACTAAAAGGCACGAAGTAGCGGCTACATATGGCCGCAGATCACAGCGATACGCAAAGCGATAGAATCCGAAAGGGGTAGCTATCCAGACTGCCCCTTTTCGGACTCGGCGCACCGTGTGCGGAACGTCATTGCGATGGCAGCATCAATTGACCCGCGCGGAGATGCTCTTCCCGAGATCCCGAGGCAGGCGGCAAAGCATACGAACAAATTCAAGCGTAGCGATCGCATCGCTGGCATCCACGACCGCCAGGCACGCGTGAGGAGCGTGCGGGCCCCGCCATACGGCTGGAGTACATTTTCTAGGCCGATGGCACGAGCGTATGGTTGCGGAAATGCAGTACCTGTTTCCCCAGGATAAAGCCAAAGAACACCGGCAAAGCATTCAGCACCTTTTCGTCTTCCGGGTCAGCACAACAGACGGCGGCAACACCAGGAGGTTTGATAGCCGCGCGCTGACTTCGACGGCGCAACAAGATCACCGGCGTCCGGGGAGCAATGCGCTTGAGCTCGGTTACAACGCTATCTTGCAGGTGATCTTGATCAAGGAGGATGGCATCGACGGGCTCGCGCGACAGAAGCGCCTTTATGTCTTCCGTGCGATGCTCCACCAGCAGGCGAAGAGCTGCGGCCCCCAAGGGAGCGAGGAAGGGAGAAGGAACCTCACCGGGGTTGCGCACAAACATCAGCGTCAAGATCGCAGTCATGCGACCAACCTTTCGAGGCCAGAATTATTCTCAGGTGCTTATTGAGACGCAAAGCAGAAAACCATGACAGCTGCCACTCCCGTAACCAGGGAGCTCAGCAGACGAGGGCGGTTACTACCTTCCACAATCCATGTCCGTTAAGTCAAGAAAAAAATGCCCGCGCGACCCATTGTTAAAGAGAAATTTACTTTCTTAGAAACCCAAGCGGTGCTCCATCTTCCTAGCCGTTCCATGAATGCACACCGGCCGAGGGCGAGTGCGCCGTGCCTCCCGAACTTGGGGTGCGGCGCACGAACCGCGCGTTGTGGGAATCGCGGGGCGTGCGTGCGAGGCGTGCGCGGAATCGGCAATACCGATGGCCGAACTCACCCGTGCAGTCGGGAAGAATGGGTTCGGCCTCTTGAGATGGAGGCGCTCAGAACTTGCTGATGCGGATGCTGCCATCGCCGGTGGTGATCTCCAGGAGCGGTCCGCCGCCGTTCAGCTTGCCACGAATGCGTGAGCGCTCGATGGATCCGTTCACCGTCACCGGCATGTCCAGTTGGATATGGCCGTCGCCGGTGTGGGCGTAAAGCTCCGCGGCAAAGTCCTGCGGCAGTCGAGCTTCCACCCCGCCGTCGCTGGTATGGATGAGCCATCCATTGCTCATCTTCGAACCCGGCCGCACGGTGAGGTCAATGTGTCCATCGCCGGTGCGCAGGTCCACGTCGGTCAGCACGCCGTCAATGGTCATGTGGCCGTCGCCGGTGTGGGCGCGCAGCCCGCCACTGAAGTTGCGCACCTGAATGTGTCCGTCGCCGGTATCGATGCGGGCCTGCCCGGAGATGCCATCGACTGCGATGTGGCCGTCGCCAGAGTGCAAGTCGAGAGCGGTTTCCGAGGGAACCTGCACCTCGATGCGCACTCCTCGATGCGTGCTGATGTGGATGCCCCAACTACCACTCGGCACGTGGACTTGCAGGTCGACCTTGTCGCCATCCTGGTGCTCAGTGACGCGCACGCCGCTGCTTCCGATGTTGAAACCCTCGGCGATCATACGTGCGGAAACGGTGCGGCTGGCTCCCCGCGTGATCTCAACCGAGGCATCGTTGGTATCCACACGCAGGCTGGGCTTGTCGCCAACCTGGTAAGTCTTGGTCCATTCCTCGGCGAAGGCGGAAACACCGAGGACCGAAAGGCATAGCAGAACAATTAGGAAGGTTTTACGCACAGAACTCCTCCTCGTTGGTTGTTACGAGGAGGACCCTGCTTTTGTTCCGTGGTTGCGAATCAGGAGATACGGAAGGGCAGTTTGCGGTGCCCGGGGCATGCGCGCCTCTAGCGGAGTGGAACTTCGCGCACGCCCCTCGCGAGCATCGCTCCCTGCTTGCTGAAATAGACGTTCCGGCGGAAAAAGGGTTAGCGTCAGCGGCTGTACTGGTTCTGCTTTTTCTCCGCACGGCGTTCCAGGCCAAGTTGGATCAGCCGATCCATCAGTTCGGGATAATCAATGCCCGTCGCGGCCCACATCTTGGGATACATGCTGATGGAGGTGAAGCCGGGAATAGTATTGACCTCGTTGACGTACATCTTGCCCCCGCGTGGATCCATCAGGAAGTCCACGCGCGCCATGCCAGCACAGTCCACCGCCTTGAAGGCCGCAATCGCGAGTTGCTGCACTTGCTTTTGTTTGGCTTTTGGGAGCTTGGCAGGGATGATCGACTCCGATCCTTCCACCAGATATTTGGCGTCGTAGTCGTAGAACTCTTTGACGGGTACGATCTCGCCGGGAAGGGAAGCGATAGGGTTGTCGTTGCCGAGCACGGAACATTCGATCTCGCGGGCCTTGCTTTTTGTGCCGCCGACACCCTGCTCGATCACCAGCTTGCGATCGTAGCGCGCCGCATCGTCCATGGCCGAGGCCAGTTCGCTAGTGTTGTGCACTTTGCCGATCCCGACCGACGAGCCCAGGTTCGCCGGCTTCACGAACACGGGATACTTCAGCGCGCCTTCAATCTGTTTGCGCACCTTGTTCGGTTGTCCTCGCCACGTGCTACGCAGCACAGTAACGTGCTTTACGATTGGCAGGCCAGCGTCGCGGAAGAGGCGCTTCATCACGTCCTTGTCCATGCCGGCGGCGGAGCCCAGCACGCCCGCGCCAACGTAGGCGATGTCTGCCAGCTCCAGCAAGCCTTGAATGGTGCCATCCTCGCCGAAGGTGCCGTGCAGAATGGGGAAGATGATGTCCACGTCAATTGAGTTGGGCGCTGCGTGCAACTCGGTGGCGTGAGTCTCGAATGGCATCAACGCGGAATGGTTTTCGCACGGCATCGGCGGCACCACCACGGCTTCGCCTTTGGCCAGGACGGCGGCGGCGGAAGTGGTCTCGGGATCGCCAGCCCGCAGATGACGCGACTCGGGTGCGTCCGGGGCATTGCCTTGCAACAGGCGCTCGGCATGGGCCGCAGTGACCCATCGCCCTGCTTTGGTTATGCCGATGGGAACAACGTCATATTTCTTCTTGTCGATTGCGTTCAGGACCGAGGCCGCCGACAGCAGTGAGACTTCGTGCTCGCCACTGCGCCCGCCAAACAGGACACCTACCCGGAGTTTCTTCATGAGTGCATCTTACCGTGGAGAAGGCCGTTTGCCGGAGGCGATGGGCGATTGACCCTACGCTGCTGCCTGGTGCGGCTGGATCTTCGCCAGCTTGCGCCCCAGAACGGTGCGCGCCTTGGCCAGTTCGTACGCGCTTTGCAGGTTCATCCAGAACTCGGGTGAGGTTCCGAAGAAACGCGACAGCCGCACTGCCATATCGGCGCTGATGCCACGTTTCCGCAACACGATATCGTTGACGGATTGTGCTCTGACGCCCAATGACTTCGCGAGCCTATACCCACTGATGTCCATTGGCTTGAGGAATTCTTCCTGAAGGACCTCTCCCGGATGTAACGCCCAAGCTGCAGGTCTCCGCCGTTCTAATGCCATATACCAACTCCATCCGAGCGAACTCTAGTGATAATCCGCGATCTCGACTTCGTAAGCGTCGCCGCCTTTCCACACGAAACATATGCGGAATTGGTCGCTCATCCGGACGGCATGCTGGCCCTTGCGGTTGCCGTGTAGAGCATGCAGCCGGTTTCCCGGTGGAATTCTTAAGTCGTCCAGCCGGGTTGCTGAATCCAGCATTTGGAGTTTTCGCTGCGCTACCTTGCGCAGTTCCGTGGGAGGCCACTTGCCGCCCTTACCGCTCTCCCAGAATTCGCGCGTTTTGTCATCGGCGAAGGACTTGATCACGAATGGCTGAACACTACCGGAACGCGATAATCATGTCAAGCATGAATACATGTAAACCGTGATGGCCAGGCGAAGTGGAGATGCAGAGGGCCACCGTAACGACTGCTCATAGTATCTTCTTGCCAAAGGCCGACAGCGCCAGTTCGACGGCCAGCTCCGCCGTCTGGTTGCGCTCATCGAGCACCGGGTTCACTTCCACCAGTTCGAAGCTGAGCATGCGGCCGTGGTCGGCGATGATCTCCATCGCCAGGTGTCCCTCGCGATAGGTGGCGCCGCCCCAAACGGGGGTGCCTACCCCGGGAGCATCTTCGGGATCGATCCAATCCAGATCGAGCGAGACGTGATAGCCGACAGTGCCGCGTCTGGCGATGCGGAGGGCCTCTTCCATCACCGAGCGCATGCCGCGTTCGTCAATGTCGCGCATGGTAAAGACGTGTACGCCTGACTTCTTGATGTTTTCGCGCTCGTGGTTATCGACGTCGCGGATGCCCACCAGGACACAATTCTGCGGCTGCACCTTGGGACTGAAGCCGTACAGGTCGGTGAGTGGCGACTCGAACAGCCCCATGATCGCGCCCAACGGCATACCATGCACATTGCCGCTCGGTGAGCTGCCGGGCGTATTGATATCGGTGTGCGCGTCAATCCACAACAGCCCGATTCGCTGGTTCCTGCGGCGATAAAACTCGGCCACGCCAGACACCGTCCCGGCCGCAATGGAATGGTCGCCACCGAGAACAATGGGGACCTGTCCGGCCTCCAACGTTTTCACCACGAGCTCGGCTTCTTTCGAGCAGGTCTCGGTGATCTCCTTCAGGTACTTGGCATTGGGATCGCCTTCCGACTTGGTCTCTGCCAAGGCGACGGGCACGTTGCCCCCGTCCTCGACCTCGTAGCCGAGGGCCTCGAGCTTGGCTTCGAGTCCGGCGACGCGCATCGCCGACGGACCCATGTCAACGCCGCGCCGCGACTGACCGAGGTCCAGCGGCACGCCAATAATCCGAATGTGCTTGGTTTCGACGTTTTGTAATGGCTTGGTGATCGGACTGGTTGCCATAAAGACTTCCTAACTAGAGCCGATTGTGCTACGGATACAACCGGTGCAGCGTACGCGGGAAGGGGATGGTCTCGCGCACATGCTCCAATCCGCATATCCAGGCCACGGCGCGCTCGATGCCCATGCCGAAGCCCGCGTGCGGAACCCCGCCGAACTTGCGCAGGTCGAGATACCACTTGAAGGCCTCTTCCGGCAGTTCGTGCTCATGAATGCGCTTCAGCAGCAGATCGTAGGACCCAATGCGCTGCGAGCCACCGATGATTTCCCCGTAACCCTCCGGCGCAAGCACATCCACGCACAGGGCAAACTCCGGCCGTTGCGGATCGGGCTCCATGTAGAACGCCTTGATGGCCGCCGGATAGCGATGCACCATCACCGGCCGGTCGAATTGCGACGAGATGTAAGTTTCGTCTGGCGAGCCGAAGTCACCGCCCCACTCGAACTTGTTCTCGACCAGGCCCTTGGCATGTCCTTCCTGCAACATCTGCACGGCCTCGTCGTAGGAGATGCGCGGAAAAGGCGTGGCAATCTTCTCCAGCTTGCTGAGGTCGCGGCCGATCGTCTCCAGCTCGGGACGCCGCTTCTCCAGACATCGCTTGACGATGAAGGTAATGAACTCTTCCGCCAGGATCATCAGATCGTCAAGAGTGGCGAAAGCAACCTCCGGCTCGACCATCCAGAACTCGGTGAGATGGCGTCGCGTCTTCGATTTCTCCGCGCGGAACGTTGGCCCGAAGCTGTAGACCTTGCCGAGAGCCATTGCCGTGGCTTCGACATAAAGCTGTCCAGATTGCGTCAGGTAAGCCTGCTCGTCGAAGTAATCCACCGGGAACAACGTGGTCGTGCCCTCGCAGGCTGCGGGCGTGAGAATCGGTGGATCGGTGAGGGTGAATCCGCGGTCGTCAAAATAGTCGCGTGCCGCCTTGATGATCTCGGCGCGCACCCGCAAGATCGCGGCCTGACGGGGCGAGCGCAACCAAAGATGGCGGTGCTCCATGAGGAAATCGACGCCGTGCTCTTTCGGCGAGATGGGATAAGGATCGTCCGGGTTGACGCGCTGCACAACCTGCGCGTCGGTCACGTCCATCTCGTATCCGCCGGGAGCGCGCTTGTCGGCGCGCACCTTGCCGGTGACGATGACACTGGACTCCTGGGTCAGGCCCTTGATCGAATCGAACAGTTCTGGCGAGACGGCGTTTTTCGCGACAACGCCCTGGATGATGCCGCTGCCGTCGCGAAAGATGGGGAAGAGCAGCTTCCCGCTCTCGCGCAAGTTGTAGAGCCAGCCGCGAATGGTGACGGTCTGGCCTTCATGCTGGCCGACTTCGCGGACGGTGGTGACGGGTGTATCCGTGATTTCCATTTTTGTCGATGTGTCCATGAGTCCTGATTCCGACAGCGTTAGAATGACTCTAGGAGCTTACTATGCCGCTTGATTGGTCACAATGTCCCGCCGTGGAAAGCGTACCCGGCAGGGTGAGCGGGGCGTGGGTTTTCCGAGGGACTCGCATGCCGGTTTCCATCGTGTTCGAGAACCTTGAAGACGGCATGACGATTGATGAAGTGATGGAACAGTTTCCCGTTACGCGCGAACAGGTCAGGGCCGTGCTGGAATTTGCCGCCCGTAGCTTGGACGCCGAAACCGTGGCTCACCCTTAGATGCTTATCCTGTTGGACAACGGTTCTCCGCGCGGAATCGCCCGGTTTCTTTCCGGCCACACTGTCGCGGAATGTCGCGAATATGGCTGGGACGCAATAGGCAACGGGGAATTACTGGCTGCAGTTGAAGCAGCAGGCTTTGAAGTGCTGCTCACGACCGACAAAAATATCCGCTATCAGCAGAACCTGACCGGCCGCAAGATTGCTATCGTCGTGTTGGGTAAAGGTCGGTGGCGGTTAATTCGACCGTTGCTGGCGGAGGTTTGCGCCGCTGTGAATGCAGCTACGCCGGGCACCTATACCGAGGTAGAAATACCGGGTTGACGGGTTCGGGCACGGTGCATCGCCAGGGCGGCCTCATCCTGCGACCTCCAGTTTCCCGAACGCCTCCGCCATCTTCTCCGCGACCTTCTCGCCTTCCACGCCCTCGATCTCCAGCAGCACCGGCAGGACGTGCGGCGCGGTGCGCAATAGCTCCATCGTCTGCTTCCAATCGATGGTGCCCGCGCCGGGCCAGAGGTGCGAATCGCGCTCCTGATTGTTGTCGTGCACGTGGGTTGAACGGATGCGGTCTTTGAGCACCTCGAACGCTTGCGGCACGCTCGACATGATGTGCGCATGACCGACGTCGAAGCACACGCCGATATCGTCGAAGCGCCCGGCATGCAGCAGATCCAGCAACGTTTCCGGCGTCGAAAGCTCGTTGGTAATGTTCTCGACCAGCAGTTGCACGCCCAGCGGTTTGGCGAAAGCGTGCAGGTGTTCGAGGGAGCTCATTGCCGCATCCAGTTTGTGCTCGTCCGCCTCTTCGTGGCCCACTCCGACATGTTGCACCAGAAACTGAAATGGCGCCAGCTCGGCTACCTCGATGGCGCGCTTGATTTCATCCGTGGCCGCTACACGCTGAAGTTTCTCAACCGACGCAATGTTGATGTGCGTCGCGCCGCCGCGTCCCCAATCTTCGTCGGGATGCATGGGCGAGTGCATCGAGTGGAACGTTACTCCGGTGCTGCGAAACCAGTTGGCGATCTGCCGGATGTGCTGCCGGTCAGTGTAGTTGAAGTGCCCGCGTGTGGCGAAGATCTCGATGGCTTCCGCCCCGCCGGAGACCATCTGGTCGAGCAGGCCAGGATGCAGCCGTTCCCGTCTCGCGTAGATCAGAGTAGACATGGCGCGGCGCATTAGAATCCGACCGCCTTTCCGTTGTTGCGTCCGTCACTGGCGCCCAAGCGCTCGCCGGTGGCGGGGTCAATCTCGATGCACTGGGAGTCGCCCCAATATTGCTGCTTCGAACTCCGCCGCTGTTCCGGTGGAGAGCCGATGCTTGCGTCGGCGGATACTTTGTGTCCCATGTGCTCGAGAATGCGAATCGTGTCGGGCGAGAATCCGACCGTCTCCAGCTTGATCTCGTCAGGCAACCACTGTTGGTGGAAGCGGGGAGCGTTGACCGCCTGCTGAATGTTCAATCCGTAATCCACCACGCCCATCAGCACATTGGCGACCGTGGTAATGATGGTGGGGCCGCCCTCAGCACCGAGAACCAGGAAGAGCTTGCCGTCCTTTAGCACGATGGTCGGCGACATGGCGGACAGCGGCCGCTTGCCTGGGCCAATTGCATTCGCGGGGCCCTGAATCAGTCCGAACATATTGGGCGCGCCTGGCTTGGAGGCAAAATCGTCCATTTCGTCGTTGAGCAGGAAGCCCAAACCCTCGGCAGTGACATGCGAGCCAAAGCTCTCGTTCAGCGTGGTCGTGACCGACACCGCGTTGCCCTCGGGATCGACTACCGAATAGTGGGTGGTGTGAACCGGCTCGAGCAACGATTTCGGCTGCGGATGCGAACTGGCATAGCTGTCCAGTTGGGAGAAGACGGAAGGCCGCCGCAACTCGTTGCCGGGAGTGGCACGGCGCAGCGGGACGGTCTCGCGCCAGGCATTGGCGTAACGCTTGTCCAGCAGTTGCGCAACCGGGACCTTGGAGAAATCGGGGTCTCCAAGGAACTCGGCGCGGTCGAAAAATGCGCGCTGATAAGCTTCGGCAGTGAGATGAATGTTCTGGGCCGAACCTTCACCCTGCTTAGCCAGGTCGTATCCTTCGAGGATGTTGAGGCTCTCGACCAGGGTGACCCCTCCGGAAGACGGCGGCGGGGCGCTGATGACCTCGTACCCGCGATAGGTGCCACGAATCGGCTGCCGCTCCTTCACCTCGTACTGGGCAAGGTCCTCGGCGGTGATCAGGCCGCCGCCCTTCTCGATGGCCGCAGCCAGCTCACGCGCCATCCCACCATGGTAGAAGTCGTCAGGATTTTCGGCGATGCGCTCCAGAGTCTTCGCCAACTCTGGCTGCTTGAAGACGTCGCCCGGCTGGTAGAAGTTGCCGTCGTGCTGAAAGATGCGATGCGATCCGGGGAACTTTGCGAGGTTGGGATCGTGGAGCGATCTCGCGGCTTCGTAATCGAGGACGTAGCCATCACGCGCCAGCCCGATCGCGGGCTCCATCACCTGCTTCAGCGTGAGCTTGCCCCAATGCTTCTGCGCGTACACCAGGCCGGCCACCGAGCCGGGGACGCCGATCGATTTGTAGCCCAGCGTGCTCATGCCTGGGACAACATTGCCCTGGGCATCCAGATACATGTTGGCGGTAGCTTTGGCCGAGGCTTTCTCGCGGAAGTCGAGGAAGTGGACCTCACCGTCGGCCCGCCGGAAGAGCAGGAAGCCGCCGCCGCCGATGTTGCCTGCTTGGGGAAGCACCACGGCAAGGGCGAAGCCGACCGCAACCGCGGCGTCCACTGCGTTTCCGCCCTGCCGCATGATTGCGACGCCCGCCTCGGATGCCTCGGGTTGCAGGGTGGCCACCATGGCCTTAGGCGCATGCACCGGATGCATTCCGTTGCCGGCGAGAGCCTGGGCGCAAAGAGCCAGCGCAAGTACCACCTGCAGCAGTTGGCGTCGCAGTTGCATAAAGATGAAGGCGGGAGACCCCGAATCATGGCCGCTCAAATGCGTTCGGCGCAAGAAGTTACGGCCATGCAAGTACAAAACATTGAGGCTAGCCCAGCGCGACGAGGGGAGTCAAATATGTTCCCGAGCGTGGAATCACGCCGCGGGGTGGCGAACCTTGGTTTCTTTCCACAAACTTGCCGACGACACGAACAAGACCTTTACGCCCAGCAAAGACGCGGTCATCAGCACGACGAAGGTGCGGATGGGCGAAGTCAGATGCTTTAAGGGGAAACTTGCAGGCAAAACATAGTCGAGCAGTGCAAGCAGGTAGAACCCTAACTGGGCGATTGCTGCGGCCATTCTCCAACCGGGCGGCATGCCGATTGTAGCCACGGCCATGAGGATGAGGCAGTACGGAATGATCATGCGTCCGAACTTGCCGGAGAGGAAATGCAGACACATGCGGTTCTTCGCACTCAGCAACTCGGGCATGATGCGCAGGAACTGATATAGGCCGGCCTGGGTGCGCACCTTGCGACGAAACTCCGAATCCAGAGCGGTGGGAAGGTCATACATCTGCGCCGTCGGCTCGTAAACCACCCGGTAGCCCTTAAGAAAGATGGTCAGCGGCAGATAGGCATCGTCAAGGAGGATGTCCGGCGGGAAGGGCTGGAACAGCGAACGCCGCACTCCATAAAACGCGCCGGTACAGCCGAAGCTGGAGTCGATGCGGCACATCTGCTTGCGCAGCCAAAGCTCGTACTTCCAGTAGAGACTGGTGTCGGACTCTTCCTGTGTCTGGTCGTTTACGATGGCAAGCTCGCCGCTGACGGCGCCGATCCCCGGATCGCCGAAGTTCGCGATCAGATTCCGAAGCGCTTGAGGATCCACTTGCTGGCGGACATCGGTAAAAATGAGAATCTCGCCTGAGGCGCAAGGCACTGCTGCATTGAGCGCGACCGCCTTGCCTCCTCGCGGAACTCGCAGCAGTCGGACTCGCTGGGCCTCGAACTCGCGTGCGATCTCGTCGGTGCGGTCGTCAGAACCGTCGGATACGACGATGATCTCCACCAGTTCGCGGGGGTAGTTCAGAGCCAACACCGATTCCAGCTTTCGGCGAATGAACTTCTCCCCATTGCGGACGGCGATGATGATGGACACCGAACGCAACTGGTCGTCCTTTTTGACCGGATGGTTGTGCCTCTTCGCTATCCATCCCAGCAGCAAAGGGTAGCCGAACAGCACGTAGACGATGGCGCCTCCGGCAACCAGAAACGCGGCGAAGCAAAGAATCTGGACAGGTGAGAACGTCGCGACGGCGAACAAGCTCGACCTCAATCCGGCCTGATCAATCAATAGTCTCATGTTGGTGCAGCCGCAGATTTCGCGGGTGCCGGACTTCGTTCCCCGGTGCAGCTCCGCGAGTCACAATCGATTGTAGCTGAGGCTGCTGCCGCAACTTCCGGTCACAGAAACCGAATGGTCCATGGCTGGCTGGATCATACCGTCGAGCCATATCATCAAATGTATTTCGGCAGCACTCAGTAGGTCTCGAAACTCCACATTTCATCACACCCGAGTTAACGAAAGAGAGAGGGCATCCATGAAAGTTACTGTCGCCTAAAAGCTGCGGCCTTGGGCCGGCGTATGGGGCGGTCTTCGATAGCCAACGGTATACGGCACAGCTAAAGCTGTGCCCTCTCAAAGAACGCACTAACAGCGAAGGCTTTTCTGCGTCGAGAGTAGCCCACGCGTTCCACGGAGTCAAACCACTACAGCGAACCTCACTATGCGATGTATCGTTTCGGTAAATTGTCTCATCGAATAAACGCCGGTTCAATTCTCTCGTTATTCAAATCCCATTTTTTAGCTGAAAGCAGGAGACTATGAAAGCAGCTGTCGTTCAGAAACCGCAATCCCCGATCATCATCGAAGATCGTCCCATGCATGAGCCGAAATCCGGCGAAGTGCTGATTCGCGTTCATGCCTGCGGCGTATGCCACAGCGACCTCATGGTGCAGCAAGGCCTCTTTCCTTTTGCGAAGTATCCCATGGTTCCCGGACATGAAGTGGCGGGCGTGGTGGAGAAAGTTGGGCCGGGAGTCACCTGGCCTCAGGTTGGCGATCGCGTCGGAATGCCATGGCTGTTCTCCTCCTGCGGCCACTGCAAACTGTGCGTGCAGGGCGACGAGGTGATGTGCCCCTTTGCCGAGGTCACCGGCGTGACCAAAGACGGCGGCTACCAGGAGTACATGATCGCGCCCGCGGCGTACGTCGCGCCGATTCCCGACGGGTTGGATTTTGCCGAGGCCGGTCCGCTCATGTGCGCCGGACTGACCGTGTTCAACGGACTGCGCAACGCGAGATTTCAGCCCGGCCAAAAGGTAGCCGTCATCGGACTCGGCGGCCTCGGACATCTCGGCGTGCTTTACGCGAAAGCTATGGGCGCACGCGTGGCTGTCATCTCAAGTTCGCCCGACAAGGAAGCCGAGGCTCGCGGACTAGGCGCCGAGCAATTCATTAACACGAAATCGAAGAAGTCGGGTGATGCGCTGAAGGAATGGGATGGTGGGGCCGACATCATTCTGGCCACTGCACCCAGTACGGAAGCCGCAACTGACGCCTTCCCCGGCCTCGCTCCGGATGGCACGCTGGTCGTGCTCGGGGTTGGACCGGGCAATATCACGGCGTCTCCCATGGATCTGGTTGGCGGGCGCCGCCACCTGATGGGCTCGCCCTCGGGCAGCCGAAAAGACATTCGTGCGACGCTGGACTTCTCACTTCACAATCGCGTGCTGCCGCATATCACCAAGTTCCCACTGGAAGATGCGGGCAAGGCGCATGATCTGATGCATCAAGGCAAGCTGAGCGGACGGGCCGTGCTTATATTGCGCTGAAGCGCCGCAAATTATCGGCCTAGTATTGCGCGATATAATGTTAGGTTTGCTGCATCAGTCAGTTCTAGCTGGATATCCCGCGGAAGGACAAAATGCCAACAGATGTAATCATGCCCCAGATGGGGGAATCGATCTTTGAAGGAACCATCACCAAGTGGTTGAAGCAGCCGGGTGAAAAAGTTCAACGCGACGAGCCGCTGTTTGAAATCTCTACCGACAAGGTTGACGCGGAAATTCCCGCGCCTGCGTCCGGCACTTTGCAGGAGATTAAAGTCCAAGCCGGCGCCACGGTCCAGGTGAACACCGTGGTGGGGACTATCGCGGGCGAAGGCGAAGCGGTTGGAGCCGCACCATCCGCTCCCGCTGCCGGCACCGCACCGCCTGCCGCGCCATCGGCTCCGGCTGCCAGCACCGCACCACCGGCCCCTGCCGGAGGAGACGGCACCCGCTCGACCCAGACCGAAGTGGCGCAGCCTCCCAGTGGCGAGGAGCCCCAGAAGCCTTCGGCGCCTCAGACCGGCAAGGAGTCGGCACCTGCGCCTCAGCAAAAGGCGAGTGTAGAACCTATCCGGCAGGGTGCAGGGGCGGAGGATTCCGAGGCGGCCGAGCAGGACCGTGTGCGCTCCAGTCCTCTGGTGCGCCGCATCGCTAAGGACAACAAGGTTGACCTGGCGCAGGTTTCGGGAACTGGTCTCGGTGGCCGCATCACCAAGGAAGACATCGAGTCGTTCATCGCCAAGCATGGCGCCGGCGGGCCCCAGCCGGTTGCTCCCGCGCAACCGGCCGCGGTTGCCGCGCCCTCCGCTCCCGCACCTTCGATGCCTGCGACCGTCGCGCCTCTGCAACCTGTCGGCGGCGTTACTCCAGGCGAGGTTGTGCCCATGTCGGTCATGCGCAAGAAAATCGCCGAGCACATGGTGCTGTCGAAGCGCACCAGCGCGCACGTGCACGGCGTCTTCGAAGTGGACGTGACCCGCATCGTGAAATTGCGCGAGAAGATGAAGGCGAACTTCGAGCAGGCCACGGGCAACAAGCTCACTTTCACGCCCTTCTTTGCGCGCGCCGTGGTGCATGGCATTCGCCAATGGCCGATCATCAATTCGTCGGTGGAAGGCGAGAACATCCGCTACCATGCCTCGATCAACCTTGGCATTGCTGTCGCACTGGACTGGGGCCTCATCGTGCCCGTCGTGAAGAGCGCCGAGGAGCGCAGCTTCGTGGGATTGCAGCGGGCGATCACCGACCTCGGCGAGCGTGCCCGCACCAAGAAGTTAAAGCCCGATGAAGTGCAGGGTGGGACGTTCACTATCACCAACCCCGGCGTCTTCGGCGCGAAATTCGGCCTGCCGATCATCAACCAGCCGCAGGTTGCCATCCTGGGTGTGGGCGGAATCATGAAGAAGCCGGTGGTGGTCACCGACAAGGACGGCAACGACTCCATCGCAATCCGTTCGATGATGCACCTTAGCATTGGCTATGACCACCGCATCGTTGATGGAGCCGTGGCCGACCAGTTCATGGCCGAGGTAAAGAAGTTCCTGGAGAACTGGAACGAAGAGCTGTTGTAGGGAAGCAGTCAGCTATCAGCCGTCAGCCGTCAGCCGTCAGCTAAGACTTAACGACAACGGTAGGGTGACGAGCCCTGCCGTTTTACTTTGGGCGGGGTTTGGTCTTGCTGGATCGCAAACCGCTGGCCGCGATGGCCAGACTGCGGCGCCGAAGTTTTTCCAGAATTTTGATCTTCTCGGAAAAACTGAGCGATGCCAGCTTTCTTCGTGTATCTGGCTTACTCATTCGTGTCCTTTAGAAATTTACGTTGGAACCGCTCCCCACAGAAATATCAACCTGCCGTTCATTATCCCCACTCCAAGGCGGCCCTTTTCGCGCGCACTGATAGAATCCTGCTATGTGGATTTCATGTCCTGAGCTTTGGTGAGCCGGACGGACGAGTTGCGCATCTTAGCAGGAACGATTGTGGTAGAGGCGACATCATTCGGAGGACGAGCGCTGGACCAGGCGAGAATCATGAGTACTTTTGCGCAAGAGCCGCAGGATGGTAATGGGCTGGATCGCAGCGGCCCCGTGCTGGTGATGCCACCCCCGCTGCCTCCAAAACGGCCGCATCTCTGGGTGCAGCGCATTTGGCTGGTGGTGTTTGTGCTGTTCTGCCTGGAGGTGGGCATAATCCTCACCGCGCTTCCCTGGACCCGCATCTGGACGGAGAACTCGCTGCTGCTGGGATACCCGCAAGTCCGGGAATTCCTCATGCAAAATTTTGTACGCGGCTTGGTCAGCGGGCTCGGCCTGGTGGACATTTGGATGGGAGTCGCCGAGGCGGTCCGCTATCGCGAAGCCCCGGACGCCTGAGGAGGCCCTGAAAAAATCAACATTCTGTATTTTCGGGGCTGAAGCCCCGGAGTATTCAAGGCAGCGTAGACGCCGGCCTGAAGGTCGGCACTACCCGAACATCGGCTTATTCAGAGTTTCTCCAACGTGCCGCTCTCACTTGCAGACACGCTGTTCGCATCCAACATGCATCTCCTGGAAGCTCTCGATGGGCTGAGGCAGCAATTCCATGGCTGACAAGACCGAAGAACATCTTCGCCACAATCGCGCGCCGCTGGCCTACGAGAACAAGAAATTCCTCAACAGCCCAGAGGGCCGCATCCTGCGCATCCTTGCCGAATACCAGGAGCCGCTGTCGCGCTTTCGCCGCGAACGCATCCAGGACACGATTGTGTTCTTTGGCTCGGCGCGCTTTCATAGCCGCTCGCAAGCGGAAGAAACCCTGCAACTGCTCGACAAGCCAGGCTCGGCAACCCTCGCTCCCGAGGAGGAACAGCAGCGCATCCGCCGCGCCCGGGCCGATGTCCAGATGGCGCGTTACTACGAGGACGCGCGCAAGCTCGCCTTCCTCGTGACCCAGTGGACGAAGACCATCAATCAGCCGCGGCATCGTTTCGTGATTACCACCGGCGGTGGACCGGGAATCATGGAAGCTGCGAACCGCGGCGCTTCCGAAGCAGGTGGCAAGACCATCGGGCTCAACATTCATCTGCCTTTCGAGCAGATGCCCAACCCGTACATCTCGTCCGACCTGAACTTCGAGTTCCACTATTTCTTCATGCGCAAGCTGTGGTTCGCCTACCTGTCGAAGGCGCTGGTCGTGTTTCCGGGAGGGTTCGGCACCTTCGACGAGCTGTTCGAGTTGCTGACCCTGACGCAGACCGAGAAACTGGCCAAGCGCATTTGCATCGTGGTGTATGGCAAGGACTACTGGGACCGGGTAATCAATTTCCAGGCGCTGGTGGACGCGGGCACCATCGCCCCCAAGGACCTGGAGTTGTTTCACTGGGCCAACACGCCCGAGGAAGCGTTTGAGTATTTACGGAAAGAACTGACTACCCACCACATGGACCAATGGAACGCGCGAGAGAAGGAACCCGAGATCGCGAAGACGAGACCGTGAGAGGACTGGGGTCAGGGGTTTGGGATCAGGGGCTAGCGATCAAGCCAACGAAGCCTACTCGCGGAACTCGTAGTTAGGTTGCGGGCTACTTTGAATTGAGGCCGGAGCGCTAGGTTCCGGCCCGCTTACCCTAGATTAGATGTTCACCTTGCGGCGCAGTACGCCAGCCAGTCCGAGGATGCCAGAACCGAACAGCAGGATGCTGCTGGGCTCAGGTACTAGGCCGATGTCCCCGATGCCCGTCAGAGTGAAGGATTCCGATGGGATCGAGCCCACTTCGTTCTCATAGGCCGTCGACGGGCAGCCATACCAGTCGCAATCGATGCCGCTGTTCTCATCCCAGTAGATCGGGGTGGAGCACCCGGAGACGGTGCAGGCATTGCCCAAGGTCACATAACCTAAGTACACCGGGCCCTGGCCGGGTATGCCGGTGAGGGTTGCCTCGAACAGGTAATAACCATACTGGTTAGTCCTCCCACCATTCAGTGCTGTGTTGGTAGCGCCGTATGGCGTGAAGCCGCTGGTGGGATTGGGATCCCTAGTGAACGCCACGCCTACGGATGTCAGAGTATCCGAGTTCGAGACGTCCCAGTAAACGAAATTCATGCCGGTGACGTAGTTGCCACCTAGCAGGACGTACGAGTCGCTAACCGTGAAACCAAAGTTAATGGGCCAGGCCTCGGTTGTTCCGTTGTAAGGACCATTGGAATACAGCGTGTACTGTGCCGTAGCTGGAGCAACAGCCAGGACCAGGCACAGAATTGTGAGCAGGGAAAGGAATGCAGTGCGCATGGCAGGTGTACCTCCTTGGTCTGCTAGAGGCCACCCCCATTCTCATCCTCTCTACTGCTCTTGCAACACGGGGTTGTTACGAAAGTGCAATGTGTTCCCGTTTTGGCATTCACCCACCGAGGCCCGAGAAAACCCCATGTCAATGCCATTTCTCACGCCGCTCTTTCTGCACTCCGCTCGTATGCTTCCCAGAGAGCAACCAAGTCGGCAACAACCCACAGCCGATCTGTGGCGCCAGCGGCCATCGCAGGAGTCATGCGCAGTTTCAAAGTAGCCCACTACTGTAGCTAGCATAGCCTTGTCGCAGCAAGTGATCTGGCTCTCCCATTCTTGAAGTCGACACTGGAAACTTGCTAGCCACCGACCACCAGCTGCTAACCCCTAGCTCCAAACCCCTGACTGCTCCCATATTTGTGCCTGCCGAGTTTGCGTAGGAGTCCTGGCACTTTCGGTGCTCGCGCGATTTTGCTTGACGGGGTAAACTGTTGGCCGAATGTCACTAACATTAGAAGTCGCTGGCCGCAGCGATGTGGGGCGGGTGCGCCCGTCGAACGAAGACAATTTCGGCTACGACCAGCGGCTGGGCATTTTTGTGGTATGCGATGGCATGGGTGGCCATGCCGCAGGGGAAATTGCCAGTCAAATTGCGGTCGACACCCTCCTGGCGTACTTTCGGGAGCACGCACCCAAAGTCGAAGACAACGCTTTCCTGGACGATGCCCCGGTCGGCGCACGTCTGCTCGCCGAAGCCGTCAAGAGGGCCAACGATGCAATTCTGGATTATGCCGAAGAGCACAAGAACACGACAGGTATGGGGACTACCCTGGTGGCGGCGCGCTTCTCGGATGGCGTTTTCAGTATTGCCAATGTGGGCGACAGCCGCATCTACTTGTTTCGCGAAGGACAGTTACTCCAGTTGACCGAAGACCACTCTCTGGTGATGGAGCAGGTACGCCGCGGCATGCTCACCCTGGAAGAAGCCAAGCGCTCTACGGCGCAGAACATCATTACCCGCGCCCTGGGCACCGACGAAAGCACGCTTCCCGATCTTGGCGAGTTTCCGGCGCAGGACGGCGACATCTTGCTGCTAACCACCGACGGCGTCCTGCGCCACGTCGCCGATCAGGAAATGCGCAACATTCTGCTGCAACTCCCATCGCTGGAGGCGGCCTGCCAAACCCTGATCGATGCAGCTAATGAAGGTGGTGGAGAAGACAACGCAACTTGCGTGCTTATCCGCGTGCGAAAAGGCAAACCGATCGACGACCAAAAGAACGAAAGCTAGGGCAGTTCTGGAATCGCACTAATTCACCGTCACTGCGATCGATAGGTTGTGATTGAGGTCGCCGCCGCTCGCCTGCACCGTCACCGTGCCACTCTGGGGAGCCGGAGGGCGGCTGGCTTGTTGGCTGCTGCTACTGCCGCCACCGCAGGAAGTCGTGAGCGTCAGTATTCCGATCAGCAGCAGCATGAGCAGCGCACTCCACCGGCCGCTTTGCTTGCGCCGCGATCGGCCTCGGGGCGCGCGAGCGGTGGAACGCTGCCCCGCAGGCGCCACACACTGGTATTGTCGATCGCCTGCGGAATCCGGTCGGCGATAGCCGGTTCCGCCGAGTGGATGCCGAGGCATGCCAACAGGAGCAGTGGCAGGGTGCGTAGGTTCATCGACAAACGGAGAGTCATGGAATTCCGGACGCTATCGCGCTGACTGCATATTAACCGAAGCGAAACGCGGACGCGACCAGGATGTCCGATGAAGGTGAGACTTCACCCCCGGTTGTTGCATCCATTTGGTGACGAAGGTTTCGGCTGACGCCGGGGAGCAACTCTGGTACTCTCGCCCCAATGAGGCAGTCTACGAGCGGCGCCGTCTGCCAAACCCAACACGAGATGGGTCTGAGGGAAGGTGGCTGGCCTGAAGAAGAAATCGATTCGTGCGCCTAAGAGCCGCGACCAGCACGAGCTGGTCATCATCTCTGGCATGAGCGGAGCTGGGAAAGCCTCGGCACTGAAAACCTTCGAGGACCTCGGCTACTACTGCGTGGACAATCTGCCGGTTGGGCTGATCTCGAATTTTGCCGACTTGGTGCTGGATTCGCTGGAGATCCAGCGCGCCGCGCTGGTGGTGGACATCCGCGAAGGCGCGCGCCTCGACAAGTTGCCGCAGGTTCTCGGCTCCCTGCGGCGAATGCTCAAGACTACGGTGGTCTTTCTGGAGGCCGATACCGATGTATTGGTTCGACGTTATAGCGAGACGCGGCGTCCTCATCCGCTGGGGCGCGACGCCTCGGTAAGGTCGTCGCTCACGGCTGAGCGCCGCCGCCTGCAACCGCTGCGCGCATTAGCCGACCTAGTGGTAGACACAACCAGGTTCAATGTTCACGAATTGCGCGCCCAGCTCACCGAGCGCTTCCAGGGCGGCAATCGCGACAAGAATTTGCTGATTTCCTGCGTCAGCTTTGGTTACCGCGAAGGTGTTCCGGAAGATGCGGACCTGGTGTTCGACGTGCGCTTCCTGCCTAACCCGCACTTCATTCCCAAGTTTCGCCCCCTGACTGGGCGGCATCCCGAAGTAGCCAAGTACATTCGCTCGTTTCCGCAAACCCGGGAGTTTATCCAGCGCATCTCCGAGTTGCTGATCTATCTGATCCCACATTACATCCGCGAAGGGAAGAGCTACCTGACCATTGCCTTCGGATGCACCGGAGGCAAACATCGCTCGGTGATGATCGCCGAAGACGTGAAGAAGCGTTTGGCCAAGGCCGGGTACAACATGAAGGTGGTGCATCGCGACTCTCCAGCGGCGAGCTAAAGCAGAGCGCTGCTGAGTCTGTGTTACACACCCGGGCGCGGGTATTGCTTCGTGGTAGCCGCATTATCCAGTAGAATCAAGTGTTGCATCCCGATTCTCCCAAGGCCATTTCTTCGCGAAGCTAAAGCAGCAATCGAACCTGCGGGAACTATGCGTCAACTGAGCCGCCTTCTTCGCTACTTCAAACCGTATTGGCTCCACATGCTGGCCGCCGTGGTGTCCATGGCGCTGGTGGGGCTACTTGACGCCTTCCGGCTGTTGCTGATCGGGCCCATCTTCGATCTGGTACTGAATCCTTCATCCAAATCGCACACCCTACCTTTGTTCAAAATGCCGATCAGCGGCAAGCCTATCGAGTTGAACTGGTTTGTTCCCGAGCACTTCCACAATGTGTGGACGATGGTCGCGTTTGCGCTGGTCGCCTCCACGGCGCTGAAGGGCATCTTCGATTACGGCGGCAGCTACCTGGCCAACTATGCCGGGTACGGCATGGTTACGGATTTGCGTAACGAACTCTACTCGGCCACGCTGCGCCGGTCGGTGGCGTTCTTTCAGAAATATTCCACCGGCACACTGCTGTCGGCGATTGTGAACGACATCGAGCGGGTGCAGTTTGCGCTCTCGTCGGTGCTGGCGGAATTTCTGCAGCAGTTTTTTACCTTCCTTTTTACCGCCTGCGTTGTGGTCCTGCTGGGGGGGCGTTTGACGTGGGTGCTCATCATCTTCGTCCCGGTCGTGGTGATGGCGGCCAGAAGGATCGGCCACCGCGTGCGCACTACGACCCGCCGCGGCCAGGACAAGCTGGCTGAGATCCAGAACATCCTGCAGGAAACCATCACGGGCGTACGCATCGTGAAAGCCTTTTCGATGGAAGCTTGGGAGACGCGTCGCTTCCGCGATGCTGGGCGGCGGCTGTTCAAAGCCAACCTGCGCTCCGTCAGCGCCTACGCCGTAAGTTCGCCGATGATGGACATTTTCGGCGCCATCGCTATCGCTATTCTTATCCTGGTCGGCCGCGAGTACATTAAACACGGCTTTTTCACCGAAGGCGTCTTCCTGGCATTCATTATCGCGGTGTTCAAGCTGTACGAGCCGGTGCGCAAGTTTGGGATATTCAACAACAACTTTCAGCAGGCGCTGGGCGCCTCCTCGGCGATTTTCGATTTCCTCGACGCCCAGGACGAAGTGCGCGAGAAACCGGGCGCGCACAAGCTGCCGCCATTTCATCAGGGCATACGCTTCGAGCATGTGGACTTCAGCTATCAGCAGGAGGACGACGACCGCGAAGTGCTGCACGACATCAACCTGGAGGTAGCGCCGGGCGAACTGGTGGCGATTGTCGGCTCCAGCGGTGCAGGCAAGACTACGTTGGTGCATCTGCTGCCGCGCTTCTTCGATGTCACGCGAGGGCGGCTGCTCATCGACGGGCGCGACGTGCGCGACTTGACCATCGCTTCCCTGCGCTCGCAAATCGCCATCGTTACCCAGGACACCATCCTGTTCAACGACACGGTACGCAACAACATTGCCTATGGGCAGCCGGAGGTTTCCGCCGAGACGGTGGAAGAAGCGGCCCGCGCGGCGCTGGCCCACGAATTCATCATGGCCCTGCCCGAGGGCTATGACTCGGTGATCGGCGAACGCGGCTTGCGCCTGAGCGGTGGTGAACGGCAGCGTATCTCGATTGCGCGCGCCATTCTGAAAAACGCGCCCATCCTGATCCTCGACGAAGCCACTTCCGCGCTCGACACCGAGAGCGAATCTCTGGTACAAGTGGCCCTGCAAAATCTGATTACCGGGCGCACCGTCTTTGTGATCGCGCACCGGTTGTCCACGGTGCGCCGCGCCGATCGCATTCTGGTGGTGGAAAACGGAATGATCGCCGACGAGGGCACGCACGAATGTTTACTAGCTCACCCCGGTACCTACCGCCGGTTGTATGATTTGCAGTTCGTCGATGTAGAGACGACCACCGGGACTGAATGACTCCACTATGAACATCCGCTCCATGACCGGCTACTCGCAAGTGAAGATGAACGCGGACGATCAACTCACGTTCACCCTCAGCCTGAAGGCAGTGAACCATCGTTTTCTCGATCTGCATCTGCGCCTTCCTCCGGAGATGGACCCGGTCGAGATGAAGATCCGCCGGGTGCTGAAGGAGCGCCTGCACCGCGGACACATCGAAGTGACGTTGAGCCTGGAGCGCAGCGGCGGGGTGGCGTTTTCCGTGAACCGAGACCTGGTGGGCGGATACCTCCGTACCTTTCGCGAAGTCGCCGAAGAGTTTGGCGTGAGCGCGGAGCCCGACCTGAACGCGGTGCTCAAAATGCCGGGCGCGCTGAATGCCGCCGAGAACGGCGATGCCTTGGCCGCGCTGGAGAAGCACGTAACGACGGCGCTGGAGCAGTGCATCGAGCGGCTGAACACCATGCGCGAGGAAGAGGGCCGTGGCGCAGTGGTCGAGTTGCGCGAACGAATGACGCATCTGTCCTCGGCCACCCACGAGGTGGATCAGCTTCGCGGCAAAGTGCTGAAGGCCTACCATGAGAAAGTGCACGGGCGAATGCAGGAGCTGCTGGGCGCTCATGCCGATCCTGACCGCATTCTGCAAGAGGCGGCCATGCTGGCCGAGCGCAGCGATATCCAGGAAGAGATTGTGCGGATGAAAAATCACATCCACCATTTCCTGTCGCTGCTCGACGCCGGCGGCGAGGTCGGCAAGAAGCTCGACTTCCTGCTGCAGGAGATGAACCGTGAAGCTAACACGCTGATGTCGAAGACCACGGGCGTGGCTGGCGAAGCGCTGCGCATCACCGGCCTGGGACTGGCCATGAAGTCAGAGATCGAAAAGGCACGCGAACAGGTGCAGAACCTCGAATGAGCGGTAACCTCTTCATCATCTCGGCTCCGTCGGGCTCAGGGAAATCCACGCTCACCAACGAAGTTCGCCACGTCGTTCCCAATCTCGAATTCTCCATCAGCTACACCACCCGGCCGCCGCGCGGCAGCGAGCAGTCGGGGCGCGAGTATTTCTTCGTCTCCCGCGAAGAGTTCGAACGCATGCTGGCCGAGGACGAATTCCTGGAATACGCCGAAGTTTTCGGCAACTACTACGG
The DNA here is from genome assembly GCA_003160215.1 of Acidobacteriaceae bacterium. Classification (GTDB taxonomy): domain Bacteria; phylum Acidobacteriota; class Terriglobia; order Terriglobales; family Acidobacteriaceae; genus Bog-257. Next base: position 47,193 of record PLQW01000259.1, read on the forward strand.
AACCGCGAAGCGGTTCCTGCGTGAAGCTACGGCGCGGGGCCATGACTTGCTACTCGATATTGACGTACAGGGCGCTGCCCAGGTGAAGCAGAAGGTGCCCGAAGCGGTGAGCATCTTCATCCTGCCGCCGTCGCGCGCAGAGCTGGAACGGCGCTTGCGCCGCCGCGCCGAGGCCGACGACGACTTGCAGCGCAAGCTGCTCGGGGACGGCGCTCGCCTCTTCAATACCGAAGACATCATCCAGCGCCGGCTGCAGACCGCTTCTCGTGAGATTGAGAATTTCTCCCAGTACGACTATATTTTGGTCAACGACCGGCTGGAGCAGTCGATCGACATCCTGAAGTCGATCGTGGAGGCCGAGCGGCTGAAGCGTTTGGGGACCGCTCTGACAGCAAAGGATGATGCAGTGCTGGCCGTCGCCCATGGCGCCTTGCGAACGCAGATGCTCCACCAGGTCCAGACTATCTTGGCAACGTTCGATTTTTTCCGTTTTCCCGCCGTCACGGAGTGACTTATGAAACTGGTTGAAGGGTTCGACAGCAATTATCGCTATGTTCTGGTGGCCGCGCGCCGCGCGCGTCAACTGCAGAATGGTGCCCGTCCCGCAGTAGAGTCGCACTCGCGCAAGCCCTGCCGCATCGCCGAGGAAGAGATCCAGGCAGGCAGAGTGAAATGGGAGATTCCGCAGGTCGTGAAAACTCCGCTGCAGTCAGCCAGCGAAATTCTGGATCATGCTGTCGGTGGCGACGGCGACGACTAGGCGCGGCGAGTGAATCTTACGTGTCGCACGTTCGAGCAAGAATTGTTATTCGCCGCAGGCGCTCGAACCGGGCAGAGACGAGCCCCGAAGGGGCGACAGTTACGTGGGCGTGGAGAGTTGGGCTTCAGCCCCTGAGGGAAGTCGCAGTTAGTGGCAACACCGAAGTCCCTCAGTGGCTAAAGCCNNGATCCGAGTCCCGTAGGGACGGTAGCGTTTGTAAGGGGACTTCAGTCCCCTCACGGCTGCGCGAATCGCGAAACGCAAACGCGGCATCAGCTAATCAGGCACACACATGAAAATCGCACTCGGTGTGAGCGGCGGCATCGCAGCCTACAAGGCCGCTGAAATCGTTCGCCTGTTGCAGGACCGCGGCGTGCGNNCGCAGGAGTTCGTCCGTCCGCTCACCTTCGCCGCGCTGTCCGGCGAGAAGGTCATCACCAGCATGTTCGGCTCAGTGGCCGAGCAGCCCAATCTCGACTCCGCGGTCGAACACATATCCGTGGCGCAATCCATCGACTGTCTGCTGGTGGCTCCCGCCACCGCCGATGTTCTGGCCAAGTTCGCGCAGGGCATCGCCAACGATTTCCTCAGCACGCTCTACTTGGCGACTACGGCTCCGGTGGTGGTCGCGCCCGCCATGAACGTCAACATGTGGGAGCATCCGGCTACGCAGGCGAACCTGGCAATCCTGCGCCGCCGCGGCGTAACCATCGTCGAGCCGGGCAGCGGTTATCTGGCCTGCGGGATGATCGGCGCAGGACGCCTGGCCGATCCGGAGCAGATCGTCGCCGCCACGTTGGAGCGCCTCGGCATTGCACAAGACCTTGCGGGCGAGACCGTGCTCATCACCGCCGGACCTACGCACGAGCCAATCGATCCGGTGCGCTATCTCGGCAATCGTTCCAGCGGCAAGATGGGATACGCGCTCGCGGAAGCCGCGCTGCGGCGGGGAGCGAAGGTCGTCCTGGTAAGCGGGCCGACTGCACTGCAACCGCCTTCCGCGGCGGAAACGATTTTCGTGGAGACGGCACAGCAAATGCGCACGGCGGTGCTCGATCGCTGGGAGCAGGCCAGCTTCATCATCATGACCGCCGCCGTTGCCGACTACCACGTCAAGAATGTTTCGCCAGAGAAGATCAAACGCAAAGCTGCGCTGGAGCTGCAACTCGAACCCAATCCCGACGTCCTCGCCGATCTCGGCAGCCTGCGCCACGCTACCGGCAAGCGCTCCCCGGTGCTGATCGGATTCGCCGCCGAAACCGGGAACCTACTGGAAAACGCGCGCAGCAAGCTGACGACAAAACGGGTTGACGCCATCGTGGTAAACGACGTCGCGCGTTCGGGCATCGGCTTCGATGCCAACCGCAACGAAGTCACTATCGTCACAACCAGTGGCGAAATCGGCGTTCCCGAGGCGAGCAAGCTGGAGATCGCGAAGAAAATTCTTGAGGCCGCCCTCCGCATCCGGCAGCAGGAGGGGACGCCCGTCCCGGCGCCAACGAGTAGAGCGGACCTTTAGGGCTGCGTTCCCTTTTTTTGTCATCCTGAGCGACGAGCGCAGCGAGGAGTCGAAGGACCCCTATCGCCGCAAGAAATCCTCATTTTCTTGCTCTGTTTGGTGCTCACCGTGCAGTGCCACTTCATAGGGATCCTTCGACTCCGCTCCCGCCCGACCCGCAAAAGAAGCGGGTCGGAAATTCCTGCGAGCGCTGCGCTCAGGATGACAAACATCGAGCATTTTGCCACCCGTTCCGCCGTGCCGTAGAATCGCACCATCGATCTCCCGCACATGACTCTCGACCCCAACACCAAATCCGCACTGCGCGAGCGCCTCAACTTCTATCGCGAGCTGGGCGTCGGCCCACTCTATCGTCGCGAAGTTTCTGAGCGCGCTGACGCGTTGCTATCGGATGATTCCGATGTCGTCGCTACGATTGAGTTTTTCGAATCATCAGACCGTTCGTCAGGGGATCGCGCCGCGCTGCTGCAAGTCATCGCCGATGATATCGGTCCCGCCTGCCAGCGTTGCAAGCTCGCGAAGTTGGGACGCAAACAGATTGTCTTCGGCACAGGCGACCCACATGCCGAGTTGATGTTTATTGGCGAAGGGCCGGGCGCTGACGAAGATCAGCAGGGACTGCCCTTCGTCGGACGCGCTGGCCAACTGCTCAACAACATGATCGCCGCCATGGGCCTCAAGCGCGAGCAGGTGTACATCGCCAACATCGTGAAGTGCCGGCCGCCGGGCAATCGCACTCCCGAACGCGACGAGTGCGAGACGTGCTCACCGTTCCTGATGCGGCAGATCGGCGTCATCCGCCCAAAGGTCATCGTGGCCTTGGGCGCGACGGCGGCCAAGAACCTGCTTAGCGTGAACGACTCCATGGCGTCGCTGCGCGGGCGGTTCTATGATTATTCGCCGCCAGGCATTGTTGACGAGCCCGATGGACCGTTCCAATGCAAGCTGGCGGTCACCTATCATCCGGCGTTTCTGTTGCGCGATCCGCGGCAGAAGAAGGAAGCCTGGAAAGACTTGCAGATGGTCATGCGCTATCTTGATCTGCCCACGCCGCAACGCGCGCCTGGCGACGAAGGCAGTTAACGGCGATGCCGCAATTCTGCGATGTGGCCCTGCCGGTCCCGCTCGACGCCGTCTTCACCTATCGCATTGCCGACACCGAGCCCTGCGTAGGCGGCCGCGTCATTGTGCCGTTCCGCGAGAAGCGGCTGTGCGGTATCGTCACCGAACTCCACGATCGCGAGCCGAAGTTCGTAACCCGGCGCGTGAGCCAGGTTCTGGACTCATCCCCCGCACTCACTCCCGAACTCATGCAACTGGGGCGCTGGATCGCGCAGTATTACATTGCGCCCATCGGCGAAGTATTTCGCACCATGCTCCCGTTGTCGGCGGAGTTCCGCCGCGTGCTCGGCTATCACATCACCGAGAAGGGAATTGCTGCGCTGCATGCTGCATCCACGATAGGGTCCTCATTGCGGTCGCACCAAGAGCCCGAACAGCAGATGCTGGAATATGCCGTGTTAAACCGCCTCGCCGACGGCGAAGTGGTACGCGAAGCGGCCCTACGTTCGGCGACGGGGGCGTCGCGCGCCCTGCTGCAAACCTTGCTGCGCAAGAAGTGGATCGCTCGCGACGACCTTAGCGATGTTCGCGACGCCAGCCGTACCGTACAGATCGCGACCTTGAAGGACGCGCAAGGCAAGCTCAACGCCAACCAGCAGAAGATCGTGGATTACTTGCGTAGCCAAGAGAACCAGCGAGCCCCGGTCGCCGCCGTTCGTGAATTGGTCGTCCCTCGAACCACACTGCAAACGCTGGTTCGCCGCGGGATGGTCGTGCTCAGCGAAGAGGCTGCTGCCTTCCGTATGTCGGGCATGAAGCCGCGCAAGCTGGAGTTCCTGTTTACGGCCGCCCAGAAAGCGGCGCTCAACACCATCATTACCGCAACCGAGGAACGGCAGTTCCTGCCCATGCTGCTGCATGGAATCACCGGGTCGGGCAAGACTGCGGTGTATCTGTCGGCGATGCAAGCCGTGCTGGCCAAAGGGCGCTCTGCCATCTTGCTGGTCCCGGAAATCGGCCTCACCCCCGCGGTCGCCGCCGATCTGCACCAAATCTTCGCGGACGAGGTCGCCATCCTCCATTCTGCGCTCAGCGACGACGAGCGGGCCGAGCAGTGGAAACACATCCGCAACGGCGAGTCCCACATTGTAGTAGGGACGCGATCCGCTATCTTCGCGCCAGTCCCCGACCTGGCGCTCATTGTGGTGGATGAGGAGCATGACCATTCCTACAAGCAGGAGGAAATGCCGCGTTACCACGCTCGCGACGTGGCGGTGATGCGCGCCAAAATGTGCAACGCCGCCGTGGTGCTGGGCTCGGCCACGCCGTCGCTGGAGACCTACTACAACGCCGTCAACGGCAAGTATCGGCTGCTGGAATTGCCCGAGCGTATCGAGAAGCGGCCGCTGCCGCAGGTTGAGATCCTCGACATGCGTGAGGAGTTCCAGCGCACCCGCAAAGACGAACCGCTCTCGCGCAAGCTAGTGGAGGGGATCGGCGAACGGCTGGCGCGCCACGAACAAGTGATGGTGCTGCTGAACCGGCGCGGCTACTCCGCCTTCGTGCTCTGCCGGGAATGTGGCGAGAGCGTGCAGTGCAAGAACTGCGCCATCTCCATGACCTACCACAAGCGCGAACACCGCTTGATGTGCCACTACTGCGGTTACACGCGCCCGGCGCCCCGGACCTGCCCCAAGTGCGGCAGCGAATTTGTGCAATATCTGGGGACCGGATCGGAGAAGCTGGAGCACATCCTGCACGGCATGTTTCCGCAGGCGCGCATTGCCCGGCTCGACCGCGACACGGTCCGTGGCCGCGACGATTTCGAGCGCATGTTGACTGCGCTGCAGGCGGGCGAAATCGACCTACTGGTGGGCACGCAGATGATCGCCAAGGGCCACGACGTCGCCAACGTCACGCTGGTGGGCGTCGTCGGCTCCGACGCCGCGCTCAGTTTTCCTGACTTCCGTGCCGCCGAGCGCACCTTCCAGTTGCTCACCCAGGTTGCGGGGCGCGCCGGGCGAGGCGACACACCCGGCAAAGTTGTGCTGCAAACATTTTTCCCCGACCACTACGCCATCCAGTTCGCCGCCGCGCACGATTACCATGGCTTCTACGAGAAAGAAATTCGTTTCCGTAGCTGGATGCACTACCCGCCGTTCAACGCCGTCAGCAACGTGCTGGTGCGCAGCAGCAAACTCGATGAGGCGCTGGCCTGGTCGGGCATCCTGGGCAAGTGGTTCGAAGCGACCCGGCTGGCAGGGATACGCGTCATGGGACCGGCAGCCGCCGTGATCGTACGGCTGAAGACCGAGTACCGCTATCACTTCCTGTTGAAGTCCGCCAGCCGCGAACGCATGAACGCCGCGCTACGTTCCATGCTCGCCTACGCCGACACGCAGAAAATCCCACGCAACAATGTAGTGATGGATGTAGACGCGCTGTCGTTAATTTAGAGCGATTCCACAATTGGCGTATCCGCCCGTGCGGGTAGTGCGGGCCTTTAGGCCGGCGTAATAGGGGCAGGAAGAAAATCGCTAAAGCCGCTGAAGTCTTCGACCTCAGCGGCTTTAGCGGACGTTTGGGCGCGACGAACGCGGCGCTGAAGCGCCGCACTACCCGTACCAACCGGATACATCTATTGCGAAACCGCTCTAGAAGTTCCCACCCAAGCAAAACAGATTTGGGCGGGCCCGACGACAGTCAGTCGCCCAAAAGGGCGTTCCGCATTCTTGGTTGGTGTTTGAGGTGGCCCTCACGGGCTTGCCCAGTGTTATCGTGCCAAAACAAACGCGAGATACCACCAGATCGGTGTGCTTGAGTTTGACATGAGGAATGGTCATCAGTTCGTACTCCGGTACTCAGGACGCTTTCACGCACCGGCGGCAAACGATCAATCCAACAACGGAAAGCCGGTGCGTACATCGCCGCGACAGGCAGCGAGTAAAACGGCTTTGCTTATAGCACGGCCGTCTCATGCAACATTTCGCCCTTAGCGAAGCGCGCCGGACTGAGCACCTCAATGTTGTCCACTACGTTTGTGGTGCCTCGAAGGATCAAGTCAGCCAAGATCTTTCCCGTCGCCGGGGCATGCATCACGCCGTGTCCGCTGAAACCGTTGGCACAGTAAAAGCCGCGCACCTCGGGAACAGGTCCAAGAATCGCGTGGTGATCGGGAGACATCTCGTACAGTCCTGCCCACGCGCGTTTCGGATTGACGGCCAGGTTCTCGAAGCAGGGCACACGGTCAGCAGCGCGCGTCAGCACCTTCTCAATGAAGGAGGGATCGAAGTCTGTCTTGTAGCCGGGCGTCTCTTCCGGATCGTTCCACGCCAGCAGGAACCCGAGGCTCTCGGGCCGGAAGTGAAAACCGTTGGTCATGTCGATCACCATGGGAACAGTGTGAAGGACGCCGTCGAAGGGTTCGGTCGGAATCAACATGCGGCGCAGCGGTTCGACGGGCAGCTTCACACCGGCAAGGGCCGCAGCTTCGGCTGCCCACGGACCGGCCGCGTTGACCACCACTCGCGTCCTGACCGGTCCGCGCGTGGTTTCTACTCCGCTGATTCCTTCGCTATCGCAATGGACTGCGGTGACTTCCGTCGAGCGCCAGAGCGCGGCCCCTTGCTCGCAAGCCCGAGCGGTGAATCCGACCATCACGCTGTAGGGATCGACGAATCCGTCGGTCGCACAGAAGCTTCCGCCCAGAATGTCGTCGGCGCGCAGTTGCGGGACCATCGACAGGATCTCCTCAGGCGTCAGCATTCGCACTTCGATGAGCCCCAGCGATTTTTGCAACCGCTGGTTGGTCCGCAAATATTCCATATGCGCCGGTTTGGTGGCGACGAACAAGTAGCCCTGCGCCCGGTATTCCGAAGGATGGCCCAGCCGCTGTTCGAAATTCGAATAGAAGGGAATGGAGTAGAGCGACATCTGGATGTTGGGTGCGGTGGCAAACTGCGCGCGCACGCCTCCCATGCTCTTGCCCGTGGATCCCTTGCCCTGATGCGATTCGCGCTCAACCATCAGAACGGTGCGGCAACCAGCTTCCGTCAGGTGCCACGCGATACTCGAACCTACAATGCCGCCGCCGACAATCACCACTTCCGCTGTTTGCATTCCTGTGGGCCTCGTCCGATGCGAACATTGTAGTCCGTGGCTGCCTTACACGAGTCCAAACGGACATGGCAGGACAGGCCTGATTCGTGCATCATAGAAGCGGAGCACGCCGCGAATGCCCATTAACGCTGTGGTTCAGATCCTGACCGCATCTATCGCGCCCGTCATCGTGATCTCAGGTGTCGGGCTACTCTTGCTCAGCATCACCAACCGCTATGGACGGGTGATTGACCGTGCCCGTCTCCTCATGCGGGAGCTTCAAGATGGCGATCCTCGTGGCGCCGATGTAAGACACTTGGAAGATCAGTTGCGGCACACCCATCAGCGCGCCGTCTTGCTGCGCGCTTCAATGGTCTTCAGTTCGTGCAGTATTTTTTTCGTGTCCCTCACCGTTCTGTCGCTGTTCGCGGAGCAGGTCTTCCATCGATCGCTCGATTTCGTCGGCCTTCCTTTCTTCGCGCTGTGCCTGATTTCACTGGTGATTTCGATTTATTACTCGATCCGTGACATCGTCCTTTCGTTGACCGCTTTGGAGCTGGAGCTGTCGAGCGCCAAGCCCAGGGGCAAACGCTCTTAGGGAAACTCCGAACAAGTCGATGTTCGGTTAGAGCCGGCCTTCAGGCCGACGTCTAACACGTATAAACACTCCCGGCTTCAGCCCCGGGAACACAGCATGCTGACTTCTTCAGGGCCTCCTTAGCAATCCAGGAAATTAACCCGCCGTCATTTCATTGACCCGTAGCCGAGAACCGTCACACGATTCGCTGCATGGGCTGCGCCCTCCCACGCTCAGGGCAGATTCTCAGAGGGCACGTCACACCACCTCGTGATCTACCTCACTGACCCAGTGTTTTCACCAGCCTAGCCTTAATTACCGGGCTCCCACATATCGCGGGTTCTTGAGCAGAGGCGCGCCTTCGCCCGCACAAAGGATTCATCATGCCTATCGTCAACTCCTCCTCCAAAGCCGTGGTTCGCGAGTTCAGCCTGGAAGAACTTGAGCAGGCGGCTCGTTTGATGCGCGGTTATGATCTGGTTGCGCTGTGCGCCGCCGGCTCCGGCCACTCCGGAGGCACGCTCTCCATGATGGAGATCGTTGCGGCCCTGTACCTGAAGGTTGCCAACCACGATCCCAACAATCCGGATTGGAAGGAGCGCGATCGTATCATCTGGTCTGGCGGACATAAGGCCCCCGCTCTATACTTGGGCCTCGGCTTCGCCGGATACTTCCCCATTGAAGACATCGTTACCTTGCGCAAGCTGTATTCGCCATTCCAGGGACATCCGCACCGGTTGAAGCTTCCGGGTGTCGAGGTCTCCAGCGGATCGCTGGGACAGGGCCTCAGCATTGCGGTGGGCATGGCGCTGGCCGGCAAGCTCGACGGCGGCACGCATTCGGTCTTCTGCATCATGGGCGACGGCGAGCAGCAGGAGGGCAATATCTGGGAAGCGGTCATGGAGGCATCGCACTTCAAGCTCGACAATCTGGTTGCCATCATTGACCGCAACCGCTTGCAGATCGACGGCTGGGTGAAGGACGTGATGAACGTCGAGCCACTGGGCGAGCGCTATCGCAGCTTTGGCTGGGAAGTCATCGAGATTGACGGTCACGATCTTGCGCAGGTTGTGGATAGTTTACAGAAGGCGAAGAACATTCCAGTCTCCGGCAAGCCCACCATGATCCTTGCCAATACGGTGAAGGGCAAGGGCGTCAGCTTTATGGAGAACATTGCCGGATGGCACGGCAAAGCTCCCAGCTATGACGAACTGGTGAAGGCCCTGGAAGAACTCGGGCTGAAACAGACCATTGCCTACGACGCGCTGCTGAAGAAAGCCAATGAATATCAGAGGGAAGTGGAAGTCAAGCTGGCTGCCAAGACGCCGAGCTTCTCGCGCGAATACTGGTGGAATACTGCTGGCCCGATGCAAGTCAAGATGGAGCCCACGCGCAAAGGCTTCGGGCGATCGCTGCAAAACAACGGCGATGACGAGCGGGTAGTCTGCCTCGGCCTCGACATTTCCAGTTCGATCACCATCAGCGACTTCTATTCCGGCAAACCGGAGCGCAAGAATCGCTGGATCAGCATGGGCATCGCGGAACAGTCGGCAACCGCTGCCGCCGCTGGACTGGCGCGGGAAGGGAAGTTGCCGGTCTTCGGGACCTACGGAACGTTTGCCGCGGCCCGCAACCTGGACCAGATCCGGGTTTCCATCTGCTACGGAAATTTCAATGTATTGATCGCAGGTGCTCACGGTGGAGTTTCGGTTGGACCCGATGGAGCCACGCACCAGGCGCTGGAAGATTTGTTCGCCATGTGCGGACTGCCGAACATGTCAGTCGTGGTGCCCTGCGACGCCATCGAGACGCGCAAGGCGACCGACTATCTGCTGCTCCAGCATGTTGGGCCCAAGTACATCCGCTTCGCGCGGGAAGCCACTCCGATCGTCACTCGCGAAAACACGCCATTTGTATTTGGAGTGGCGAACGTGAGCCGTCTCCGCCGCGAAGCGCCGGAAATGATCGATGCGTTCGAAACCGTGCTTGCTCCCAACTACGAAAACGAACACGAAGATCTCAGTATTATCGCCTGCGGGCCGATGGTGCCCGAGGCCATGCGTGCGGCTTGGATACTGAAGCAGGAGTTTGGCTACGAGACTCGCGTGCTCAATATGCACACGATGAAGCCAATTGATGAAACGGCCATTGCGCGGGCGGCCAAGGAGACGGGCGTAGTTGTCACCGCCGAGGAGCACCAGATTGGCGCCCTGGCGTGGCGCGTGAGCGGCGTCATCACCGAAAGTCCCGAGTTGCTGGGAACGCCGGTGATTACGGGCGCCATCGGCGTAAAGGACCGGTTCGGCGATTCCGGTGCGCCGTGGGAACTGATTAAGGAGTTCGAAGTCAGCGCCGAGCACATCGCGCAGAAGGCGGTGGAGTTAATCGCCATTGCCAAAATGAAGAAGGAAGAAGAGCGCTTCCAACTGGCGCACTAAAATCTCCGACTAGTTGAGCGTACCGTCCACGACCGTGTGCAGCACCTCGCCGGCGGAAGAGAAAACCACGACGTCGGCATCCGCGCCAGGTTGCAGCACGCCCTTCCGGTGTTCAATACCCAGCACTCGTGCGGGATTCAGTGTCGCCATACGAATGCTGTGTTGAAAACTGAGCTTCGCAAAACTCATCATGTTCCGAACCGCCCGATCAAGCGTCAGAACGCTGCCGGCAAGTTTCCCGTGTGACTCGCAGCGGTTGTCGCGCACCTGCACCTCAAACGAACCCAGCCGGTAAGTCCCGTCCGGCATGCCAGTCGCGCTGATGCCGTCGGTGATCAGCACCGCACCATCGACTCCCTTGCAGCGCACGAACAGATCAACGACGAGCGGATCCACGTGAATTCCATCGGCAATGATGTCAGCCGTCACTTTATTGTCGGCAAGGATCGCACCCAGCAATCCTGGATCGCGATGATCGAACCTGCGCATGGCATTGAAAGTGTGCGTCGCGTGATGGGCCCCGGCTTGTATACCGGCGATCCCCTGCTCCAAGGTGGCGTTGGAGTGCCCGATGCTGACACACACGTCTCGACGCGACGCATCGACGATTAGATCAAGCGCACCCTCTAACTCGGGTGCAATAGTGAGCACCCGAATGCGACCTGCCGCTGCATCCCACATTTGGTTGAAAGCTTCGCGCGAAACCGGTTGCAGGTGGATCGCTGGGTGAACCCCGCGCCGGGCATGGCTGAGAAACGGACCTTCGAGATGAATGCCGAGCGGCCGCGCGCGGGCGGGATCTGTGCCGACGTCACTGTCCGCGCGTTCCGCCGTTTTGGCCAAATCCTCGAGAGATTTCAGCGTTTGATCCAGCGGGGCCGTGACCGTTGTCGGACAATAACTGGTGACGCCATGTCGCACCATCAACCGCTCGATGGCGGCCAGACTCTCATCGGAGCCTTCCATGACGTCGTGCCCAGCGCCCCCGTGAACATGCATGTCAATCAGCCCGGGCGTCAGGATGGAATCGCCGAAGTCCACGACTCGCGCCTGAGATGGAATGGTCACGGCCTCTCTCTTGCCGACGGCCGCTATGATTCCACTGTCCATCACGAGTGCGGCATCCTCGATGCGCTCAAGGGGAGTAAGTAGTTGCCGGGCTAGTAGAACGGTCGACACGTTGTGGGCCTCAATCGTTGGCTCATGGAACCGATAGCTGAGTGTACGATGCTGCGTGCCAAGGCCTAAACTAAAGATGAACCATACGTGGAATGCTGGCAACGCAACTTCGGCCGCTCGACGGTAGCTCTGTTATAATCGGGTTCTGGCGGTCTCTCATCTGCATCGGTCGAGTGATTGAGTCGCCGTACTTGCGTTTTATAGTTCGCGCAGTCCGTTCAACGTCGGGGAGTGGCTCAGCCTGGTAGAGCACCTGGTTCGGGACCAGGGGGTCGGAGGTTCAAATCCTCTCTCCCCGACCAACTAATCCCACGGAATCAATGAATTAGAGTACTCGTCACTTTGGCCGCTTCTGCAACTTGGGTCCATTTGGGTCCAATCAGAAGTGCCTCGACCTTTTCCACTGCGATGCGCGCATCCGCTGGCACTGAGTGCAAATAGATCTCCCGCGTGACCTCTGCGGAAGAGTGCCCCAGTAGGGCCTGCACCGTTCCCAACGGCGTGCCGACCGCGTCGAGCAGTGTTGCATTCGCATGGCGCAGCCAATGCCAAGTCACACCCTTGATACCGAGCCTCTCGCACGTCGGCGCAAGCTGACGATTGAGAAGGTTTCTTCGGCTAAAAGGTGTGCCACGTCTGGTTGCAAACACCAGCGCCTCAGGATCGATGCACTGCGGCTTGAATACCGACAGTATCTCGACTCCCTTCGCGCCGAGTGGCACCGTTCTCTTGCTCCGCCTGGTCTTGGGATCATCGAACCTGCCTTCATAAACGGTTTGCCTCACCCGAAGGCAACCCAGTGCAAGGTCGATGTCGCGCCAGCGAAGTGCAAGCAATTCGCCGACGCGTAGCCCGGTCAGAACGAGCAACCAAGCCAGCGACCGCGAAGGCTCAGGAAGCGCTTCGAGCAACTGCCTGATCTTCTCGGGAGCAATTGGTGGTTGTTCTGCTACCGGCCCACGACGCGGGAGCTTGGTTTGGCGTGCGGGATTGTTCGGAATCAGACCTTGCATCTCAGCCGCAGCCAACACTGTGCCGAACGTCGTGCGAATATGCTTCACAGTCTTCCACGACAATCCGCTCCGCAGCTTCCCGCCGAGAAAGCTCTGGATCAATTCGCGTGAAATAAGCCGCAGTTGCATATCGCCGAAAGCCGGGATCAGATGAAAGTTGACGATGTACTCGTAATGCTTCTTGCTTGAATACTTGAGCGTGGGCAGCAACTCTGGCATCCAGTTTCGTTGCACAAACTCTGAAAACGTGCAGTTCGACTGGGGCCGAAAATCACCGGCGTTGATACCGCGCAGCCGATTCGAAAGAATCTGATCCGCCTGCCGCCGAGTCGGAATTTCGGCTACCGTGCCGAGGATTTCCGAACGCCGAACGCGTTCTAGCTTTCCCTCTCGTCCGCTGACATCTTCCCACCAACGTGCGACCCACACTTTTGTTCGCGTACCTCGCTTGAAAAGTGAGCCGTGCTGGAATCGTCTGTTACGGGCCATTCGTCCTCCATACGTGGCCCGCTCAGGCGGTTCTGCGTCGATGAAAAGTGTAGCGATTGGCCGCTTGCTAAGCAATGGCATTTACTCCTTGAATTCGCCGAGCCATTTAGCAACTTGCTGAATCTCAAAACGCAGATACTTCCCGACTTTGACGTGAGGAATGCGTTCGAGACCTCGCTTTCGGGTCCGGTCATACACCCAAGACACCGGAACTTTTAGGGCCTTGGCGATTTCATGAACCGTTAAGAGTTCCGGAAAATTCTCGACATTCATTTACACTCCTTCCCGCTAAAATCGCGTCGGACTCGAAATCGCCAATGGCTAATCTGGACGTCTCAGCCCATGCATGTCGAGTGGCGTCATCAATGGTGTGCTCAAACATGCTGAGAGAACAGTTAGCGGGTGGCGAAACTATATTCTTCGAGACAGAAACGCCAGAGGCAACTGTGCTTTCCACGGCTGTTGTTAGCCCCTTATCGAGTTTCCGTCAAACGGCCTCGTCGCTCCGACGAACTCAAGACCCCAGACGCGGCGGATTGACTTGCCAATTGACGCCATGAGGTTGAAAGGAGGTCCTGCTCAAAATGTTCTGTAACAACATCCTTGCGTGTATCTGTGGAACGACTGGACTGCGTGCTAGGAGCACGGCTATTCCGAACAATATTTCACCGATTACACTTTGGCTGGGCAAAGCAGCAGGTACGCAGAAATTCTCCGCTACATCGAATGCCACAAAAGTGGGCACGAATTGGTTCGTGATTCACTCCGCCATGGACGCTGCAAAATCGATTCCTTCCCCGATACGTTGCCTGGCTTCCTTGAGCCACGCTCGCGGATTGGTGCCGTGAATCACGCGCCCCAGAAAGCCTAGTCGCTCGGCGGCATTATTGCGGTTTCGCCGGATGTCGTCCTTCGTGATCTTGGTGTACAGAGCTAGAAAATTGTCCATACTCCTAGGCTTGGCAAAGACGTAAGTCGCGTGGCCAAGCTGAGGGGTTTCGACGACCACGGCTTTCTCAACGTCGAAAATGTATTCCTCCCGAAACAGATAAATCCGGCGTGCCCGGCGTGCGAGCTGGCGATAGAAGAACGGGTCATAATCAGGGCGCCAGCTGATCTGGGCGACATCAAAGTCACCGGGAACATGCAGCTCGGAACACATTCGCTGCAGCTCCGCTCGCTCGACCGCCCGATGTTCCAAGCACAGCCGGATCTGATCCAGAGCCCGCGAATACTGGCCGAAACGATGATAGGCAGTTTTGGCAGATTCGATTTGCAGCTGGAAATCAGGTGGCAGTTTGACCTCCAACCGGCTCGGCAACGCAGTTTCCCAGGTGACGAGTTCCCACTCCCCGCGCCGTTTGCGGTATTTGCCGCTCTGTACGAACGTGTTCTCGACCTCGATCTTTGTTCCCAACAGATGCTTCCACTGGTTCCACGCGCGGTCCCAAAGTGTATGCAGGACGGTCGGGTCGAGCCAGAACTCCAGTTTGCGGCGCACGTCGCGGCACAGTGCCCGGTCGTCGTAGAAATCACATTGGCGGAGTGGGACATAGAACCGCCGGCGTCGCAGATCGGGTGAGAACGCGAGGATGCGGCGGGCAAAGAACGTCTGTCCGTCGCGGGAAGGCTCGCCGGCCACAAGCAGGGACCCGAATCCGCCATAAGGAAATATGGCCGGTGCTTCGGGATCGGCCAGCAGAGCGTCATAGCAAGCGCGCAGTTCCGGCTGACCAACGATGTTGAAGGCCCGCTCCAGCGTCACTCGCTCTCTGTGCCCCACGCCCTCCGTTCTTAGCTCCAGATCACGCAGCTTGAAAGCCACGCGAAGCTCGGAGGGCGAAGCGCTAGCCGGTATACGCAAGATCTCGTACAGGGTGGGATGATCGACTCTGTCGACCGTACGTGGCAGGCGGTAGAAGTACTCGCGCAGGGCCTCGCAGGGCAGGAACATTGTGCCCATGCCAAGGCCTCCCCGGTGAACCTCGGCAGAAACGAAGTGCTGATTTCGTTTGTCCTGCTTGGGCTGGGTGACGTATCCGATTGGCGCCTGGTAAAAGCAACGGATCGGTCCGGAGGCGGCATTCTTGGTGACGAGGATTTCCGGGCCCACTGCATCTGGTGCTGGAATCGGAAACGTGATCTCGTCCCCGACAGCGACAGACTTCGCAAGAGAACGGGGCAACAGAAGCTTAGTTTGATTGGCGAAGACACAGGCAGCCGGGTCCCCCTGCAGTTGGAGTTTCGCCACACGCTCCCTACATATTGGTGACCTAGCCGCCATACTCTGGGCGGCAAGTGTAGACCAGCTTCAGCTGTTGGTCGAACGCTCCTGGAGCGCCTACTCCGTTAGTGTTCGGACCAACGCTCCAGTTCAAATCCTCTGTCTCCGCCTGGGAATGTCCTCTGAGAGGCGGCTTCTTCCGGTAGGCTGGCCGAAAGCTAACCTGCTCCTGCAAAGTTCGATGGTTGCGGAGCTCAGTCGTCCATGATGCGCAGCGTCAGTTTGGAACTACTCTGAAGGCGCGTTTGGGGATGGTCCAAACGCCGCTCTAATACTTTTGGACTCCACATAATCCTGATGGTCTCCCTGAAGTGGCATTCCCACTTTCAAAGAGATCTCGTGGCTAAGAAGGTTGCTGGGCGTTCGCAGACGCGTGCCTGGTTGGGGTACAGCTTGCGCAGCGTCAGCGGAGATCCTTTCCACTCAGAGCGCCAGGTGCTCAAAGCTGTGCCGGCAAGCTGTGGGGTCTGTCATATTGCTCATTGAGGAACCTGGACACGGTAATGAGCCTCTGCGAGCCCCGGTTGTCGAACCGCAAGAACATACCGTCCCGGCTCAAACCTGCTTACGTCAACATCAACCTCGACATAAACAATGTCACGTTCCACCTGCTCCGTAGCACTGGTAGTAAAAATCTCAATGCCGGTCTCATTCAATATCGCGATCTCAGAAACCCCGTGTTCGCTCCGAGCGGGCAAGTTCACAACCAGGTGCCTGACCCATCGGTAAATCACAACCGTTTGTTGCCCTTCGACGCCACTACCTTGACCGCCAAGTACAGACACCGAGCGAAGATCCACTATTTCCGTATCGGTCGGTGTCCTGGGACGCGTGCTCAACCAAAACCATCCCGTCACGGCAAGAAGCAGAACCGCAGCAACAGCGATCGACGCCATCGTTCGGCGCCGCCGCCTGGCGGCCTCCGTCTGTAACCGGGTGAATTGCTGGAAACAGGCGCTGCACGAGCTGAGATGGTCGAGCCAGTGCTCAACATCGGCGAGTCGGAGCTTGCGGCAAGCGATACCTTCAAGAACGGCAGAGTCAGGGCAGTCTTTTCGCTGCGGATTGGGAAACCCGCTCGCCAGTTCTTGTCCGACGACCTTAAGCAGGCGCTTTTCTTCGCGGTCTGACAGTTTGCGGTCACGCGAAACCGGCGCGTTCTGGTTATTTGCCATATCCCAACCGAGCTGTAAGCCTACGAAGTGCATACCGAAATCGTAGTTTTGCTTTGCTTTCGCTTAGTTCATGCAGTTCTGCTATCTCTTTCCAGGTATAGCCATAGAGTCTTGCGGCGAAGACCCGTCGGGTCCAGGTATCCATGCTGTCCATCACTTCCTGAACCTGCAGGGAACGTTCCATACCATCGGCTGACTTCCAGTCCCTCGCCCCAGGAAGCTGCTCAAGCTCTCTGGTGGAAGCCAGCGGCTCGATAATCTCCTGCCTTTTCCGTTCCCGTTTCAATGCCCGATTAAAGCGATGAAGAAAAGCTCCAAATAAATAGGACTCAAGATTGAGTACGGTAGAAGTCGTTTCATGGTGTCTCGCTAAAGTCTTCGAAACGGACCGCAGCACAGACTCCCAAACTTCAGCAGCCAAAGTCTCGCTGTCATCAGAATTCTGGTGGGCGAGTTGCTTCCGGGCGTGAGCTCTGACTCGCGGCCAAAGCCGTCTAGCGATCTCGATGAGTTCGGGGTTGTTCTCTAGTTGTCGCGAATTGGAGAGCACCCATTCAGGGTTCAGTTCCGAGTTCGACATGCGGAGCCCTCGTGTCGCTCAAGGTTCTCCAGCCACAACCGCGCTGCACCATCGGAACCAGACGAGATGTGCGCATTCATGAGGGTCCTATCCGTACCGCTTATGGAAAAATAGCCCATAAGTGCTTCGTTTCAACTGTCGGAACGTGCCTGGCTATTTAGTGACAGTATTTCGTTCCATTGCATCCATGTCTGTGAGCCCTATCACATGAATCTGTAACAAGACTGAAATCTGACTTTACCGCGCCAACAAACCTGAGCATCCAGCAGTTCCCTGTTGGCCGCCACAATGGTGGGGCGAGCACGCGTTTGGCTGATTTGCTGAGCATGCGTACTGCCGCTCATCTTCTTTTCCTCGCGCAGCTTGGTCAGATTGCACATCAATTCGGGACGAGATTCGATGTTCTGATTTTTTTCAATACTTTTCCTAGACTAGATGTTCCTTCAATCAATGTGGGGGAAGGCTTTTTCACTTAACGTGTGGTGGCCGCCGCAATTGCCTTCAACTAACGTGGGGGAAATTCACTGAAGGACATAGCACTAGGGCGATCCTCGAATTGAGACACACCCCCTTGACAATAACGCGCGCATTCGCTCGATGATCTCGGCCGGCGCCGCAGTCAACGGTTCAGTTCCCACTGTAATTAGGAATGGCTGAGTACCGCGCTCTACAGAAGAAATAGTCGCCTACCTCGTCTGAGGACTATTGCGGGTGCTGACTTAGTGTGGCCCTGGCGGATGCAGTCCGGATTTGCGTTGTGAAACCGACTCTTGTTGCCACGAGGTTGGCGTGTCGAATAGTGGGGAAAAGGTCGTCCGAAAGTGTACTAAGGAACTGGCGGCAATCGATAAGCTGCTGCTCGCAGCAATCAAGCAAGGGCCAGCGAAGAAGCGTGCGGCAATCACACGTATCGTTGAGCTCGTCCCGGGATGGAACCGGGGACAGTGCTGGCAGCGCATCAAGGAGTTGCGGAGGGCCACCAAACGGGCGGCGCTTGAGGAGCGCCACTCAGCCAAGGCGAAGAAATCTGGGGAAGCTACTGCAACACCGCGGCCAGTCTCCAGGCCATGGACACCGGCAGATGACGACAGGTTGTTGAACCTGGCCGGGTACGAACCAGTCAAACGGATTGCTCAGCGCCTGGACCGTTCGGTCCGGGCGGTCCGCTTCCGGATGGCGGCACTCGGAATGAGTGCGAGAGTCACTGATGCGTGGTCGCTGCGGGCGCTGTGTAAGCTGTTGCGCATACGGCCCTCCCGGTTGAGGGATTTCATCGGAAACGGACTACTGCGAGTACGCGATGCGCGGATATCGGCAAGCTCTCTGGCGGCGTTTTGCGAGCGGAATCAACCATCTTTGGGTCCTTCCATCGTCGAACGAGTCACAGCTGCCCTGGTGAAGGGAGACGAAGGATACACGTGGGAGCGGGCTGCGGAACTACTTGGCGTGACAGTAGCCCAGGTGCAGAGCGGAATTTCTGTCGGCCAGCTCAGACTCGTTGACACATTTGTTACCGACAGAGCGTTTGAGGAATTCTGCAAGAAGCACGGCGACCAGATCAACATGATGCTGATCGATCCGGCCACGACAAAGTGGCTCGTGAGCGAGTACGGTGTTTCACAATCCGTTACCGACGGCGCGACCGTTTCGGGTGTTCAAAAGCATGCCTTGGTCACCCGAGCCTGTCAGTGTGGAAGGAAGATCGCCGGCAACGCATACTTCCGGCATGTCAGAACCTGCCAATCGGCGACCTCGGAATCTCCTCAATCTCCCAGCCAAGCTTCGCGGACCCAATTGTAGGAGTCGATGGAGCGCCGGGCGACGCGATCAGTTAACGGTGAGTTCAACATAAGAATCGGCATCCCGGCGCCAGTCCTCAAAGGGGGGGTAAGGACTTGGCAGTTCCGAACCCCAAATCTCGCTGCAGTAGTCGGAAAATTCCATAGTCCGAATGGCCCGCGGATGGCTCCGCACTTGAATGAGCACGGCTTCGAACCAGCCCTCGGTTTTCGCGTCTTGGAAGTAATGGTTAGCGATCCAGAGCATCATATGCTGCCAGTCTTGTGCACCACCTCTGGACTCTTTCGCTCGCGCTTTAAACCCGGAGTCCAAGTACCCTGGGCAACGACGTTTCAGCTCGCGCACAACCTCTGCGGGAGGTTCTGATCCCCGCTCCAGCGCCTGTCGTGCCCAGTAGGCAAGAGCCTCACAATCCATGTAACGAGTAGCAGCCTCGGTGAGGCGATCAGGATGCACCAACTTCGCCGATGCCCGGGCCTTGCGCTCCCGCGCTGTCAGATGGGCAGTCTCGTCACATTGCGCCGCCATGCCTTTCCACTCCTCGAACGACGGATAGTGGGCCGGTTTGGCTTTCTTCCACTTCTCGGTGCACTCCGACCAGCACACTTCGGCTCGCTGGTAGCGCGGGTCTCGTACTGCGTAATACGTACTTGCGAAGAACGAGCCTTCCTGCTTGGCGAAGCCGAAGACATGATCCTCGATCCAATCTTCCAGGCGGAGGATCAGAGGCCTGGTCTTGGCTGCTTTGGGTGAGAGCGCTCTTTCGGTTTCGATAAATCCCGGAACACGGGCGTTGAGAACTTCAACCAGCCAATCCGGTATGCGGTCTTCAACTTCCAGGATCGAACGAACCCATAAGTAGAACTCCTGCCAGTCGATGTATTGATTTTGAGTATCGAGCAGGCGGTGCCACGGAATTCGGCGCGCTTCATCGTCAGCACGCTCGTGGGCGGCCCGCTGAAGTCGGGCGGTCGAGTCGCGCACGGATTCGCGTTTGGATTTCTTCACAACGGCGTACCTGGGATGGGGACGCAGGGCTGAGTGTCGTCGATCGTCGTTTCGGAGCCCGCTGCCTGCCGCCCTATTTTAGTCGATTTCGACGATGCCGGAAGCAACTTGTCATCAGCATTTCCGCCGGACTTGACCTTCGGTTCCTGCTGAACCGGCGCGAGCCGACGCCTCATTTCCAGATCCAAAACGCTCGCCTCTAAGCAACCACGAACTATAGTTCCTCAATCATTTAGCGTCAAACGGCAACTATGGGGTGTGCCCAAACAGATTGGTGCTGATAAAGAGCGTGAGTCCCGCACGTTAGGTGAGGCTGTCGGCGCTGAGATTACCCGGTTGCGTGTCGATCGCGGATGGAGCCAGTCAAAGTTGGCGCACGATCTGGGATATACCGAACGCTACATCGGCCAACTGGAACGGGGCACCAAGAGCCCAACGCTACGAACGCTCGCCGATCTCGCCCAAGCGTTTTCCATAGAGGTATCCACCATACTCAGATCTGCCGAACGGCGCCACCGGAACAGTGGGAAGCGCTGAACTTCAGCGGCATGGAGTTATGCGATTCAGCGCGGCGCTTAACTATTCGCTTTTTGTTCGCCTACACTGACTGGCATGCCGGAAGAACGTGAACGT
>PLQW01000025.1 GCA_003160215.1 Acidobacteriaceae bacterium
GAATCTGTTTGCTCACCGGCTTTCGACCGCCCCTCGACTTGGCTCTTGAAAGCCATTTCCAATACAGCCGAAAACCGGCACGATGCCAGCCAACAACGGTTCTGGGTGTCACCTGGATGAGAGGTTCCTTCCATCGAGCCCAGCACCTTCGCAATACGACCCAGAACAGCTTGTGTGACGCAGTGAGTCGCCGGCGAGGGCGCTGGGCGTGAAGAGCGAGCAACTGCTGACGCAGGGCAAGATTTTCGAGGATGATATCCTCGCGGGACCTGAATGCACCAACAACCCAGCCGAGGAAGTGCCGGAGCCATACGATCATGCTCAGAATCTTACCGGAACGTTGCCAATCGAGCTTGGTGCCAAGTCATTGATATTGCGGGTGTACGATGTTTTGATGAATGACAGCCGTTGCGCACATCCGCCGCCGTAGCTCCCACTGTTCTATTTAAGTTTGGAAGCTCTAAAAGTGAATGATCGGCTTGGAATTTCGGTCGCAGGCAACACTGCCTGAAAGGTGTCAGGCGCTGGGGATTTGGGATGTTGGCGATAGCGTCCTTTATCTTTCACTATCCGACGGAGACGGAAAGTGAAACAGCAATCCGCCCATAACCTCTTTTATGGGACGCAATCTATCCGTAGTTTGCACCCGTTAACTATTACTGCATGAATCGGTGCGCCAACGGTGATCGGAAACTTGCTAGCCTCAGTCGTTCAATCATGTACTCCATAACGCAAACTGGCTCCCATCCAGTCGCGTGCGTCTCGCCACGAAACCTTCTTCGCTGCAATTCACGTCGCTGGGTGTGGGCGACCAAGTACATAATTTTTATATCCTGCAGCGGCGTTTTAAATCCTGACTTCGATTTCTTCCGAAAAACGTGCAGCACATAAACCTTATCGCCAATCTTCAAAGCATATACGATGCAGTAAGTCTCCTTGTCGAATCAGGGAACTATCTTAAATACGCCACCATTGGAATGAGCACCGCCATACCAGCCAGTGCCGTATAAAGCGCCGCTTGCATCCATGAATAAACCGTCTTTGGGAGATTGAACATCGCCGTTTGCGCCAAATTGGTGTAATATTGTCTCCGTCCAGGTGGCGCCGATGCCGGTATGCGAAAGCTTAAAGGCTATGCCATCGCCATACATTCCTCCGCCCGAGGCGGTTCCGTATAAATTGCCGTCATGATCAATTATCAGCTTGCCCCAGGGAGCTGTTCCGTCATTAGGGTTTTCGCCGAAGTTATAAATTATTTTTTCCTGCCACTGGCCTTGACCTAAACGTACAAGCTCGAAAACAATGCCACGACCGAAAAGACCGTCTTCTGTGACGGTGCCGTAAAGATTGCCCTGGAGATCCATCGACAGACCGCCGAAGGGAACTTCACCGTCTGACGTACCCCCCACAAAGTTGTGCAGGATGCTTTCCGCGTAGGTGCCGTTTTCCTGCAGCACAAGCTCAAATACCGTGCCACAGCCGATGGAACAGGGTCCATTGCCGCCGGTACTGGTGGTACCGTAAATGTTGCCGCCTGCATCCATTATTACTCCATCGGTTGGACTAGTTCCGTCCCGGTAATAATCAGAACGATTGAAGCTGTAGAGCACGGTTTCGTTAGCTTGCTCATCTATCTTAAACACGTTGCCCTGACTATTGGCCCCGCCATTCAGCGAGGTGCCATAGAAATAGCCTTGGTATCCTTGGATCACAGTTCCCAGATCTTGAGGGTTAGCCCCTGCCGTTCCTGCGGGAAAGCTAAAGATTCCTGTTTCGGTCCACCTGATGCCCGGGGTTATTCTATAGAAAATGCCATTATCGGTCCGTTGCCCGCCGCGAAAAGTAGTACCTAAAAGATTGCCGAGAGAGTCTATAGTCACACCGCTGTAGGGGGTATTGCCATCCAATGTGCCCCCGAAATTGTACAGCACCGTTTCCAAATAGTTACCTGTAGGTAAAGGTGACAGCCTGTAGACGGTGCCTCCGGTTTGACCTCCGAAAACCCAATGGCTTCCGCCTGCTGTGGTTGTGCCGTAAAGATTACCGTGCGAATCCATGGTCACGCCGGAATAGGGATACGCTCCATCGGTGCTTCCGCCCTTGAAGCTGTAAAGCACGGTTTCCGTGGCTGCGATCGCAGACGGGGCGGTGAGTGAGCAGGCAAATGCGGCGGCAAGGCAAAGCGACTTGATGTTTTTCTTAAAGTGAAACTGGGGATCGTTCGTCATAAACACTTCTCCAAGTAAAATGATGTGATGACTGCCTATTAACAAGGCGATAGCGCATCTTAACGCGGGCTTAAGAAATTGGAAAGCAATTTTAGCAAGCAGATGCCCATTCTCGGCGGACTTCCCAATTAACTGGGATTTCCGTTTTAGCCCCCAACAGCCCCACACTATATCCCCCTTTAGGGACTCCAGCGCATAAATATTTTCTTTGGCCGGGCCCAGGGCTCGGGAAGGGTCCCGACTGTGCCAATGCGAGTCCCGAAACTGCTGACCACGGCCTTCCCATCCGGTTTTGTCAGACACCCCTCCCTCCCCTCTTGGCTCTGGATCGATTTCCCGGCCTCCCGCAGCCTCTGCTATCCCGCCGGAAGCGACAGCCCGGCGATCCGCCGGAGCATACTGCCAAACAACCGTTTCGTCAGATGGCTCTCCGCCAACAACAGCCAATAATAGCGGGCATGTTTCACCAGCCGTCCGCCCGTCTTCACCAGTCGTTGCTGTAAGCTGGTCAGCGACCAGTTCTCGATTCGCTTGGGCAACGCCAGCCGTCGCCACAAATTGCCCAAGTTGTAGGCCAGCAGGCTCAGCGCTAGTCGCACTTGGTTCGAGCGGAAACGATGGCAAGAGAGGCGAGTCATCTTTACCGCCTGCTTGCCCTCCTTGATCCACTGCTCGGCCGTGCCCCGCTTGTTATAGAACCGTACCACCGCCCGGCTCGGCGTCTCCAGATTAGTTACGATGAATCCCACTCGCGGGAACAACTCCCCAGTTTCAATGGACCAGTCGCGGCGCGCACAGACACGCTGGGCAGGGTGGTTGCCGTGCTTGAAAAGGCCGGCGTGGAATTCTTGAACGATGAGCGCCCTGGCGTTAGGCAGCGACGTTAGCGATTGGCCTCGCGGGCGTCCCGCAGCGCAACAAATCTCACGAATATTTCGATAGGGTCGGCGTCAGGAGCGATTTCGACGGCGCACAAGTGCCGGTCCTCGGGCGTCTCGAACGGGAACTGTTCTCCTTCCGTAGGCTTGTGGTTGGCGTTGCCACGCCCGAAGCACTGACAATTGAGCCTGTGCTCTCGATTGCCCAATACTGCGCAAGTCGTGGATTGCGGGCCGTCCCTAACCTGTCTTTATAGAGTTGCCCGAGGACCGCCTCTCCAACCGGATCGCCTTGCTTCGCGCTCTGCTGAGCCCACGAAAAGGCAGCAACGTAGTTGCGGGCCACGCCCTCGCCATCGCGGAGTATCATCGCGGTCAGCGCTTCAGCCCCGGCATGTCCCTGGTTTGCACTCACCTGGAGCCAGCACGCATTGAGGGCCTTGAGGAGGTTGCGATGTACCGCGTCGATTGCTCTGTCGTAGGCATACCCTGCTTGGGTGTGCGACGAGTACCGCTGCGGTAATCGGGGCTTGCTGATATGCCCATACGAGATGTATCTATGTCAACCAGATATTCATCAATCTCATTGGAGGCCGCGCGATCCTCCAAGGCTTGAGATAAATTGGCCCGGCATAGGTGTCATATTCATCTTCGTATCCAGGGCGAGCGTTTATATCTATTGAGTTCACTCTTTGAAGAGTACATCGCGCAGTGTTCTGCGGTGTTCACGCGACTGATATTTGTTATGGCCATGAGGCCATACAAAACTGCAAGGTGGGCAGGTTAACAAATGCTTCCTTAGTTTAGCCTTTTGGATATATATCCAGTGCTACTCTAATACCTAAGTCTGATAAACGCTTCATGTCGTTGGCCTCTAGCTCAATGCCAATATTCTTATCTAAAAAGACACCCACAAAATATTCAATTATTCCTCCAGTGCTAAGTATCTTCGCCAACTCGGCTCTCTTGGTGGCTAAATGGTCATTCCAGGTTCTAATCGATTCAAGAAGGGCAGGTTCTGGTCCATCTACGAGCTTAAAACTGCAGTAACTCTTGTGGTATATTCCATCAAGCATCTGGTTGGTAGGAGTTCTTCGCTGTTCGCCCACGTTGTGAACTATTTCTGCTTCCAAGCCGATAAGATTTGACAACTCAGAGCCACTCATCGTTGGATGCGTGGTTCTCAGTGAGAGGGCGTAATTATAGGGATTCATCTAATCTAGCTTCATTTATTCGGTAGGTAAGTTGTAGCGGGACCGTTATTAGTAGCGTTGCCTTTTGCGTCACCAGTGATAACGTCGCCGTTAGGAGCAATTCCTGTCCAATCGTTTGGACCGGCTCCAACACCTTTCTTAATCCTATGAACATCATCCGAGGTCATGCCTGTTTGGTCAACAGGAATTGTACCAGGTGGACAGTTTTTGGGTTTAGATCCTTGTTTTGAAGCCTGAGAAACAATGTCGGACGTGCCATTATCACTCGACATGTCCTTTTCCTCACTGCTAAGCCAGTCTGCAATCGACCCCAACCCATAACCAATTGCCCCCCCAAGTGACGTTGCCGCCCCCACCTCAATAGGGCTTATTAATATGTTTGACCCCCCTGTGGCCAGAGCGGCAATTACCGACGCTGCAGAGGTGACGCTCCCAAGAGTAATTGCTCCTATTTGTGCCCAGCTGTTCGCATATGATAACCCCCACTTATCCGTAAATATCCCCGGATTTGCATCTGCGTAGCCATACGTGTTGAGCCCGCCCGCCAAACCGATAGGATCGGTCTCAAGATACCGCCCGAGATTCGGCATGTAGTTGCGGTTGAGGTTGTAATTAAACCCCGTCTCCACGTCCGCGTTCTGCCCCAGCAGACGCAGATTCTGGGTGATGGAGCCGGTGACGGCTCCGGTGGTGCCGTAAGGCTGGTAGGTCGTGCTCCAGACCGTGCTACCGGTGCTGTTGCTGGCAAGCTGCGGCGTGCCCAGGCGATCCGCAAGGATGTAATCAATCTTATTGGCCGTACTGGCTCCGGGTTGCAATACTGAGATCGGGCGTCCGTCCGCATAAAGATAATCCGTGATGGTGCCGTTGTCGTTCTCCTCGATGAGACGACCGTCCTGCGAGTAGGTGTAGAGGGTGGGGTTAGCGCCGGGATTCGTCTTGCTAAAGCGCCGCCCAAAGGCGTCATAGACAAAACTGGCCGCCACAGGCGAGCCGGTCACCGAAGCCAACCGGTTAGCCTTATTGTAGGCAAACGTCGCAAACGTACTGCTGTTCGCTGGCGGAATATTGGTGATATTGCCGTTGGCGTTGGTACCGACGAGATGGGAAGGGCCGCCATTCGCAAAGCTAGCCAGCCGGTTGGTGCCCCGTATGTAGGTGTAGAGCGTCGTGGCGGAGCCCACCTTGAAGCTTGTGAGGTTGCCGTTCTTGTCATAGACCCAGTTGAGACTGCCATATCCGCCCGTACCGCTTGTGGCGCTTATCAGCCGGTTAAGCGCGTCATAGCCTAGTGTCTGACTGTTGGCCGCATTTACCGCATCGGAAATGCTCGTGACATTATTGGCCTCGTCATAGCCGTAGGTGAGGCTCTGCAGATGCGTGCTCGACAGACTGTCTGTGAGATTCGTAGCCCGGTAGTCCGCGTCGAATGTCCACCCTCCTCAAAGCGTTCCTGATCGCACGTCACCAGCAATGGCGGGTTCTCCAGGTCTCCCTGATAGCGCACAAGCTGTGCGTAGGCCGCACTCAGGCTCTTGTGCTTGCCCTTGTACTCCCAGCCGAAAAAGCCCCGCTTCCAAACGTCGGCAAAGCCCTTGCCCTCTTCCAGGATAGAAACGTGCTTCTCAAATGTGAAACTGTCGCCGCTGTGGTCTGCCGCTGCCGGGGCAGAGCAATGGATTAAGGAGGGCAAGCAGGCGGTGAAGATGACGCGGCTNNAGCAGGCGGTGAAGATGACCCGCCTCTCTTGTCACCGCTTCCGCTCAAACCAAGTGCGGCTGGGCTTTACTCCTGTTGGCCATAGACTGGAATCTCGGTCGAATCCATGTCCAGCACCACCCGCTGTGGAGATATTTGTCGCGGAGTATCTTGTTGACCTGAACGCGACAAGGGCCGCCATTGCAATCGGTTACAGCAAAAAGTGTGCCCACATGCAAGGCTCAAGGTTGTTGAGAAATGTCAAGGTTGCCGAGGAAATCGAGCGCAAGATAAGGAAAAGGGTCGGAAAGCTCGACATTAGCAGGGACCGCGTGCTCTTTCGACGCCACTAGCTTGGAGCCGGCCACTTCTCGCGTAAGCTTCTGATATGGGGGCCTTTGCCCCGTTGCCGTGCTGTTTCCGGGGATCGTTGGCAACTTCCGCAGAAACCTTAACATTCCTTAACAACCTACTTGCGGCAAGTTCAGCGGTTTTCTTGCTGTAACCTGCTGTAATTGCAGACCTTGTGGCGTTTAGGTCGGTCTCGCGGCTGTTAACTAATGTCAACGTTTGGTAGTGGTGCAGTTTGAAATCAACGGCCCTTGAACGGCTGCGCGAACGGCGTAAACTTGGGGCATGGAATACAAGAAACCGTTTGAGTCGTTCGCCCAAGACACACACGAAAAGGCTCAGTCCGGTATCGATCATGCCACAGAAGTCAGGACAGGGGCAGCGGAGCTTCGCAAGAAACACGCCGAGAAAACGTCACGCGAGCCCCATTTGATTGCTGACGGCAATCTAGCAGTCGCACCTTATAGATGGCCAATCTCAGTCAAAACGCGCTAAAGTATACTCACGCCGGGGAAAAGTCAGGCGCTGCGTAAATTTGTTTGGGAAGGCACGGCGTGGCTGAATCGGAGGATGAGGGCTGGTCTTTTCATAACTACCGCCGGCGACCTTTGCAGGCGCCGAGGAGACTCGGTGGAAGCACCGAACGACAACTTTGGAACCGGGACGGGCCAAGGATTATTTAATGCTGAAAACTCCTAAGAAAAAACGTGCCTTCAATCATTATCAATTACATAAGACCCCCACTGGCATCAAGGGTTTTGACGAAATAACAGAAGGCGGGCTTCCGAAAAACAGAACCACTTTATTCAGTGGAAGTACCGGCACGGGAAAAACTCTTTTGGGGATTGATTTTTTAATCAACGGCGCGACTCGTTATGACGAGTCGGGCGTCTTCATGTCCTTTGAAGAGACAGAGGATGAACTTTATGAAGACGTGGCTTCCCTCAACTTGAATTTGCAAAAGCTTGTTTCACAGAAAAAGATTCTGCTCGACCATGTTCTCTTGGAGCGCAGGGATATTCAAGAAAAAGGCGAATTTAATCTTGAAGGACTATTCGTTCGCTTAGAACATGCTATTGATTCCATTGGCGCCAAACGCGTTGTTTTGGATTCCATCGAATCTGTCTTTGCAGGCG
This sequence comes from Acidobacteriaceae bacterium, assembly GCA_003160215.1. Taxonomy (GTDB): domain Bacteria; phylum Acidobacteriota; class Terriglobia; order Terriglobales; family Acidobacteriaceae; genus Bog-257. The sequence continues at coordinate 7,506 of PLQW01000025.1, forward strand.
TCACAGATGCTGGCATCCTTCGCCTGGAGATAAAAAGACTTTTTCGTTGGCTTAAGGAAAAACAAGTTACGGCGATCGTTACCGGCGAGCTGGCGCAAGGCTCTTTTACTCGTCATGGCCTGGAGGAGTACATCTCCGATTGCATAATTCTTCTGGACAACAGAGTCAGGGAACAAATTTCCACCCGTAGAATTCGTATCATTAAATACCGGGGTTCAAATCATGGGACAAACGAATATCCCTTCGTAATCGATAAAGGCGGACTTTCAGTAATTCCCATCACTTCCGCAGGGCTCGATCAACCAGGGACGGCCAAGACGGTTTCGACAGGGATTCCATCGTTAGATCACATGTTCAAGGGTGCAGGTTACACCAGGGGCAGCACGGTACTCGCTTCAGGTACCGCAGGCACTGGAAAAACGAGCCTCGCGGCTGCGTTCGCAATAGAGGGCTGTAAACGTGGAGAACGGTGTCTGTTCCTGTCTTACGAAGAATCCTCAGGGCAACTCATTCAAAACATGAGTTCTATAGGTTTCCGTTTTGGGCCGTTGGTGAAAAAAGGACTCCTGAAGATTGTGTCTACGAGGCCTTCGTTTTTCGGCTTAGAGATGCATTTACTTGAGGTATACAAGATCATTGCCGACTTCAAACCGCAAGCTGTTGTCATCGATCCGCTGACAAGTCTGATTGGACAGGGGAACCAGCTTGAAGTTCAATCAATGCTTACTCGCATGATTGATCTTTTGAAATCCAACGGCATAACGGCTTTTTTTACAAGCCTCGTTTCTTCAACCGCACAAAATGACACTAGCGGCGAAATCGGCGTCTCGTCTTTGATTGACACGTGGATCGTCGTTAGAGAATTGGAAGAAAACGAGGGGAAAAGACGCGTTCGTGGACTTTACATTGTTAAGTCTCGCGGCATGGGCCACTCAAGCGACGTCCACAAATTGATTTTGAATGATGATGGAATCAGCTTAGTACCAATGGATGCGGATGCTACCGCAGGCCCCAAACAGAAAGAGAGGGTCGGTAAAAGCGTCACTGTAAGGCAAACATTAATCAAAAGATAAAAGGATCGGCTGAACGCCGGAGATCTGGCCTGAGTCATGGGACAATTGCATCCTAACTTCATTGTCGGCATCGGCGGCTCAGCGGGAGCCCTTAACGCCTATAAGGTGTTCTTAGACGCCCTGCCATCTAATACCGGTATGGCCTTTGTCATCGGTTCTCAGATTCATCCTACCGCCAATAGTCAGCTAGCTCATATTCTGTCGCGTCACACAAAAATGCCAGTAACACTGGCTTCCACGGCGATGCCCATCCGGGCGAATCGCGTCTACGTGATTCCTCCGAATGCCGGTCTTCAAATTGAGAACTATACCTTCAAAGTCGCCACTCCGCGCGCTGGTAGGGACGAGCAGATAGATCTGTTGTTTAGTTCTTTAGCAGATGCTATGGGGACGCGTGCGATTGGCATTATCCTGTCTGGGTACGGCGGTGACGGTACTGAGGGATGCAAATACATTAAGGCACAAGGAGGAAAAACCTTTGCTCAGGACATGTCTGCCGAGGTAGATGGCATGCCTCTGAGTGCGCAGGCTTCAGGATGTGTTGATTTCGTTCTGCCACCCGGCAAAATACCAGCTGAACTCCAAAGATTCGTAAGAACCATTGCAACTAAGAAGAAACACGATTTCGACCCGAAGCTGTTCCTTGCCACCATCGGCGAGGGTCGGAAGATTGTGCTGGTTCCCGGGAAGCAAACAATCTACACGCAGGGGGACGCGGCTGACACAGTCTTCTACATCCAGAAGGGCAAGGTGAGACTCACCGTCGTCTCGGGAAAAGGCAAGGAAGCTACGATAGCCATATTGAATCCGGACGATTTCTGCGGAGAAGGTGGTCTTGCGGGACAGCCTCTACGCATGGGGTCTGCAATCGCGATGACGGATTGCGAACTCATGCGAGTCGACAAGAAGGCGATGATGCTTG
>PLQW01000220.1 GCA_003160215.1 Acidobacteriaceae bacterium
AAACCAACTTGCCAAAAGCAAGGATTGGCCAAGCCTTGGTAATCGATACGAATCGTGTCGGATCGCTCTTCAATCTTACGCAGCCGATGCGTAAGGCGCAGATCGGCAGTATCGAACAAAACAAGTTTGTGATGCCTAACATATTGAAGCAACTCCGGTACAGGCGATGTCCGCATTCGGCAGTGTTTGCGGAAGTAAAAATCGACGAGGACCGGGAACCATCATGGTCTCGCGCGTCGTCAGTGTCGCCGGCGGTCACATCTTGAATCCCAAGACGGCACGAAGTCAGATCATAGGGGATCGTTTGGGGCATTGGCATGGCGCTGGAGGAAGAAAGCAAACAGAATACTGCGAGCGCCAAATCTCATCACCGGCTGTTTTGGTTGGAAACAAAGCGGACTGGACTCCGCAAGAGCCTGCTCGCCGGAGTATGATACCAGTGATACCATTTTTGTGAGAATGTGAGCTTCTAGGAGAAAGTGCAGAAGCTTGGCTCTACTGCGTAAGCTCCAGTAAATTGCTGTACTGCAAAGACCTTGCAGCGATCTCGCTGATTTCGCTGCAGTTTAACAATTTGACGGCAATCGAATCCCCCCCTCTCCGCCAGCAAGTCATTATTGCCAGAGAAGTTACTGGCGAACCGCCATTTTTATCGCATTTGGCGGCATATTTCGCGATTCTCAGACCGCGACCTGTAGCAGAGAAAACCACGTACGATTTACTAGAGCATAAACACTCCGAAATTCTCTGAACGCCAAAATCGGAGTACAGGTCTGCGATCTGACCTGTACCGGAGAGTTTGCAATTGAGCTTACTGCCCGGGCAGGAAGTCAGCGAACCATCGACTTTCTTTCGCTCGTGATGTCCAGAATCAGGCCGGGCACGTGCTAAGGCAGGCGGTTGTCGCCTTTTTCCAGCCAATTTCCCGCAAGCCCGTTCGTGGATACCAATATTCTCCAGATCAATCCAGTGGACCTGGCTCTTGGCCAGGGAGTCAAAACCGTAGATTTTGCTTCGCTGCCAAGCACGGTAGGGGCAACATCTTACTGCCCACAACCGCTCATACCTACAGGAATCACGGGGAGCGCCGTCGCTTTACTCTCAGCAAGCGCCGCGTTGAATGACCGAATATCCTGCTCATTGAGCTGTTTCCACTGCACCAGGTCTTTGTCAAGAGCGTCGCAATTCTGTTGCACCGCTGACCGAACGGCCTCTGACGGACGCATATCGGCGCTCTCGACGCTGAAGATCAGTCTAGCCAAATCGCGGTTAACGGGTCCGAAACCGGGAGCGGTGTTGGAGCCTTTCTCAATGCGGTCGATCTTCTTCTCGAGCGCTCCAGCCGCTTCCTTCATTCTCTTTAGGTCGTCGCCGTTCATAGCTTTCTGCCACTCCGCCAACTCTTTGCGGAGTGCGTCAACCTGTTGATAGGAGTCATAGCTCGATTTCATGCCTCGGCTAATCTGCAGGGCAAGGTCGCGTTGTTCTGTCAAGTCTGACTGCGATGCCGTCACGCGCGGATCAAGCTTGATGGCGAGCGGCTGTCGCAAAGTCCGACCGGCAGAGCGCAGCTCCACCGTGTACTTGCCGGGCACGACGAGAGGACCACGAGGCTGCTGGCGCGGTGTGAGACCGGGTACGGCATGATCAGCCAGCGTGTATTCGGTGTATTCCAAAAGTTTGCCGTCGTAGCCGTAGGTGAGGGTTAGCGGAGGCGGATACCGCAGGTCCCATACAAAGCGGTTGACTCCTGCCGCTTTGGTCAAAACCGTGAGAGGCGCAAACCAGTAATCCGGAGCGTTGGCTGGAGGAAGTTCAGCCCGCTTCGCCTCGCTGGAATACTCAACGATTGCAGTTCCTTTCTCGTCATAAATCACAACCGTCAATTCATTCGCGGGCGTCTCTCTCAGGAAGTAGTCAACGATGGCGCCATCTGGTGGGTTCCGGCCTGCGGGAGTCTCGATGGGGTAGGGCGTGTCCTGATAATTGTCCCAGCGCACCAGCATTCCGTTTGCCGGAGGAAAGAGGTATGCATCCGCGGCAGTGATTTTCGTATTGATGTCGCGTATGGGCGTCAGATCGTCCAGCATCCACAAGCTGCGTCCGAAAGTTGAGATAGCGAGGTCGTTCTCATGTACCTGAAGATCGGTGATCGGGGTTGGTGGAAGGTTTAGGGAAAGCGACTGCCAGTGATCGCCGTCGTCCCACGAAACGAAGACGCCAGTGTCAGTTCCGGCATAAAGCAGACCTTTGCGCTTTGGATCTTCGCGCACCACGCGAACCATCTCGCTTTCAGGGAATCCATTGACGACGGTTTGCCAGGTGTGTCCGTAATCGTGGGTGCGCGCGACAAAGGGAGGCGTGGACTCGCGACTCGCGCCCACCGTCAGGTAGGCCGTAGCGGGATCATGGTGCGAGGCTTCCACGTAAAGAATCTGGGTGGGCTCCGCCAACCCGGGCGGCGATACATTTTGCCAAGTCGCTCCCGAATCGCGAGTGAGGTGAACCAGCCGATTGCTGGTACCGGCCCAGATTTCACCCGGTTGCGCGGGAGAAGGCGACAGCGATGTAATGGCAGGCGGACCCGGCGTATCGGGATCCCGTTTTTCTTCGTCTCTGTTCTCTCCATATCCGGTCAGGTCAGGGCTGATCTCCTGCCAGCTTGATCCGCCATTTGAGGTTTTGAGCACGAACTGGGTCCCCAAGTAAAGCACGGAAGCGTCCTGAGGCGAAAACACCAAAGGCGCCATTTGCGCGGCGCGATACTTCTGTCCGCGCTCAAATACGGTAGCGACTTCAGTGGTGGTCTTATCGAATCGCACAACCGAACCGTACCATCCGCCGCTGTACACAAGATTTGGATGTGCGGGATCGGGAGTGATAAAGGCGTATTCAAAGCCGCCAATCGAATACCAATCCTGGGCGAGAATCTCGCCATAGTCGCTTCGGCTCAGAACGCCCGCGGTCCCGCTGTCTTGCTGGGCTCCATAAACACGATAAGGAAACGCGTTGTCGGTGGAGACGTGGTAAAACTGCCCCGTCGGCTGGTTATACCAGGAACTCCACGTCCTGCCGTCATCGACGCTAATGATGGCCCCTTGGTCCACACCCAGAATCATGCGCGCTGAATCTTTGGGATCAATCCAAAGGACGTGAAAGTCATCTCCACTGGGGGCTCCAACATAAGCTTCAAAGGTCTTTCCACCGTCCGTGGAGCGGTAGAGCGATGTCTGAGCAACGTAGAGAACGTCGGAATGGTTAAGATCAACGAAAACCCGGCTAAAATATTCACTCCCGATCACGCGCGGATCTTTGGTCGACTGCTGCCAGGTGGCGCCGCCATCATCCGAACGAAAAAAACCCTGCTCCAAAATTGCATACAAACGGCGTCCACCCGTTCCGGCTGCGACGGCGATACCCAGCCTTCCGCGCCCTTTTTCAGGTAGACCCTTGCTCTCCAGAGGTGCCCAAGAAGAGCCACCGTCGTCGGACTTGATGATGTCCGAAGTGGCTTTTACCTCGGAGTCGCCGAAACCGGATGCCGGCCGATACACCACCGCATACAACGAGCGTGGATCGCTCGGGTCGGAGCAAATGTCGACGACGCCCAGCGTGTCGTCGTTTGCGTAGACCTTCTTCCAAGTCTCTCCGCCATCCTCCGTTTTGAAGATGCCGCGGCTGTCGATTCGCGCCGATTTTGGAAGTGGTCGCCAAAGAATCCCGAATCCAACGGAATTCCCGCCGACGACGACAACATTGGGATTCTGCGGATTGACAACAATCGCTTGGATGTACGGTAGGTCCTGTAGCCCCAAGTTATTCCAGGTCATGCCGCTGTCGGATGAGCGGTAAAGTCCATGGCCTCGTGTCTGCTCACCCGTCCCGGCGTAGACGATGCGTGAATCGGACGGAGCTACTGCCACGGCTCCAATGGACGCAACGCGTTCCTTGTCGAAGATCGGACGCCAGACTTGACCCCCGTCCGTGGTCTTCCAGACTCCGCCGCCCGGTGTGCCGAAGTAGTAGGTATTCGGGTCGCCAGGAACACCTGCTACAGAGGTGACTCTGCCCGCCCGAAAGGGACCAATGAGCCTCCATTGCATCGCGGAGAACTGCTTGCTTTCGATCTGCTCCTCGCCCGTCAATGTGAACGGCAATGCGGCAATAGCTAAGACGACGAGGATGAAAGGTTGCAAGCAGGTTCGGCATCGGCAGGAAATCAGGTGCATCAAATTCTCCAGTTTTGAGGTCTCCCTAGCATACAGACGTCCCGCACCTCGGTCTAAGGAACACATCCCGATCTTCATGGGGAGCGACGCAGGCCGCTGCGGACCAGTTAGACTGAAGTTGTTGCTGCAGAAAAACTTGTATCTGGAGTTCGAATGACTTGCTGCCCGCCAGCGAGTCATTAATATCAGATAAGTAACCGTCAGTTCGCCAATTCCTCCGGCCTGGGGGGCAACAAGTCTTATTGCTAGATCCGACTCTCCGCCACTCAATCAGCTCGCGCATCGGGACCGCTTTCATGGATTCAGGAGCGCAGATTTCTGTCTGCGCCAATCGAGCGGCAGCCGGTTGACGAGTCCGGTTAACGGGTAGTCAGAGAAGTCGCCAAGACGAGTCAGCGCATCCACCAAGTCCGGTGACAACGCGGCAATTCGGAGTATGCGGCCTACGTAGCTGGCATTAAGACCTGCCTCAGCCGCGAGTTCTTCCTTCGAGTGAATGTCTCCCGCAACGATTCGTTCTCTCCATTGGAGAGATCGTGCAATCGCTCTCACAATCGAGTGATTGGGCCGCTCTGTACCCAGACGAGAGCCGGGCAGAACCAGCCGCGACTCGCCGCGACGGTGCGCCGGGCAGAATGGGCAGGCCAGGCGGAAACCACGTGCTCCGGGGTGTGGCCTTCGATTCTCGATAGCGGGGCTTTCATCGTCATCACCTAGCAACCTCACCGCCAGCGCTTCAACATCGATTTCGATCTCAGCCTCCGAGTCACGAACGACAATCCGCAGCACGATTCGTCGCACTAGTTCCGCCAGTTGTTCTGACCATAGATCGGGCCATTTTCCCGCCAACTGCTGAGCCGCTTCGAGGAGTCGATTGAATTCGTTCTGGGCTACCGTTGATTCCGCACAGGCCGAGCTGAGTTCTTGCGGCGAGGCCAGCAGCGCCTGGATTCTGGTGTAGACCAGTCGTTCGAGTTCCTGCGCCGGGATTCGGTCCAGGTAGGACGGCTTCCGTTGCTTCCGGATGACGGCCTGTGAGGTGTAATAGCGATATCGTCTGCCATCCTTAACCGCATGAGTCGGTGTGTACCGCTTGCCTTCCTGGTTAAAGAGAATGCCGACCAGTGTGCTGGAGGCAACCTTACGACCGCGGGCGCGGTTGCCTTGGTTGTTGTTAACCAGCAGGGCTGACACCTTCTCCCAAATCTCGGTCTCGATGATTGCTGGGTGCTGACCGGCATAGGATTGTCCTCGGTGAGCGATCCTGCCGATATACACCTCATTCTTCAGGAGCTTGTACAGCCCACCACGCGAGTAGGGCTTGCCGCCGAATACATTTCCGCTGGCTGAGGTGCGAACCTTGGTGCGGATCCGTTTCCGGTAGAGGTATTGCTTCAATTCAGCAACCGAAGCGAGGCTTGCTTTTGGCAAGTTGGTTT
>PLQW01000291.1 GCA_003160215.1 Acidobacteriaceae bacterium
GTCGTAGCTTACGGTGGCTTGCCGGATATCTCCTGCCTTGTCAGTTGCCGCCTTTGGGAGCCCAGAGCTGCTGTGCTGCTTCTTGCTCATGCCACCTACTCTAATGTTCAGGGAATGTTAACGCTAGTCGGTGAGAAGGAATTGTTCTTAGTCGGGAACAGGCGAGAAGGGTGTACTATGGTTCCGTTCTTGAGGTCAAAAAGGAAATTCAGGTTAAAGCACAACCGATTCTCGAAAGGACAAGCTCAATGAAGAAGGTATTGCTGGGTTTTATCGTGGTTTTGATGGCGGTGGCGGCACAGGCGCAAATGGGTGGGGTCGAGAAGGCCATCGCCGGCCTGGAGCAGCAGTGGGTGGCGGCCTCGAAGGCGGGCAACGCCGACGGAGTGGCTGCGCTGCTGGCCGATAACTTCGTGAATCTGAACAGCGACGGGACCACGCCAAGTCGGGCCCAGACGCTGGAGATGGTCAAGAAAGGCAAGTGGGAAGTGAACCAGATCAGCGACGTCAAGGTGACGACCTTTGGCAACACGGCCATCGCCACGGGTGCGTGGTACGGCAAAGGTACCGGCGGCGACGGCAAGGCCGTGGACTCGCATGAGCGCTGGGTGGATACCTGGATGAAGATGTCCAGCGGCAAGTGGCAGTGCATCGCCAGCGCCAGCGCCCCGGCCAAGATGTAGGGCGGGCGTTAGCTCGATTCTCTGGATGACCCGCTCCAGCCATCCTTGGCTTGGGCGGGGTTCCTTGTTTGTTCACCATCAGGATTGAACGGGGATTTCTCGGTTAAGTTCTTCTACTCTATCTGACGGCGCACTCGGACCGCATCTGCCTCACCAAACAGTTTACGCCATTAAGAGAGCAAAGAGAGCAGAAGCACGTTTTGAGGTTTCTTGTATCGCGAGCTCTCTGGAGGACCCGACTTTGCTCACTTTTCCAGATACGCAACGGAAGCTACCGTCTAAAGTTTCATCCTACAGTTTTATCAGCTAATTTGTGGATCGATCCGCAAACCCGTCGGAGTGACGAGGCCTTCTTAAAGCGCTATTTAAGGCTTAGGACTTGGGATGACAGGTGTGCACTCCACGGTTGTCGTCAGAAACCGCGCATCCACGCTCCATAATTTGCGGCAGCTTGCGGCGAGCTCGATGGAGACGGATTTTAACCGTGGTTAGGGTCAATCCCAGAAGATCGGCGATCTCCGGCGCGGTCAAGGAGTGGGCCAATCCGAGGCTATGCGCCAAACGTGTCGAGCAGCGTCCGGCTGGCCTTGCGTTCGAGACGCAACATCCGATGCTCGAACCGCCCCTTAGTTCGGCGATATTCAGTCGCCGCGACTGTCCCTACTTGGTTCGCACGACGGAGCTGGTCGAGCGCTTCACGCGCGAGCGCTAGCGCGCGTCGCGGCTCGCGCGCTTCGTGTTCATAGTAGATTGCCAGCTGTTCATAAGCTTCGTAGCCCTCGCGCGAGTTCCCCAGCACACTTTCCCAGAGTTCGTGCGCGCGTGCGAAGTCCCCGTCGCGCTTTGCGAGCCGCGCGAGTGCCGCGCGGGCGACACGATCGGTTTCCTCCGGCAGAGCGGAGGCGATCAACTGTTCGTACAGTCTCCGCGCACGCTTTGCCTCGCCACGTCGTTCGCAAATACGAGACACCCCGTACAGCTCTAATCCATCCTGACTAGTTCCCTCCTTATCGCCGAGGAGTGAAAGGATGCGACCCGAGAGTCCAGCCAGTCCGCGGAGATCCATCTGGTTGTGCTGGAAGACAGGGACCAACGGCTCTGCGCGTCCCCCGCGCACGAAGTCGAGATAGATTCTTGGAATCAGCTCCGAGGCGATATCTGCTCCTCGGTCCCATCCCAGCACATACCGTTCGAGTTGCGACAGTCTTACCGAGCCAAGCCGCAGCCGCCACAGATTCCGTGCTGGATGAAGAAAGTCGAGGTGGGCTCGCGGTACCGGCGGAGGAATGGTTCGCATCATCCGGTAGCGTGTTTCGAGCAGTGGCCAGTCGAAGGACTTGCCGTTGAACGTAACCAGCACCGGACGTTCAGCTAACCGCTCGGCAAGCGCCACGAGCAGCGAACGTTCCTCGCTGTACTCGCGCATGAACAACTGCTCAACCTCGAGGCCACCGCCTTCCCACCAAGCAAGACCGACCAAAAACGGATACGTTCCCGTCCCGCCGGCGAGTCCTGTTGTCTCCGTATCGAGAAAGAGCCACTGCTGAGCGTCGGCGATATCCTCAGGCGCATTCGGTGCGAGCAACCGCAGTGCCGCAGCATCTGGATCGCACGCGGCGTGGCCGCCATGCCAACAGTGCAGTGACAGATGCTCGCCATGGCCGTTCCGCTTTACCGTGGCCCCCAGAATCAGCGCTAGCCTCTCCGCCCCAATGACCGAGCCAGAAGCGGAGTCAATCGCTTCTCCCACGACCGGGTTCTCCACCGGCCCGACCGCGTGTCCTGACAAAGGCAGGACTGAGGGGCGCTGCAACGCCTTTAGGCGGGCAAAGCGATCTATTGTCGTCTGACTCACGGTACGTTGAATACCTACCGTTCTTCTTATTCGGCGTTGCCGCCTCTCAGGAACACAACCTGCCGAGGATCGCCAGAGCTACTTCCTTGGAACGCTCGCTTTGGTCACCTGCGGGGCCGATACACGACGGGCATCCGTTGTCACATGGACAGGCTGTTATCAGCTCCTGCGTGCGCGCCAACAGCACTTGGCAGACCCGATAAAGCGGTTCGCTGAATCCAATCCCTCCGGGAAACGCGTCATACAGGTACAAGTTCGGCTCGAAGAGTCCCTTCTCGTTGCCGGGCGTAGTGGCGAACTCCTGCCATTCCACGTCGGCGCCCCCATGCGGTGGCCGCTCGCCGACAGCGGTGCCAATGTCCCGGCGGTCGCACATCAGCAGAAGGGTCGCGACCGAGGCGAGCGCGTAGATCAACCCGAAGATGCCGCTCTGCCGCTCCGAAAGGGTGAAAGGCAGTCCCGCCAGCAGTTCATGCTGGAGCGTGATCCAGAACGCCGTCGTGTGCATCTCGTTCTCGGGCAGCTCCAGCTTTCCGGAGCCCACGTTCTCATTGGTGAAGAACTTGATTTTCTTGAAACCAACGACCTGCGACCGCACCAGCACGTCGCCGTGCGCTCGCGCTGCCGGGCCGGCGGCACTCTGCTCCTCGGCAATTTCGAGCACCCGCACCTGGGTGTAGCGGATGGCGTCGGTGAAGTAGTCCACGTCCACGCGCTTCACGTAGGCCTTGCGCTGGCCAAAATCAAGCCGCTCGACGTGGTACTGCTGCCCCTGATGAATGTAGATCGCCTTGGGATGGACGGTTGTGAGAGCGGACGAAAAATCCACTTCACCAATCACCTCCGGCTTTCCGTCTTCTCCGCCTGTCGTATCAATGATGACGAAATTGTCGGATGTTACCGAACGCAGGCTGATCGTGTCTGCCGGATAGCTCTCCTGGACCCAGTGCCAGCTGCCCCCGCTACGCTGCAGGAACCCTGCTTCCGCAAGTCGTTCACAGAGCTCCGGCAATTCCACCTGGCCGAATCGCTCGTCGGGCGAGAGCGGCAACTCGAATGCCGCACACTTCAAATGGTTCACGAGAATCTCGAGGTTGTCGGGCTGAATGTGGGCGTGCTCGGGTGAGCTTCCAAAGAAGTATTCAGGGTGCTGCACAATAAATTGGTCGAGCGGAGCAGAAGACGCAACGAACACTGCACACGAGGAACCGCTGCGGCGCCCCGCACGCCCGGCGCGCTGCCAGGTGGACGCAATCGATCCTGCGTAACCCGCCATCACGCAAGCGTCCAGAGATCCAATATCAATTCCCAGTTCAAGAGCGTTGGTTGCCACGACTCCGCGGATTCGGCCATCGCGCAGCCCACGTTCGATTTCGCGACGTTCCCCGGGTAGATATCCGCCGCGGTAGCCGCGAATCGGTTCCGCCTGGGCAGGCCTCGGCGGATTCGCCTGCTGCAAATAGGTGAGCAGAACCTCGGTATGCAATCGGCTATTGGCGAAAACAATCGTCTGCAGCTTGCGTGCGAGCAGTTCACGAGCTACTCGTGTGGCTTCATTGATATAGCTGCGACGAATGCCAAGGTTCCGGTTGACCATTGGCGGGTTATAAAAAACAAAAAGCTTTTCCCCAGACGGCGCGCCATTCTCTTCGACCACGTCAACTTCGTTCTCGATCAGTTGCGAGGCCAACTCGCCGGGGTTTGCAATCGTAGCGGAACAGCAAACGAACTGCGGATTCGAACCGTAGAACTGCGCGACGCGTCGCAATCGCCGTAGCACATTCGCGAGATGGCTCCCGAAAACCCCGCGATAGGCGTGCAATTCATCCAGCACGATATAGCGCAGGTTCTCGAACAGCCGCATCCACTTGGTGTGGTGAGGCAGGATTCCGGCGTGCAACATGTCCGGGTTCGACAGGACGATATGTCCGCGCTCCCGTATCGCCTTGCGCGCGTCCTGCGGCGTGTCGCCATCGTAGGTGAAGACCCCAAACCGGTTATCGAGACGCTGGGCGAGATCGTGTAATTCGGCCAGCTGGTCCTGGGCCAGTGCTTTGGTTGGAAACAGATAAAGAGCACGGGTGTCGGGATTCTCCAGCACCGCATTCAACACCGGCAGGTTGTAGCAGAGCGTTTTGCCCGATGCCGTTGGCGTTACTACGACAACGTTCTTGCCGCCGTGTACGAGCTCGGCTGTAGCAGCCTGGTGCGAATACAGTTCTTTGATCCCTTTCGCCCGGTATGCCTCAGCCAGCTCAGTTCTGACCCAGTCCGGCATCGGCCGAAACTCCGCCTCGCGAGCTGGGATTTGTTGCACGGACGTCAGCACTTCGTCTGTGCGGTAGCGTGAAACCAGCGTCCCTAGAATGTCCTGAACGGTATCGAGAGTCGTACTCAATCGTGGGGCCAAGGCTTGCTGAGATGGGGTCATGCAACCCTCCGTGAATAATATTCGCCTTTTCTTCGCTGCAAGCCTAGCAGCTCCCCGCGTCCTGCCGCAACATACGAATCCAAGTACGCAACAGGCACACTGGCGCTCTTAGTTGGATTTCCTCTCCCTCTCACACTTCATCAGGCTACCGCGACCATGACAGCGTGAGGGACAGCGTGCAGGGTCTTTGCGAAGCTGAGGGTTTGACGCGTTTGAACGTAGCGTTACTGGATGCCGTGTGTATTTCTGTCATCCAGTTCTGTGAAAACAATGTGAAGAACTTACGAGATTCCAACGACGAGAATTGCAAGCCGCTTTTCTTCAATAACTTGCACAGCACCCATAATGCAAAGAAATATCTGCAGATTGCACCAACCCCGGGCATCTATAGCGCGCTTTCTGTATTAGGATTGGTCTCGTCGACGGCAGAAAAGGGCTGACATCTTAAACGTAGTTAGCCTGAAGTAAGCTGAGTGGTCAGTTGGGCGGGGCGACTCGCCGATACTGCCAGACCCGAAAAAACCAACCGCACTGCGAGGTGTCAGTTGGGGTTTGGAACCGCGAAAGCGGTGACCGCGTCAAGGGCTGTGACGGTACATGCGTCCACGCTGGGGACTCTCTCGCGGGAGTTGTCGGCTAGAGCATAACCAAAGTCACAGCCTTTTCCTTTGGCTCATCACCCGACATCGATCTTCCGCAGGAATCTCGATTCATTTCAATCCGATGCAGGAACCCAATTGGGCATCCCTGGCGACCGGCTAATTTGTTTGTCGGGAGCTACACTGGGATGTGAGAAAACTCATTGTTGTCGGCCTTGCGCTTGTTGTGTTGCTGCTCGTGTTCTTAATGGCAAGATCAGCTACACCCGTTGTCGAACTCCCGCCTGCAGTTACCTCCCTGGGCCAAGCCACTCCCATCACGGTTCACGTACGCGATCCGCGTGGCATTCGCAGGCTGCAAGCGTTCGTCGAGCAGAATGGTGCCCGGTACCAAGTCTTCGAGATGGCGCAGCCGTCGAAGTCG
>PLQW01000156.1 GCA_003160215.1 Acidobacteriaceae bacterium
ACGAAAGCGGCAGGTTCCCGCCACAGAATGCGGCGTGTTTTCTCTCCTTCGACCAGACACTCACGACAACGTTTCGACAGTGGACGTTGACAGCTCAAACGGAGTGTGCCGCCGCTTTGCGGAGAGAATCTTCCACCGAGGCCAGTCTCTCTTCGAGGCTCGTAAGCGAGGCCGGCGCGATCTCCTGGTGCTTGTCCGGACGAAATATAGGGTTATTGACCCACCAATCCATGCCCATTTCTTTGGCTTTGTCAACGGAGCAGATGACTAGGCGGATCTGAATTGAGAGCAGTTCGATGTCAACTAACTTTATCCTGATATCGCCAGCGATGACGATTCCCTTGTCCAGAACGCGCTCGAGGACATCCGCCAAGGTAGAAGACTCAACCGAATGCGATAACGCTTGCTGTTGTAGCATAATGTTTCCTTATAGAAGCCTTCCGAGCGGGCCGAGATCGAGGTTGAGGTCCTCTTCTTCCAGGCCGAACTCCTTCCTGAGCCGTTCGATTTCCTGGGCTTGCTGCATGAGGGCCAGTCCCAGTCTTTCGGTCTGCTGATCGGTCAGCGAGCTGGCGTCCACGCGGCGGATGGCCTGGCGTTCCAGTAATTCCTGCAGGAGCTTAACCAGAGTCAGCACCAGTTGTCCAAGTCCGTTCTTGGCGCCGTTGACATCGAAGTTCAACCGGCCGGACCGGCCTTGCAAGCCCTCGCCCGCTTCCGACCCGACCGGAGGCGTTCCGGCGTTCATCACTTGAGCGCAAGCGCTCAGGCTCTCACACTCTATGCGGGCCATTTCAGCAGACGCCATTCAACTGTTCCTCCCTACTACTTGTTGCCGGACCGAATTCGGAGGCCCCGAACTGGGACCTGCGGCGGGCCGTCTCGCNNTCTCGATGGACGTCAGTACCAGCCTCAATCCAAGGTAAACAAGGTCAATCCCCGCCACCGAAATCGTCGCTTCCCCATCGATCACGGCCCCTTTGTTCAGTACCCGGTCGAGCACGTCGCACAGTGAGGGCCGCTGGGCGTCGCCGAGCGTGAGCCCAGGAGCCACAGCGAGACTTGCCGTCATCTTTGGATCAGTGGACATAGGCGGCCTCGGCATCGACATGCTCGTATTGATAGAGGGCATCTCCCAGTTCCTCCAGCCCGTGAAGGCCTCGGATCTCGCCGCGGCGGTAGACCACGCTAATGCCGCCCTCAAAATTCTGTTTGAACTTCCCATATATCAGCGATTCCCGCCGGTTCATTGCCGAACATAAGAGGCAATCGCTCGGAGGGGTCACAAGGTTGAGGAACATTCCACGTACGTTCATGCCTAAACGCCCGCAAGCGGCCAGCAGATCGCGGGTTTCCTCAAAGGCCATATCGGTGGGAATGCTCACCGCATAGAGTGCGGATTGAGCCGGATCGTTCAGCAATTGCCGCAGCTTCTTGAGGTCCTTTGACAAGGACACCAGCCTTTGAGAAAACTGCGTGAGCCTGAAGATCTGTTGGTACTTTAGAAATAAATCGAAGAAGGCTTTGAACCATTGGTCGATGATTTCGGGAAGCTCTAACAACCGAATCAGGTGGCCGGTTGCCGCCGAATCAAGAACTAGCATGTCGAATTCGCCGGAGGCCAGAAGAGCCATGACCCGCGTCAGGCCCATCACCTCGTCTAACCCCGGCGGAGAAAGATCGAGGATTCGTTCCAGCACCTCGCGATCGAATGCCAGGTCAAAATTGCTTGAGAGCGTTTCCAAAAACGTCTCAATATCGCCCGCGTACTGTTGTTTCAAAGCCTCGAATTCCGCCTCCGAATCGATCTCGATGGCGGTGACGCCCGGGAGTACGTATTGCGGCTGGGAGTCGACCGGCATGTCCAGACAACTGGACAGCGAGTGGGACGGTCCGGTGGAAACGAGAAGCACGCTCCTGCCCGATGAACGCTTGGCCAAATGCAGGGCGGTAGCGCACGCTAACGTGGTCTTTCCCACACCACCTTTGCCCGCAAAAATAAGGAGGGTAGTTCCAGGTGGGGGCGATGGAATGCTAGCAGTCACCTTGACCTCGGGCGACAGCCTCGGTTTCGGTACTAACGGAGGAGGCTCGCGGATTTGTCTGGCTTCCTCCCAGAATGACTCCAATGCAATCTGCCCTCGAACTTCCTCGGCGTGGAGCGGGACTCCCCAGAGCGCAAACCGCGTCAAGAATGTGTTGAGAAAAAGATCTCTAAGCTCGCAAGTTTGCAAATAGTGTTCTTCGCGGCAAACCGGACAATGGCTGTCGGGATACAGCTTGTTGATGACGATGTCGTTAATGGGGAGCTTGAGGCGGTCCGCCTCTCTCACGATCGAGACGGTCTCGCGCAGGCTCATTTCCTCGGCCAGCATCACGGGAACAAAACTGCAGCGGCCCGAGTCCTCGAGGACGGCTTCCATCCGCCCTACTGAGTTGGTCAGTTCATCCAGAAAGGTATCGAGATCGTCGCGGTCGCGGGACCGGGCAAAAGCCCATTTCATATAGCGGTGCTTGGCCAGAAGCGTCTCCAGCATGGCCACCCATTTCCGCAGGAACTGGGGCATGGTGAGCAGCCGCAGAGTATGACCACTAGGGGCGGTATCTACAATGATGCAGTCGTAGACGCGCTTCTCCACCCAGGCGGATATCTCCAGGAAAGCCATGAGTTCATCCAGACCGGGCAGTGAAAGATCTAGAAAGCGGTTGATTTCTTCATCATCAAGAAAGGTCCCCCGGGATGCGATTTTCCGCAATTTGTCGCCGTGCTTCTTCTTGAAATCCAATAGGTATTCTTGAGGATTGAGTTCAAGGACCCTCAGGTTGCCCGGTGGAACCAGGTCCGCCAGGCTATCGGCGAGAGAGTGAGCTGGGTCTGTCGAAACCAGCAAGAAGGACAAATGCGGCGTTCGTGCAGCCAACCGCAGCGCTGCGGCCGCCGCGCAGGTGGTTTTTCCGACACCGCCTTTTCCGCCGAAGATGAGTAGTTGTAAATCCCGGGGGCACAGAAAACCTGGAGTTCCCATATCGCTCACGCGTGTGACGTACGCCTCCACGGTTGCTCCCTTCACAGCTTTTGGCCCCCTGGTTCTTTCTCCGGGGCGCTCCTATCCAATCGCTTTGCCGCTCCTGGGTATCCTGTCCAGACGCTCGAGCAGACGCTTCTCTTCTGCCGCAAATTCTTCCTCGCTGAGCTTCCCCGTTTCCAGCCTCATGTAGAGAGCGCTGAGCTCCGCCGTAATGGATTCAGCGTCAGTGACCATCTCCTCCTGGGCCGCCTGCTGAACCTGCCGAAAGATCCAGAACAAACCGTGGACTGGAGCCATTAGGATGTCATCCACAACGAACATCCGGTCCTCCCCTGGTCCTTAAAGTTCAAGATCGACATTCACGAAGTTGTGCGGGGCCCAGGGCCCGTTGTAGTCGAGGGCGAAGTTGTTATCGAACTGCTTCGCGACCTCGAACACGTCGGCTTCGAACTGCGGCATGGCGTCACGCTTGACCAGGCAAGCCAGGTTCATCACTTCGCGCTCGTTGCGGCATTTCAACCGGTTGATTTCACATCCGTGGGTAGAAAACATTTTCATTGCAAGATCGGCGTAGGTTTCCCGGTCTTCATTGAGGAGGCGATCGAACATTCTTCCGATTTCGATCTTTTGTTCCTGCGTGGGTTCGCAATCGGGACCAAAGAACCTGTCTCGGGCCATCCTGAGTTCCGGATGCGTGTTTACGAAATATTCGAAGATGTTGGCCACATCCCAGGTAACTCGCAACCCCATCTCAACTTTGTGGGCGACGCGCCGGAGTTGATCGAGGAGAACCTGCTGATTGCGAGAGAGCATCCTGCGAACTGCGGCCGGGGTGTCGGCAACAACTCCAAAGAACATGGGCAGCGGCGTGTTTTCGGCCATTAGTCTTTTCAAGACTTCGTGATGGGCCGCCAGGCGGGCGCGTTCCGGGCGCACATTGTCGCCCGCTACATCGCTGACGACGGCGGCGATGTGTCCGGAGGAAATGGAATACAGCTGGTGTTGGTCGATGCCGCACGCTTCGTAAACCCTGTCTTGACCGGCGGCGACGATGGCATACAGGTATATCTTCTCCGGCGCTGCTACGCGCTTCAGCGAACGTTTGGCAGCTGGTTTTGCAATTGGAGTGCAAGCGGTGCTCACGTTGTTCCCTCCGTACATCAGCGGGTGCGGTTGGCAAGTAGGGGCCGGCATCGTCCAAACCGCGTCCTCAATACCGGATCTTGAACGGCTGAGTACGTCCCCGCGATTGGCGGCCTATCCCGGCTTCAACGCTTTTCCCCTTTCGCTCGGCCAAGGCCTGGAGGAGGCTAGCCTGCTCCGCATCGATGTCCCTGATTCGGGCATCGAGCTCCGCCACGCGGCGAAACGCGCTGCTCCGCTCGGTAGTGCGCCGGGCCTTCTCGAGCTCCAGGCAAGCGACCTGCAAGAGCGCCCGATGGGGAACCGAAACCAGCTCCACCTTCCCTGCCAGTGTGCGAATGGTCCTCAGACCTCGAAGTGGGATGGGCACGTTTACCTCCTTCCACGTTCCGGTTTGCGGCGGTTCTTGCTCCCTTGAGGCCGGTCGCCGCACACCGTCCGAATGGTTTCTTTCACCTTTTCCGCCATCAGGGATTGGCCCTGATGGGTGATCTTTGCGGTGTCGGTGTTGAGCACGTCGTGGCAGATAGTCTCAAAGACTGAATCGCCAACCTGCGCGGAGCCGTTGTGGTGGGCGAGGATGCGGGCGATGGCGATCCCCGCTCGGATGGTGGGGCGGTGGTTGTTGACCCCCAATCCACGGAGCTCTCGGATGATATCGACGATTACTTCCGCATCCGGCTGGGAAAGTCCGGACTTCGCCATGATGATGGCGATCTCAGTGTCGCGATCCAAGTGTCCCAGGCTCATCGTAATCAGGCGGTCCAGCAGTGCGTCCTGGGTCTTATGTACGCCGGCATACTCTTCCGGGTTCGAGGTAAGAATTGCGCGAAACTCAGGATGAACGTGTAGATTGCCCTCGCCGGACCTGCGCAGATTGGGCAAGTTGAGAATCTTGCCCTCCAGCACGCTGAGGAGGACATTATTGGCTTCGGGCCGGGAGCGATTGAATTCGTCGTAGACCAGGGTAAAGCCCTTGATACAGGCGGTTGTCAGCCTCTGGTCTTCCCAAACCCGGTTCAAGCTCTCTTCGGTCCTCACGACGGAGTGAATGTAATTGTCCACCAGCTTGGATTTGCGATAACCGGAATCCTTGCCCACCAGGTCGGAACTGGCATACTCGTCATCGCCATGGATAAGGACCACGGGCCGGCCCCGCTTCCTGGCAACGTGGAGCGCCAGGGTTGTTTTTCCCGTTCCCGCCGGCCCCGCAAAGTGCAGCGCGTATCCCACATCCAAGTAAGTGAGCGCGCGGGCGGTGAGACTCTCGATGTAGGGAGTTGAGACGAACGAATCACTGGGTTCCGGAACAACATTGATGTCGTCAGCCGGTACGCTTAGCTCGACATCTTGGATGGTCCTGGAACCGTCGCCATTGGCTGGCGGCTCCGCACTGGTGATGCGCTCGGCGATGGGATCTGGCATGAGCTCAAGGGCTGGCACGATGATTTGAACTCCTTCCAATTAGCTTTCACTGCGCGTGGGCATGGTTCCCCCTCGTTCGTCTTCCGTCGCGGGTGTTCCTTGCACGAGGCGTGAGTTTCTGCTTTCCGGTTTTCGGTTTATTCGAACGGCGGCGTTGGGCGTACTCGAACCCAGGCTGGCCAAAGCCTCGCGGACGCCACCGAGGTCCTCCCGGGTTTTCTTTTGCAAGTCGGAGACCTTTTCCTTAAGGTCACTCAGAAAAACCGTTCGGTCGGCTTTCCGCGGGGCGATTTCGGCAAAGCCGTTCGAGAATTGAGCCAACATTTGGGACACATCGCGCTTGCGATCCCTAGTCTCCCGTCGCATTCCGGAGAGAAATCGCTCACGTTCCTGTCGCAAGGTAAGGATCTCGTTGCGAACTCGATTCATGCCTTCAGAAAGAGGGTGCACCCTCAGCCTCCTTTGCTTCCCCTGTCTACTACCGACAGGGGTTCGGCCCGGCCAGGATCGTCATGCTTGCCGCGGTTTGCCCCAGGAGCGGTGGGCCATCGCCAGATCGTCCCGGGTGTCTTTTACCTGATCGGCCACTACCTGTTTCAGGTTATCCAAGAAGTTCTGCCGATTATTGCGTGCGTCTTCAGCCTTCCAAACTCGCGCGTCCGTAAAAGCTGCGCATGTTTGGAGAACCTCCACCTGACGTGCCTTGGTTTTCTCCGCGAGCTCTTTCTTAAGCTCCTGACGGTCGGCTCGCAGCGTCTGGATTTCGTCGCACAACCGGGTCATGTCTTTCGTCAATCTACCCACTGGTATCCTCCTTTGGTCGTTTCTACACTGGCAGTTTCGGTATTCAGCCAAGCCAAGGGGGCCAAAATCGCCCCCCAAACTTGGTTGTGGTTATGCCCCTAACCATGCCCTAGGCGGGAGCCGCAGCGCTCGCCGTCAGCCCGATGGCTTCCGCATACTTCAGGTAGGTTTCAACGGAGGCGATCACTACCCGGGCCTCGATCGACAGCAGTTCGATCCCGACCAGCGAAACCTTTGCCCAAACGTCGATCACGATACCTTTGTCAAGAATTCGATCGACCACTTCCGCTAAGCTGGAAGAGTCGGTGGCTTTCTGAACTTTCGCCATACTATTTCTCCTTTACTCAGATAGAACGTCTTGTCTTACGTAATAAAAGACAGTGCAAGCCAATGGCCCAACGATGACAATGCGACTGGATCTCCGAGTTCTTCGGAGCTGAACTAGTCCGGGCACAGCGGTTGCTATTCTTATGAACAAGATCCGGGCAAGTCCAAAGAAATAATCCAGCTCAAATTGCAGCGAGAGTGCCGCGCCCCTCAGCAACTAAGGAGTTCATTCCATGGAGAGCGTGCCTTACAGTCAGGCATCTGTTCCCCACTGAGGCCAAGGACCATGTTGTTTATGAGATTCCGTTAATTGTTGAGAACTCAACAAAGTTGTACGGTGGCCAAGGTCCGCTCACGATTGGTTTTGCGAGCCCGTCCTTAAGACATTGCTGGCTCGCCGCACGAAAGGATTCGATGGAATTGCGTGGTACGAGGAAGTAGAGAGACAGTTGGCGCGCACCACTGGAAGGCAACTCCACCTTGCGGCGCACAAACAGGCCGGACAGCGGGTGGCAAAGTGTCTTCACGAACTCGTTTTGCCGTTCCGCCATTCGGTCCGCACTGCCGTAATACTGCTTCTTGGCCAATAGATAAGAAATACCCGATCGATTTGAATCGTGAAAGTGGGATGGGGAGACTACTGCGGAGTCGACTCCAGGGCCGGCTTCGGGGCCGTCGGCCAGAACTTGGATGCCCATCTCGGCCAACCCTTCGAGCCCATCGAGCAGCGCGTCGCACTGCCCATGATGCTCGTCCAACACAGCGGCGAGCTCCGATCTGTCTCGAACCGTGCACCCGTATCGCATGGGAATTATGGTCCGTCGGCTGAAAAAGGATTCAACGACACTCTCATAGGCAAGGACTGCCGCGACATCGGGAAGCGGGTCCGGCTCGCTAAGCTCAGAAATGGCAGCGCCTAGGCCACCATGATCGATTACAAGTACCGGCTTTCCCTCGACACCGGTGGGGGCTTCGAGTTCCGGTTGCGGAGCGCCGCGAAAGATGCAGTAGAGCAAGTACCTCATGGGGCGCCGGTCGAGGACAAAGCCGGGACAAAACGAAATGGCGGCCACGGGCCGGAAAGTTGGAGCAACAATCCCTGCGACTGGCAGTCCAGGTTTGCCTGCTTTAAGTGCTCTTGAAACGGGCCGATCGCTGATTCGGGCAGCAGGAAGGCCCAATTCAGCACCTCCTCGGCTCCGCTTTCTGAATGCGCGTGTGGCGACAACGCACATTCGCGGAAATCCGAAGCATAGCCGGTGAGATCGCTTGCGATGGTGCGGCACGTCCGGTCAAGCCAGATACTCAAGTCTCTTTCGATGTCTCTGCCGATGCGCTGTTCAGCAAAGTGGCGCTTCCCTGGCGGCAACGCGGAGAGCTGTTTCTGTTCTGCTGTCAGCCGTGCGGACAGAAGGGCCCGCTGGGCTTGCCTGCGGTCGAACCAGCCCTTTACCGACCACTCCCCGTGGTCCGCTACTCGCCGCAGAAACAGGGCAATCGTCTCGCGATTTTGGTCCACAAACTCGGTCAGGGCCTTCAGCGACGAAAAAAGCGTGCCGAATGGCACCGGCAGAACCGGAGAGTATGCCATTACTCCTTCGATCACCGCTTCGTGACGCACGGCGCGGGGCGCAACCCAAGACAATTGCTGCATGTGGAGTTCGGCCGCTGGTCCACAAAAATCCTCCCGTGCGACTCCACTGAGCACGGCACACAGATCTGGAGAATGACGAGTTATCGAAAGAGGGCTGTGGCCGTCCACAGCCGTCCCTTGGACCTCGCGAACCGCGTCGGAGCGGGCAAAGCAGAACAAGTAGAGTGCTGGCTCGCCGTTTTCCATCGAGTCCGAACCAATTCCGAAAGTTATCGCGACCAGAGCAGTTTCGGAGTTAGCGTGAACTGCGGAAGTCTCGCCTCCGCAGCAATACCACCCCGGAGCAAGACCGGCGCTCGGGTAGTGCGGCGCTTCAGCGCCGCGGCATAAGGCCCCTGAGGTTCGGTGTTTGAATCAGCCCAAAGCGCCTCCGAGGGCCGCCGCGGACCTGAAGGTCCGCACTACCCGGTCAGGTCTACGCTAACTCTGAAACCGCTCTAATGTTCTGCATTGCCGCTTCCAAGTCCGCGGCCTCAATACTCACCTTAATATGGCTGCCAACGGGTCCTTCGCCGGCGTGAACCGCCCGCCGGATTGCCCGCAGGGCAGCCTGATGGCACAGCGAACTAATGTCCGCGCCACTGCACCCGTCCGTTCGCGCCGCCAAGTCTTGGACGCTTATTTCCACACCCAGAGGTTTGTTGCGAAGCTGAATCCGGAAGATGTCCGCACGACTGGCTTCATCGGGAAGCGGGATTTCCACGATCTCGTCAAAGCGGCCCGGCCTGATGATGGCGGGGTCAAGCATATCCAGCCGATTGGTTGCTCCCAGCACCAACACTCCCCGCAACTCCTCCACTCCGTCCAGTTCAGTAAGAAACTGGCTCAGGACGCGCTCCGAGGTGTGCGAGTCCGAGCCGCCAGCGCTTCGGCTGGGCACCAGCGCATCGATTTCGTCGAAGAAAATGATGCAGGGGGCGGCCTGCCGCGCCTTGCGAAAGATGTCGCGCACCGCCTTCTCGGATTCGCCCACGTACTTGGAAAGCAGTTCCGGCCCTTTGATCGAAATGAAGTTGACGTTGGTTTCGCTGGCAATCGCTTTGGCAAGCAGGGTCTTCCCGCAGCCGGGAGGGCCCGACAGCAAGATGCCTTTGGGTGGCCGGATCCCGGCCTGGGTGAACAGGTCGGGATATTGCAGAGGCCACTCGACCGCTTCTACCAAGCGCGCTTTGGTCTCGGCCAAACCTCCTACATCCTCCCACCCGACGTTGGGAACTTCGACAAACACCTCGCGCATCGCCGATGGTTCGATCATTTGCAGGGCCGAGAGGAAATCATCCATCTTGACCTCGAGCTTAGCGAGTTGGTCGTAGGGGATATGCGCCAGGGCAAAGTCCACGTCAGGCATGATGCGGCGCAGACAAATCATCGCGGATTCCCGGCATAAGGCCTCCAGATCCGCCCCCACGAAACCGTGGGTGATGTTCGCCAAGTGCGCTAGATCGACTTCCTCCGCCAGCGGCATTCCACGGCTGTGAATCTCCAAGATCTCCAGGCGGCCGTGGCGGTCGGGAATCGGAATGGAAATTTCCCGGTCAAACCGTCCCGGCCGGCGCAAGGCGGGATCGAGCACTTGCGGAAGGTTGGTTGCCCCAATGACAATGACCTTGTTGCGCTTCGAAAGACCGTCCATCAGGGCCAACAACTGGGCGACAACCCGCTTCTCCACTTCGCCCACCACCTGATCGCGGCGGGGTGCAATCGCATCCAGTTCGTCGAGGAAGATGATGCTCGGCGCCTTGCGGCCGGCCTCTTCGAAGATCTTCCGCAAATGGGCTTCGCTTTCGCCGTAAAACTTATGGATGACTTCGGGGCCGCTCACGGAAAAGAAATTCGCCTGGGTCTCGTGAGCGATGGCCCGCGCGATGAGCGTCTTGCCGCAACCGGGAGGGCCATAGAGAAGCACGCCTTTAGGCGCATCGATTCCCAGCCGCTCGAAAACTTCCGGGTAGCGCAGCGGAAGCTCGATCATTTCCCGTATCCTGAGAAGATGAGGTTTCAGCCCGCCAATGTCTTCATAGGAGACCGCCCGCTCAGCTACTTCGTGGGACTTAAGCTTGGAAATCAGAAGCTGGGTCCCCGGGCTGATTAACACGGGGCCCTTCGGTACCGTGCTCTCCACTTTGAAATCGGCCCAACGCGCTCCGAACAGGACTGCCCGAATGCGGTTCTCGGCGGAAACGGGCAGACCATCCAGGCGGCTGCCAATGTAATCCATATCGCGCTCGGAAGGGACTACGTTGGTTGGCACCAGCACGACCCGCTCAGCGGTTGGGCAACTAATCGGGCGTATCTGCACCAGCTCGTCGAGTCCGACCCCGGCATTCTCTCGCGTGAGTCCATCCAGTTGAATCTGAGATTGGCCGCGCATCTCTTTGTAAGCCGGCATCGCCTTGCAGACCGCTTTTGTCTTGCCGGCCACTTCCACGATGTCGCCTACCTCGACGCCCAACCGGGCCAGGTCCTCTGGCCCCATGCGAGCGTAGGCCCGGCCCACGTCCTTGCTGAGCGCTTCACTGACTTTGAGCTTGAGCGTCTTGGTGTCTGTTTTCATGACGGCTCCCCTGACCTGAATTACGGCTATTTAGGGCACTTGATTTCTAAGACTCCGTTGTTGCAGGTGACCTGCATTTTCGATTTCGGGACACAGCAGGGCAGCAGAACTTCCTTGCGATACTTCTTGTCCCCCCGCTCGGCGGTAATGGTGAGGACATCGTCTTTCACGTCAACTTTGATGTCGTCTTTTCCCACGCCAGGCAATTCCGCCAGGACGAGAAGATGGTCCTCTTCCTCAAAGACGTCCACCATGGGTTCGCGGACTTCCTGGACCTCGGTCCGGCCCGAGTCGGCGTCCCGGCGAATGTTTCCAAAGGGTTCGATGCGCGGCCCCTGGTCTCCCAATCCGACCTTCACGGTAAATCCGTAGATGCCTCGGAGTTGTTCTCCGGGACCGTTAATCGAGCCCGTCTTGGAAATCTCTCCCTGTTTTTCCAAGTCCCCGAGTTTCTCTACTAAGTCTCCCAAGCCTTTCAGGATTCCTCCCAGGCCGCCGCCAATTCCATTGTTCAGGTGTCTTTCTTTTCCTGTTTCCACTAGAAGCCTCCTCTCGTGGCTCTGTCTATTTGTAGGCCGTACCCCTTGATTTTTAGCTGGATCGTTTTGTAGTCAATGTGAAGCAAGCGGGCAGCTTCCGCTTTATTGCCCCTGGTTTCGCGCAGCACCCGGGCCAAGACCCCGCGCTCCACCATCGCCGTGTTGAGCTGCACGATTTCTTTCAGGGAACAGGCCGAATGCGATGGAACCTGGACGCTGGGGGCGCCATCCAAGTCGGCCAGCACCGCCGGGCGGGTGCCTTCGATGGCCAAGTGCTGCTCCTCAATGATGTTGTCCGCCAAAAGGACCGCTCTGCGGATGGTGGAACGAAGCTGGCGGACGTTTCCCGGCCAATGGTACGCAACCAAGAGGTCCACTGCCGGTTGAGTAAAGCTCCGCACCTCTTTTTGCAACTCGAGATTGGTGAGGTCTACGAACCGCTTGGCCAAATACAAGATGTCTTCCCGGCGCTCTCGCAAAGGTGGGACCCGGATCGCAAATTCGTTCAAGCGGAAGTAAACGTCGCGTCGAAGCGAGCCCTCTTCTCCTTCGGTCAACTTCTGCAGATCTTGATTGCTGGCCGCCAGAACTCGAACATCGACATCGATGGGCCGTGTGCCTCCAATGCGGTGGATGATCTTGTCCTGCAACACCCGCAGGAGTTTGGCCTGCGAACCCAAGGGCATGTTTGACACTTCATCCAGGAAGAAGGTGCCACCCAGGGCGGTTTCGAATTTTCCGATCTTCTGTCGGTCCGCCCCGGTGAACGCCCCTTTTTCGTATCCAAACAATTCGCCCTCGATAAGGGTTTCTGGAATAGCGCCGCAATCCACCGCAATGAACGGACCCTGGGACCGGGAGCCGAGTTCGTGGATGGCGCGAGCCACGAGGTCCTTTCCCGCTCCGGTTTCCCCTAGAATCAGGACCGTGAAATTGGTCTTGGCGACCCGCTTGACCTCCGAGATCAAGCGCGCGATGCCGCTGCTGGGTCCCATGGACTCTCGCAGAGAAGCTGCGTCGTCCACCTGGCAGGACAGGGTCCGCAGCTTGCGTTTGAGCTTGCGCTCATTCAAGGCGCGGAAAACCACGCGCAGTACTTCATGGTGCTTGAGTGGTTTCTCCAGGTAGTCGTGGGCCCCAGCCCGTATGGCAGCGACCGCCTCCCGAATATTGGGGAAGCCCGTCGCCACAATAATGGGGAGATCCTCGTCCAGGGCCTTCGCGGCCTGCATCGTCTGCATGCCGTCCATATCCGGCAGCTTCCAATCCACGATCAACAGGTCGGGCGCCTCGGTGCGGATCTTTTCCAGGGCGGCTGCCCCGGTGTGGGCCACCACCGGAATCATTCCCTCACGTTGCAAATACTCCGAAAGCAGGGCACAGATTCCTTCCTGCTCGTCGACGATGAGAATCTTGTTGCCCGCGACGGTCACGACGGTCTGCCTCCGCCCTTCAGGGGTTGGCGAACTGGGCGCAGCACTTGGATGTCTTTGTCGAGCCAGGGCTCCACGGAGTGGAGCATCCCGACAAAGAGCAAACCGGTTTCGCCGCTAAGCAGCGTCTGGCTGATTCGCCGGCCGATGAATTGGTCACGGCGTTTGAGCAAGGAATCCTGCAAACTTTTCCCCTGTGCTGTTTGCCGGGCGGGGCCCGGAGACATTTCTTCGGCAAAGACTTGCTTAGCCAGTTGATATTCTTCAACCAGAAGTTCGGAGGACTCCGTGCCCATGAGAATTGCGCCCTTCTCCTTCAGCTTAAGCAGCAGCCGATAGTTCCGGCTCCCCGCCTTTGCCAGGTCGGTGACGATGTCCCATTCGCGTCCGCAAACCGGCAATCCATCCTGATAGAGACGAACTCGTTCGTAGGGCAGCGCGAGGCCCTCGGTGACTTGTTCGATCTGCGTCCAGAAGTTCTTAACCAGCTCAAGATTGTGCTCCCAGGTCTTTATTCCCAGCTTCTTGACTTTCAAGCGTTGTATCGGCTCGTTCAGCGCCCCCATGTCGGCTTGCGTATGAACGATGGGGATGCAGAGGAGGACCCTTCTGTCGCTCGGAACGGTAGGCTCGGAGAGCGGCTTCATCAGTTTCTTGTCCATGACCGGCGCATGTCATCGACTCCGGCTGCGCCTCCGTTCGTGCAGCAGTCCAAGATGCTTGAGTCTCCAGTTCGGTGTTAGTAGCTATTCGTTAATGTGCCAACCCTAAGCAATCGGCATCGGCGGCGATGAACATGAATGGAATCCACGCAAAGCACTACTTCTGGTGCAACTCCAGGGCATATCTACCCCGGAAATATCGCATGTCAACGATTACAAGCGCGATGTCTTCGGAAGCGAGCGGAGAGGAGCACCACCGCAAGGGCGGGGCCGCTGTAATTAAGACGGTCTCTCCCGCTAGACGTACAGCGCGTGTCTACGCTGGCGTCAAACCTACGCCCGCAAGCGGGAAAAATCTGGGACAACCGGGAAACGACCGGAAGAAGATAATCGGCCTGACGGATTGCTCGAGAATTGGCGCAAGAAAACAAGACCTTGTGGGGAGTCGTAAAAAACCTCCGCTACCAGGTCTGGGAGTAAAGTCATTCAAGCAGCTTGGCCTACCTCTTGTATGTGACGCACAACACCCAGTCATGTGATTAGGCCACAGTTGAGGTGGGCCTTACAATCCGTGTCCACGGGCGCTGCTTGACGGCGGGAGTGGGGGAACGCGTCAGCATGCGTCACCTCTGGCCCAATGTAAAAGCTGCGTCTCACGCGTTTCGTGTAGCATTTCTTTACCGAACCAACAACCCACGCAACAGAAGCTTGAGTGAGGCCAGCTTAAGATATGAACTCCTCACCGAAATCCCAGCACAATCGTCTCTTTGTTTTCTACGAAAGCCTTTTCATGGAAAACCACAGTTTTTCCAGCCTTCACTTGATCTGATATAACTTTGGCGGCCTGGGTTTCGTCATTCACTGCTTCGAGGTGAAGCGGACCTGGTTGCTGGCCGATCGGCACGTCATCCAGCACAGCTTCATTGGCCGTGAGACCGGTCGTACCGGTTACTGAACTCTCCGCATACGTGATTACCTTGGCGAATGATATCTGCTCCATGAAATTAAGGGCTTGTTCCTGTTGGTCCAGGGTCTGCCCTCCGTCTACCAGATGTTTGTGGGTTGCCATTTCGATATCCTCTCCTAACCGGCGGCCGTTACTGAATGAGTCCAGCCTTCCGAGCTTCTACAAAATACTTCTGACGCAATGACGGATCATCGATGACCTTGTTTGACAAGTCACGCAACGCCTTTTCGACTGTTTCCGACGAGGAGTTCTCATCGACTGAAACACCCATTGCTTGTAAGAAGACTATTACTTTACTCAGATCTGTGGTTTTGAATGCCGACGCTACAGCCTTATTAAAGTTGGTTGCAGTCCTCACATCGGTTAGTTGGATATTGTTAAGCGCGATACGCTGATCGTCGGCCTTCGCCGCCGCCGTCTGATTCAGTTGCTGTAATGCCCCCGGGAGCGTACCGGCAAAAAAATAAGCAGCCAGGTCAGACCTCGCTGCCTGGAACGGATAACTGGTAACAGGGTCGTTGAGGCGCTGGATAATTATGGCCTTTACTCGATCACGGCCAGCCTGCATGCTACTAATCAAAGCCTGAACCGTCTGTTGCCGGAAAAAGTTCTTATCTATCGAGAGAGAGGTTCCGGTAACCCCCGTGAGCACCGCACTCAGCACAGTCTTTGAACGGGCTCCATTTGTGATTGTCGATGCCATTCCAAGTCCAAGCTGCAGCACGTCCGTGGCAACTCTGAACGACCCTTCGTTCATGAATAAAGCTATCTCGTAGTTACCATATACATAGTCAATCTCTGCCATCACGCCGTAAACCATCTTGTTCCTTGCCGTTGTCGCGGCAGGCTCTGTCGGGGTAGCGTTCAGAGTGGCCGCCGTGTACGCTGCGAAGTCGGTATTGAATGCAGATAGGGAGTAAGTACCATTCGTGCTGCGACTTGGCGGGGGGTCTACAAAGACGTCAGGTAAACGGGACCTTTCCAAGCGATTGGCACAACCCGACAAGCCGACCGTCAGGGCGAGGAGAGAAACTGTGCAGAAACGATATGTGAAAGATATAGGCATGTGCATCCACGACTCCCAAAGGTATCCTATAGTCGAAACTGGAAATCTTCCAGAACCGGCAGGGTCGTGCCAAACAGCGGCAGGCGGCCACCGAACCTATTTTCAGTACAACTGTCCTGGCGTCGTGCTATGAAGCCACACACTATCGGCGGGGGCAGGAGCTAGTGAGATAAAGTAGCTGCTCCCCAAAACGCACTTCTTATGTACTGTGCGAACTCGATCTCCGCACTTACTGAAAAAAAAGGAAAAGAAACTTTAGGAGGAGTTGGAGCCGAAGTCAATAGCGCTGAAGTGGTATAAGTCATTGATTCTTTTTATTGAGAGCTCTGTGTTCATCCGCGTTAATCAGTGGCGAATGGTTTTCGGAAGCGGCGCATCACTCCGATTCCAGCACTAGGTAGCTCAAGGTTCCCGAGCGCTCGATCTGCAGCACGATCGGCTGTCCCGGTTTAATCTGGCGCAAGTGTCGCTTCAATTCCGTCAGATCTTGGATAGGAGCGCCGTTGACTGCGTGGATGACATCGCCAGGCTGCGGGCCTTCGCCCAACAAGTTGCTCGTAGGAGTCCTCGCGGCGACGAGGACGCCGCCAGGAATGCGCAGGTCGCCGCCGAGAAGCTCTTTCAACTCGCCGGTGATGCTGATGGCCACCACGCCGAGGCGGTTCACCAGGTTGTCCGGGCCGCTGACGAGATCGGCAAAGCGCGTGGGGTCGTCGGGCCGCTCGATCACCGGCACCGAGAACGCTGTTCCCTTGCCATTGCGCAAAACCCCGATATCCGCCTTCTGTCCAATCCTGTAGCTGTACAAGTCGAGGGCGAACTGACGCAGGTTGTCCACTGGCTTGCCGCCGACGCTGGTGACAATGTCGCCAACTTTCAGACCAGCCTTGTCCGCCGGAGAACCCGGGTTCACATCTTCCAGCAGCACGCCACGGTTGACCGGAAGATGCAATCCTTCGACCAGTTCGGGAGTGA
Source organism: Acidobacteriaceae bacterium (assembly GCA_003160215.1). Lineage (GTDB taxonomy): Bacteria > Acidobacteriota > Terriglobia > Terriglobales > Acidobacteriaceae > Bog-257. The sequence continues at coordinate 16,579 of PLQW01000156.1, forward strand.
TGGTGCGAAGATAGACGCCAATCTGGCCCCGGTGGACGTGGCCTTCGGTGCGAATCTGATCGTAGACGGTGTGCACCACGTCGCTTGGAATGGCGAAGCCGAGTCCTTCATTGCCGCCCGACTGCGACAGGATGAAGGTGTTGATGCCAACCACGTGGCCATCCACGTCGACCAGCGGCCCGCCGCTGTTCCCCGGATTGATGGGAGCGTCCGTTTGGATGTAGATGGAAGGATTGCCTGGATCGATTTGCCGCGCGGTCGAGCTGACCACGCCCATGGTGACTGAGTTCTCCAATCCCAGCGGGCTGCCGAAAGCGAAGACGATTTGTCCCTGCCGCAGATCGTTGGAGTCGGCAAACTGCAGCGCAGGTAAGTCGGTCATGTCAATTTTCAGCACCGCGACGTCGGCTTCACGGTCCACACCAACGAGCTTGGCCTCCATAAGAACGAGCGGTTCAGACAGCGCAGGCGAAGATTGCTTCTCCAGGCCTTGCAGGCGCACGCGGATTTTCCTGGCGCCTTGCACGACGTGCGCGTTGGTGACGATAAAACCATCGGGCGACAAGATCGCTCCGGCGCCGATGTCATGCTCGGGAGCGAAATATGCCGTGTCCGTTTTTTGGTTCTCGCTGCTTAGCGCATAACCGCTGGTCAGGACTTGCACCACGGACTTGGTTACGCGGGCCGACAGCGCCTGCACCGACTCGCTGAACACATGCAGCGGATCGCTCTTCAGGGCCTTCGCCGCTTCGGCCGAGCGAGTTGGCCGCTCCGTCTGCGCCGCGCCGTAAATGGGCACGACCGCCAACGCAATGCCAAGGATCGCGAGTAACCGGGCGCGGACAGACATGCGTATCATTCTACGGGAAGTGTGGGCCGTCGGCTCTCAGCTCTCAGCCGTCAGCATTCAGCCGCAAGATTCTCATCCCGACCGAGGGCTTCAGCAAGTAAAGCTTGTCATCCCGACCGGAGCGAAGCGTAGTGGAGGGAGCTGCTCTCGGTCATCGCTACGTTTTATGTGTTCCACCCACTGTTCCACAATGCGGAGCTCGGTGCGCGGGACGCAACGGGCACAACCCCAGCGCCTCGGGCGCGAAAAAAGATAGCCCACCGTTTCAACCGTGGGTAAAAGGATAAAGAGAGTCGAGTCCCCCGGGGACGGCACAGGATTCTGTCTTAGCGCTTGCCCGTGACCCCTGTTTCTTGTCATCCTGAGCGAGGAGCG
>PLQW01000249.1 GCA_003160215.1 Acidobacteriaceae bacterium
GGCGCGTGCAGCTCGATGAGCTTCTTCAAGCGGTTGTTGCGATTGATGACGCGGCGATACAAATCGTTCAAGTCTGAAGTCGCAAAGCGGCCGCCATCGAGAGGAACCAGCGGACGCAGCTCCGGCGGGATCACCGGAATCACGTCCAGGATCATCCATTGCGGCTTGTTGCCGCTTCTGCGGAATGCCTCGACCACCTTCAAGCGCTTGGCATACTTCAGACGCTTCTGCACCGAAGTCTCGCTGCGCATCTTTTCGCGCAGTTCGCCGGAAAGACTCTCCACCTCAACCCGCTTCAGCAGTTCCTTGATGGCCTCGGCGCCCATCATGGCTTTGAAGCCGCTGGCGCGATGCGCCTGGTCGAGTTCGCGGTACTTGGTTTCGTCCTTGATGACTTCGTGGTCTTTCACCGGGGCCTCGCCGGCCTCGACCACGACGTAGGCCTCGAAATACAGCACCGATTCCAGGTCGCGCAGCGAAATGTCGAGAATGTGCCCAATGCGGCTGGGCAGTCCCTTGAAGAACCACACATGCGAGCAGGGCGAAGCCAGCTCAATGTGGCCGAGGCGCTCACGGCGGACCTTGGAGAGGGTTACTTCCACGCCGCACTTATCGCAGATCACGCCGCGGTGCTTCATGCGCTTGTACTTGCCGCAGAGACACTCCCAATCGGTTACCGGCCCGAAAATGCGGGCGCAGAACAGACCATCGCGCTCCGGCTTGAAGGTGCGGTAGTTGATCGTCTCCGGCTTGGTGACTTCGCCGTGAGACCAACTGCGGATCTTTTCGGGCGAAGCCAGGCTGATGCGGATAGCGTCGAAGTCGGCGATGGCATTTCCGAGATCAAATGGACTGGAACGATACAAAATGTCCTCCTCCCCTGCGGGGCCCGCCGTGGCGGGCTGCAGGGACCTGCGGCCCTTGCGCGGCCGCTGGCGGCTCCCGGTATTTCCTGTTTCCCTGGGTGCTGCCTCCCGCGGGAGCGAAGGAGGCAGTTACCCCAATCTTCGGGGTCCCCGGCGAGCGCCGATTTTGCGCTCACCCGGGTGAAAGAGCGACGCCGGGCCTAGTCGGCCGCGACCGGAGCTGCCGCGAGCACCTTGCGCTCGTTGGTCTTGATCAACTCCACGTCGAGGCACAACGACTGCAACTCACGAATGAGCACGTTGAAGGACTCCGGCACACCCGGCTCAATGGCCGCTTCGCCTTTGACGATGGCCTCGTAAATCTTGGTACGGCCATAGACGTCATCGGACTTCGCGGTGAGCAGTTCCTGCAGGATGTAGGCTGCGCCGTAGGCTTCCAGGGCCCACACTTCCATTTCGCCGNNGCCTTGCCGCCCAGCGGCTGCTGGGTGATGAGCGAGTACGGTCCGATCGAACGCGCGTGGATCTTGTCGTCCACCAGATGCGAGAGCTTGAGCATGTAGATGTAGCCCACCGTCACCGACTGCTCGAAGCGCTCTCCGGTCATGCCGTCGTAGAGAGAGGTCTTGCCCGACTCGGGCAGACCGGCCTGCGCCAGCAATGACTTGATCTCTCCCTCTTTCGATCCGTCGAACACCGGCGAGCCGAAGTAGACAGCTTCTTTCATGCCATCCGCCACCCGCTCCAGGGTTTCGTCGTCGAGGTTGACGAGCTTGTCTACGAACGGTGTGTCCTTGAACATCACCTTGAGTTCCTTGCGCAGACGTTCCGCCTTGGAGTTCTCTTTCAGCAGCTCGCCAATTTTCTGTCCCAGCTCGTAACCAGCCCAGCCCAGATGGGTCTCCAGGATCTGGCCCACGTTCATACGGCTGGGCACGCCCAGCGGATTCAGGACGATCTCCACCGGCGTACCGTCTTCTAGGTAAGGCATGTCCTCTTCCGGCAGAATGCGCGCGATGACGCCCTTGTTACCGTGGCGGCCGGCCATCTTGTCGCCCACGCTCAGCTTGCGCTTCATGGCGACGTAAACTTTCACCAGCTTGATCACGCCCGGCGGAAGCTCATCGCCCTTCTGCAGCTTCTCGACTTTCTCGCGGACGATCTTGCGCAGAACGTCGATCTGACGCGAGGTCATCTCTTCGATTTCGTCGATCTGCTCGTTGATGCGCGGGTCCTTGTCGGGGAACTTGACGCGCTTCAGGTTGCGGGTCGAGATCCGTTCGATGGTGTCGCGGTCCAGAAGCACGCCCTTGGTCAACAGGCGCTTGTTGGTGCGCTCGTCATGCAGGTCGACGAGGACTTCCTTGCCGCCAAGCAGCGCCTCGAGACGCTTCAAACGCTCGTCGGTAAGGATTCGGATCTCGTCGGCCAGGTTCTTCTCCAGCTTGGCCACCTGCTCGGACTCGATAAACTTGGCGCGCTCGTCCTTCTCCTGCCCTTTGCGGGAGAAGATCTTGACGTCCACGACCGTTCCCTCGATGCCGGGAGGACAGGTGAGCGAGGCGTCGCGAACATCGCCGGCCTTCTCGCCGAAGATGGCCCGCAGCAGCTTCTCTTCCGGAGTGAGCTGGGTCTCGCCCTTCGGCGTAACCTTGCCCACCAGGATGTCGCCGGCCTTTACCGTGGCGCCGATGCGGATGATGCCGCTCTCATCGAGGTCGCGCAACGCCGACTCGCTGACGTTGGGAATATCGCGCGTGACCTCTTCCGGTCCCAGCTTGGTGTCGCGCGACTCGATCTCGAACTCCTCGATGTGGACCGAGGTGTAATAGTCGTCCTTCACCATCTTCTCGGAGACCAGGATGGCGTCCTCGAAGNNGCACGTTGCGGCCCAGCGCCAGTTCGCCCATGTCGGTACAAGGGCCGTCGGCGATGACTTGCCCCTTGGCGACGCGCTGCCCCTTCATCACGATGGGGCGCTGGTTGATGCAAGTGTTCTNNCCTCGACGCGCACGATAATGCGTTCGGAGTCAACCGAGTCGATGATGCCGCCACGGCGAGCCAGCACGACCGCGCCGGAATCGCGTGCGGTAACGCCTTCCATTCCGGTGCCGACGATGGGCGCTTGCGCGCGCAGCAGGGGCACGGATTGGCGCTGCATGTTGGCGCCCANNGTTGGCGTCGTCGTGCTCCAGGAACGGGACCAGCGAGGCCGCCACCGATACGAGCTGTTTCGGGCTCACGTCGATGTAGTCCACTTCGTCGCGGCTGACCAGCACAAAGTTGCCCGCCTTGCGAGCGTTCACCAGTTCCGCGACGATGCGGCCCTTGTCGTCGATCTCGGCGTTGGCCTGCGCGATCACGTGGCGGTCTTCCTCCCACGCCGACAGGTAGAACGAGAACGGCTCAATGTCGATGAGCTTCTTGCGGCGCTCCCGCAGATCGTTGTTGGCCTTGATCGCTTCGGACTTCTCCATGTGATCGCCCACGCGATAGTCGCTATCGCCAGCGTTGACCACGGTGACGAAATCCAGCACGCGGCCGCCCTTCACCTTGCGATACGGCGACTCGATGAAGCCGTAGTCATTGATTCGCGCATAGCAGCTCAGCGACGAGATCAGGCCGATGTTCGGACCTTCCGGCGTTTCAATTGGGCAGATACGTCCATAGTGCGTCGGGTGCACGTCGCGGACTTCGAATCCCGCGCGTTCCCGCGACAGGCCACCCGGCCCCAGTGCCGACAGGCGCCGCTTGTGCGTAATCTCCGACAGCGGGTTGGTCTGGTCCATGAACTGGGACAACTGCGACGAACCAAAAAACTCGCGAATGGCGGCCATCACCGGCTTGGCGTTTACCAGGTCGTGCGGCATGGCCGTGGACATCTCCTGGTACACGCTCATCTTCTCCTTGATGGCGCGTTCCATGCGAACCAGGCCGATACGGAACTGGTTCTCCAGCAGTTCGCCGACCGCGCGCACGCGGCGGTTGCCCAGGTGATCGATGTCGTCCACCGAACCGATGTTCTTGCGCAGCTTGAGCAGGTAGCGAATGGTGCCATAGAAATCGTCCGGCTCCAGCGTACGGTGGTCCAGTTTAGTGGCGTCTTCGCTCTCGAACAGCTTGATGTTGAACTTCAGGCGGCCCACGCGCGAGAAGTCATACTTGCGCGGGTCGAAGAACATGCCATGGAACAGCGAGGTAGCCGTGTCGAGCGTCGGCGGATCGCCGGGGCGCAGCTTGCGGTAGATCTCGATCAGGGCTTCCTGCGGTGTTTTTACCGAATCGCGGCGCAGCGTGGCGCCGATCACGGTGCCCACATCGTCACGCTCCGGGAAGAACACATGCAATTCGGCAACGCCGGCTTCCATCAGCTTCGCCAACTTCTCGGCCGTAAGCTCGGAATTGGCTTCCAGCAGAATTTCGCCAGTGCTGGTGTCAACTACATCGGCAGCGACGTAGGCGCCTTCCAGGTCGCTCAGATCAACCTCGATCTCGGAAATCTTGTGCTTCTGGATTTCCTTCATCACCGACGGCGTAACCTTGCGGCCGGAGTGAGCGATCTCTTCGCCGCCCTTGGTCGCAATCCGGTGCGCCAGCTTCATGCCGACCAGGTTGGTCGGCCGCTCCACGCCGGGTTCGAGCGTCCAGTACAGCTTCTTGTCCTTCAGAGCGATGCGATCCACGGTGTAGAACGTGCGCAGGATGTCCTCATCGGAGCGCAGGCCCAGGGCCCGCAGGAAGATGCTTCCCAGGAATTTGCGCTTGCGATCGATGCGCACGTACAGGATGTTCTTCTGGTCGTACTCGAACTCCACCCACGAACCGCGGTAGGGAATGATCTTGCCCAGGAAATAGGTGCGGTTGCTCGCGGTCTCGAAGAACACGCCGGGCGACCGGTGCAACTGGCTGACGATGACGCGCTCGGTGCCGTTAATGATGAAGGTGCCGTTGGCCGTCATCAAAGGGATGTCGCCAAAGAAGACTTCCTGCTCCTTCATGTCGCGGATGGAGCGGTTGCCGGTTTCCGGGTCCTTGTCGTAGATGGTGAGGCGCATGGTGACCTTCAGCGGGGCGGAGTAGGTCATGCCGCGCTCTTCGCATTCGGCCACGTCGTACTTCAGCTGCAACCCCACAGGGTCGCCGCACTTGTTACAGAAATCGGGTGTATTGGCGTTGTAGGTGCCGCACTTGGTGCATAGCATGTCGCCCAGATGGAACGGATCGGTCTTCACGGTTGCGCCGCAATTACGGCACGTGGTGCGCAGATGATTCAGCCCCTTGAGGTGGCCGCACTTGCACTCCCAGTTGCCGATGGCGTACTCCACGAAGTCCAATTGCGAAACGTTGCGGAAGTCCGTGATCGGGAATACCGACTGGAACACCGCCTGCAAACCGCCGTCATCGCGTTCGCTCGGCAGCGCATCCATCTGCAGAAAACGGTCGTAGGAACGCTTCTGCACCTCGATCAGGTTGGGAATCTGAATGGTCGCCGGAATTTTTGAGAAATCGAATCGATTTCGATTGGCAGTCTTCTGTCGTGCCATGTATAAAGCTCCTATATCAGCGTCGGCCCGCTCGCTCATGCGTGGCCATGCAAACCGCTAATGCGGATGTGCGACGGGCAGGACTGCCGCCCCACGGTGACAGGTAAGCGGAAGAAGAAGGGGCGGCTTGAGGTACGCGCAAAAACACGAGTGCGCCTCCGGAGACAGAAGTCCCCGCAAGCGCCACGTCAGGCGTTCTGCAATCCCATGACCATTCGGTCCGGGATTTCGGCACAAATTGTGCCGCGATGTTTTTCGCTTCCCGCGCCAGTATCTTCAGGCCTTGTCCTCGGCTAGCCCTACCGTCGCGCCTGAGCTGACGCGACTCCGGTCGAGTTTGCCGCCTGCCACTTACCTGTTGGATGCTCCGGATTCCAGAAAGAATCCGGCTCAACGATGCCCGGGAATTCCGCAGTCCCTGCTGAGCAGGACTGCTCTGCTTCCTCGGCTTCATCGCGCCCCTCCACGACCGCTCCGACGTGAAGAGGAACGTAGCCGCCGCCCCGTCAACTGCAGGCGGCAGCAGCCTTGACTCCGGTCAGCGTCCCGGAGTAAATCGTCCCGCTCCGTTGCCTGCACCCTGACAAGCGCAAACGGGCACTTGCCAGGGCCGGGCGAAACGGGACTGAAGCTTATTTCACCTCGACGGTCGCGCCTGCCTCGGTGAACTTTTTCTTGATGGTCTCGGCCTCGTCCTTGGAGACGCCTTCCTTCACGGTCTTGGGAGCGCCATCGACCAGGTCCTTGGCTTCCTTCAGACCCAGGCTGGTGACTTCACGGACAGCCTTGATCACGTTGATCTTGTTGGCGCCCACCGCGGTGAGAACGACCGCAAACTCGGTCTTCTCTTCCACCGGGGCCGCAGCTGCGGCGCCCGCGCCGGCTCCGCCTGCCATCATGACGGGGGCCGCAGCCGCCGCCGAGACGCCAAGGCGCTCTTCCAACTTCTTTACCAGGGCCGCCGCATCCAGAAGCGAGAGCCCTACGATTGTTTCTTCCAACTGCTGCAAATCCGCCATGTGTTTATCCACCTATTCGTTATTCGTTGTGTTGATTTCGTTATCGGTCTTCGAGGCTTCCAATGTGCCGTCGCATGCCAGACTCACGCAGACTGCACGCCTCACAACGGATAACGCAAATCCTAAGGGAGCGCTTGCGCACTCCCAAACTTGTTTACTGTCCCGGCCTAAGCCTGTGCTTCCGCCGCCGCAGATTCTTCAGCCGCCGGGACTGCCGGCGCCGCTTCCTCTGCGCCACCAAACTTGTTCTTCTCCACGCCCTGGTTGATCACGACCGCCAGATCGCGCCCAATGGCGTTCATCACCGTTACCAGGCGCTGCGCCGGAGCGTTCATCAGGAACAGCAGCTTGGAGTGGATTTCTTCCTTGGACGGCATGCTGGCCAGCGCGTCGATGTCTTTGATCGCGATGACCCGGCCGTCCACGATGCCGGCCTTGAAGGTGTACTCCGGATTGTCCTTGGCATACTTGCTGAGCGCCTTGGCCAGGGCCACCGGATCGCCGCCAGTGTAGGCAATGGAGGTAACTCCGACGAGGCCCTTCATCGCCTCCTCCACCTTGGTTCCCTGGGCGGCGCGTTCCGCCAGCGTGTTCTTCACCACGCGATAATGCCCGCCCGCGGTGCGCACAGCCTTGCGCAGTTCAAAATCCTTCTGCACAGTTAGCTTGCTGAACGTGCCCACGACGGCATGATTCGCACTCTGGAACTCTTGCTTCAGCTTCTCGGCCTGCTCGATTTTTTTTGCTCTTGTGACAGCCATCTTCGAATCCTTTTTCCCGGTCGCTGCGCTCAGGGGCGCCAGTCAAATTTTCCGCTCACCGTTCAGCGCGCGGCCCTAGGCCCGCGCCGCCGCTTCCACCGCCGCCGTGTCAATGGAGACACCCGGACCCATGGTGGAGCTGAGATAGCAACCCTTGATGTATTTGCCCTTGGCTACCGTGGGCTTTGCCTTGATCACGCTGGTAATCACCGTGGCGGCATTCTCCACCAACTTCTCCGGCGAAAACGAAATCTTGCCCACCGGCACATGCACCAGCGCGGTCTTGTCGGTGCGAAACTCTACCTTGCCGGCCTTGGTTTCCCTGACCGCCGCAGCCACGTCGAAGGTCACGGTTCCGGTCTTCGGGTTGGGCATCAGCCCGCGCGGGCCAAGCACCTTACCCAGGCGGCCCACCGACTTCATCATGTCGGGCGTGGCAATCAGCGCGTCGAAGGC
>PLQW01000235.1 GCA_003160215.1 Acidobacteriaceae bacterium
GAATAAGGCTCCGGTTGCCCAGCCAAAGTGTAATCGGTGAAATAAAGTTGGCGAGCGTCTTGGAAACGACGCCCTGTACTGACACCCCGACGCTCGGCCTACGGGTTGCCTGCCCTGGTCTGGCCTTCAGGACGAATAAGGCTCCGGTTGCCCAGTCAAAGTGTAATCGGTGAAATAAAGATGGCAAGCGCCTCGCGACCGACCTTATGTACTGACAGTCCGGCCTGCGGACCGCCTGTCCGCGTCTGACTTCCAGAACGAATAAGCCCCCGGTTGCCCAGCCAAAGTGTAATCGGTGAAATAAATCTCTGACTTCTGAGTTTCACGGTCCGATTGGAGCCGCAGCTCTGCTGCTATGAGACGACGAGTGAGCAGAATCATTGTCTTAGACCCAATGCAGCGTATTCGCCGCTTCGAACCCGCGCTCCCGGCTAGAAACTGAACCCACGCATAAGGTTGCCGGATTACCGCAAAGTCCGCGTACCAGCAAATGCAAAAGCAGCGCTTCCGATGTAGTTTTCACGACGAAAGGAAGCCGACGTGTTCTCATCTGCAAGCGAACTCGCCACCAAGCTCCGTGCGGCACGCTACATCATCGATCCCATCACGCTGGAAGTGGTGTATCTGGCGGCCCGTATGCGCAAGCCGCTGCTGGTGGAAGGTCCGCCAGGATGTGGCAAGACCGAGCTGGCCTATGCGGTAGCGGCGGCGGCCAATACGGTGGTTGAGCGCCTTCAGTGCTACGTGGGAATTACCGAAGAGAAGGTCATCGGAAAATTCGACGAGGCGTTGCAGAAGCTTTTTCTGGACACGCAAGCCGACAACCTCGGCCAAGACTGGGACCAGATACGGAGCCGGTTGCACTCGCTGGACTTCTTTGCGGAGGGTCCGTTATTGCGGGCACTGCGCTATGAATCGCAGCCATGCGTACTTCTGGTCGACGAGCTCGACAAGGTCGACCACAACATCGAAGCCTTGCTGCTGGAGATCCTGAGCGCCTGGCAGATCACCGTGCCCAAGCTGGGAACGGTTGGAGCATCGACCATTCCGTTTGTTGTCCTCAGTTCGAACGAAGAGCGCCGTCTGGGCGACCCTCTGCGACGACGGTGTTTCTATCTGCGTTTTGAGTACCCATCTGTCGAGCGTGAGAAAGAGATTCTGGCGATCCGCAGCAGCAGTGAAAGCCTGCGCCTGCGGGGACAACTAGCCGGGCTCGCGCACGCACTGCGTGGCTGGAACATGGAAAAGCCGCCCTCGATCGCCGAAATGCTGGACCTCGCTCAGGCACTGGAAATCCTGGGGGTCGAGGAGATATCACACGAGCAACGGGACTTGCTGTTGCCGCTGTTGGCCAAGACCGAGGCTGATCGTAAACGCCTACTATTGCGCGCCGGGTTTGAAGGTCTGGTCGCCGATTCGAAGCGCTATCGCGACGAGTTGATGGCCGTGGCGGAAGATGTGGGCTCGCCGGCGGCGGTTGTGGAGGCTGCAGCGTGAAGTGGGCCAGGGCGTGTTTCCTCGTGTTGCTGGTGGGAACCGCAAGGGCGCAAGTGCCTGACGCACGCGCACCACGAGACGTGTCAGCAAGGTGGGCTGAGTATTACGCCGCTGTCTATCAGGTCCCGGTGGAACTGGTGGCTGCGATTATCGACGAAGAATCGGGATGGAATCCGTATGCGGTATCGAAGAAAGGCGCGGCTGGGATCATGCAGTTGATGCCCGCAACGGCTGTGCGGTTCGGAGTGCGCAATCGATTTCTGGTGCAAGAGAACATTCGCGGTGGTGTCGCATATCTTGCGTGGCTGAAACAGAGGTTCAACGGAGACCTCCGACTGATCACCGCAGCCTACTACGTCGGCGAGTACGCAATCTCTTCGAGGGGACTGGACTATTCCTCCCCCGATGTTCAGGGGTACGTCAAACGGGTCGCGCAACGGTATCGCGTGCGACGAGTGCTTCGGGCACGGAGCCAGTTGGCGCGGCAGAGGGAAAAGTTGAGGTGACAGATGAGAAACGCTTTGGTTTTCGGATGGCTGTCGCTGGCAGTACTGACCGTGACGGCTGGAGCACAACAAACAACCATCGTTCCGCAGGTCCGCATCAAGCCCACGGCGGACAGCAAGATTACCGAGATCGAACTTGCGGCACACTTTGTGACCGCGATCCGGGTGCCGGAGCCCGTGAATTCAGTCGTAGTGGGAGACCCGGCACTGTTTCAGGTGGAGCATTCCGAACGTGAGCCAGAGCTGGTGTTCGTCAAGGCCCTGACCAACGAACATGCCGAAAGTAATCTGCTGATTTCCACCGCTAGAGGACGCCAGATCAGCTTTCTCCTGGTTAGCGGTGGCGAAGGCCAGAAGTCGACAAACGTTGATTTCCTGCTGCGATACCAGCCATCCGGCGGCTTTCTGGTCGAGCCCGACACCGTACCATTCGCATTAGTGGCGCAGACCGCCAGCGTGTCGAAGGCGCAGACTGCAGCGGTTTCGTCAGTTGCGAGTCCCTCAGGAACGGGTGCTGCCTTATTACCCGCGTCACTCACGACGGCCAACCCTCAGGTTGAAACAATGCCGACCCAACCCAAACCAGACTCGCTCGACAGCCTGCTGGAACGCCAGAAACAAGCTCCCATGCCTGTGCTGTATGGCGAACGCCCGGAAAGCGACGAGGTGAAGGGTGACCGGCTGCGAGCGGGCGTCAGCGAAGTACTCGATGGTGGCCAACAAGTGATTGTGCTGTTCTCGGTGGTAAACACCAGCAAGCACGCCATCCTGTTGATGCCCCCGCAGATCCAGTTGGGCGGCCAGGACAAGTCGGGAAAGCTGATCAAGCACGAGCACTGGTCCACGGCGGAGCAGTTGGCGGTGATCGATTTCCGACTGAGCCGACGGCGGATCGGACGAGGGGAACGCGCCGACGGCGTGGTGCTGTTCGAGCGTCCTCCCTACAAGCGGTCGATGGAGACGTTGTTCTTGCAAATGGCGGAGTCCGGCGCGGTAGACAAACCGGCCTTGGCGCCCATCGGTTTTGGAGTCAGCACACTGCGGGAGGCAGCAAACCATGCTCACTGAAGAAACGAACAAGGACCTGAAAACAGCTCCAGCGAATCCGGAGACGGAAATAGCCAACGAGGAGTCCGTGCCGGAAGAGACTGGCAAAGGAAACTGGCGCGAGGCATTCCTTTCGGCTTTCCAGACAGCGCGACGGCAGCAGAAACCGGCGGAGAGCCGGCAGGAACTCGGGCGCGACAAGAGCAAATCGCTGTTTCTGCTGGTGGGAGTTTGCGTGGCGCTGTTGCTGCTTTTCTTAGGCATCTTCTCGCGTCCGAAGCAAAAGATTTCACTGCCTGGAGAAAACCCGCGCGGCGAAGCCAGTCTGGGCCGCAAAGTTACACCGGGACAGGAGAACAGCGATCCCAACACCTCGGTGACGCCGAAGCTGAGTGCAGATGTGCGTAACTCCGACCCCGCCGTAGACGGCCAATTAACGGCGGAAGATATCGGCCGCACTTCGCGAACCGCGATGGCGCCCAAGCCGACTGCGGCGATCCCGAACAAGACGAATCCGCCGCAGGATTATGCCCTGAGCAAGGTCGATTTCTCTGACCCTACCGTGGGAACGGGTACCACCACTCCTAATGATCCGGCGCCGTCTGCATCCGAAACAGCCGCGGACCTCAAAAAGCCCTCGCTGGTCTTCGTGCGAGCGGCAGAGGCCAAACCCATGCTCAAGCAAAACATACCCGAGAATGCAGAAGATGCCCTGGCACTTGCTGCCGGCACCCGCTTGGTTGCGCGCCTGCAAACGCCGGTAAGTTCGGCCGTATCAACGCCTGTTGTGGCAGTGATTGAATACAACTACGAGCGCAACGGGCAGATCGTGCTGGCGGCGGGGTCGAAGGTTTTTGGCCGACTGACGCAGGTGAATCCATCGGGATATGTGGGCATTCAATTCAGCCGGGTCGAGATGCCCGATGGGGCAGTCGAGAAGATCGATGCCTCGGCCATGAGCCTGAATTTCGGGCCGCTCAAGGGCGATGTCTCCGGCAAGAAGACAGGCACGAAGTTTCTTGTACGGTCCCTTACAGGGATGGGGACAATCGCGTCGTATCTGGTCGGTCCACAGGGTTCGACTTACAACGGGATGATTTCCCCGAACACCCTGATGCGCGAGCGTCTGGCCGACAACGTGGCGACCGCAGGACAGGAAGAGCTAAACGGCCTGGCGTTCAATCAGAACCTCGTGGTGACGCTGCCCGGCAACACGCGCTTTTACCTCGTCGTCCAGAAGCCATCTTCGGACCATGGGGGCGCGACATCCGGGACGCGAAGCACCGGTACCAGTACCGCCGGCTTCAGTGGCGGGGTGCCGAATCTCGAAGAACTCCGCCAATTAATGCAGCTAAGAAGCGAAATCAACGAGCTCTATACCCAAGCCAGCAGCCAGGCGGCGATCCAAGCACAGCCGCAGCAATGAAGAGAAAGGAGGTGTGTTTTTGGAGACTGGGGTGTCGAACTACGGCAAGACGGAGGCTTGCCCTGCCAGGCTGGCATCCAGCCTGGCCACCCCAGAGGAGAAGTCAAGCATCTCGCCGAATAAGCCGCTCACCGACGCGCTCACATTTCGCAAATCTGTACCCCGCTACCCCTTCCAGCATCGACCCAAATATGCAGCAACCAAGCCCTGAGATGGGCTAAATTAGAGCTCTGTCAGGACGGGCAGAGACGCAATTCCGCGTGATGCTGGTCGTCCTGGCGATTGGTGGTGAAGTGGCGCACTCGCATCAAGAATGGTTTCTCAACACGCTCGTGCTGTGGCTCGCAGCACTGGTGTTGATCAGCCTCGTGCGGGGGCCACTGCGAAATGCGCCAGGGCTTTTGAAAAAGCCTTTGAGGTTCGCAGCCGCTAGCTGCATTGCACTCGGCGCGGTGATCTTGCTCATGTGGGATCCGGTGCTTCAAACAGCCAAGCAGAATAAGCCGCTTGGCCCACTTTGGATTCTGCTCTTGGGAGTCACCTCAATAGGTTGGATCGTTTCGTTCTTCTGGATTTTCCTGGCGCGACCTAAACGAAGGAGTGGAGCAGCCCCCGTCGCCATTGGCGGCCTGGTTCAGCGACCGGCACCACAATCTGTCGAAGTCGTTCGCAATGTACCAGCGGAACGGTTCAGCGATCTCGGCGGCATGGAAGAGGCGAAGGAACAAATTCGCGAGGTAGTACAAGGACATCTGCATCCGGAAAAGTACGAACGCTACGGGCTGGTTAGAAACGGGATCCTTCTGTACGGTCCACGCGGAACAGGGAAAACCTTCCTGGCGAGAGCGACCGCAGGCGAGCTCGGGCTGCACTTCGAATACGTATCCGCTCCGAAGCTGCTGACCCGCTGGATTGGGGCGACTGGAGAAAACATCCAGGGAGTGTTCGCGCAGGCGGCAGGCCGCAAGCCCGTCCTCTTCTTCATCGACGAGATCGACTCGCTGGGAGGTGGCCGGCAGGACGCCATCAGCGACCCAGGCGGGGCGGGACGTGAGTTCAATAACATCACCATGGCCCTGATGAGCGCGATCGACCAATACCGTGGAATCAGCGGATTCGTGCTGATGGCCGCGACCAACCGCCTAGATGGCCTCGATGAAGCGTTAATTCGTGAAGGGAGATTTGACATAAAAGTGCGTGTCGATCTTCCCGACGAAGCCACGCGAGTGAAGATTCTGGAAGCGCAGCTCAGCAAGAAACCGTGGAGACGCTTCGACTTGCAGGATTTCGCGCACCGGACCCCGGGAGCCAGTGCGGCGAAATTGCGCGCCTTGGTAGACCAGGCAGCGAATTACGCGCTGACCGACAACCGGAAGATCGAAGCAAAGGATCTGCGGCGGGCCATGGAAGGAAACGGCGGTAAGGACCGGCCGCAGCTGGAGCGTGTGGAATGGAACGATGTCGTCATCGCGGAGTCCGTCGAGCGAGACCTGAAGTCCATCATTCGCCTACTCGAAGACCCAACGCGAACGCATTCTTTGGGATTGCAGGTACCGACGGGGCTATTGTTGATCGGGCCGCCAGGAACAGGAAAAACGTTGATCGCAACCCTGATCGCAAGCCAAACCAAACGCAGTTTCTATCCGCTCACGGCAGCCACTGTTTTAGGCGGAGGTGTCGGAGATTCGGTCAAGCGTGTGGCCGCTGTTTTCGCGCGCGCCAAGGAACACAGTCCCGCAATCGTCTTCCTCGATGAAATGGATGGGCTGTTGCCCGCGAACAACCGCTACCTGGCTCAGCACGATGTCCAGCTCGTGGAACAATTCCTTACGGAAGTCAGCGGCTTGCAGCCGGAAAACAATGTGTTTCTGGTGGGCACGACCAATCACCCGGAAAACATCGATACCCGAGTACTGAGAGGCGGCCGGTTCTCCGAGAAGCTTTTGATTCCACCTCCTGAAACTGCACAGCGAGTGCAGTTGCTCGGGATCTATCTCAAGGGCGCTCGCCTGGAGCCTGGGTTAACGGTTGAAGATATTGCCCAGCGGCTGAACGGGTTGGCTCCTGCGGATCTCCAGGCAATTTGCACGGCCGCGAAGCGCATGGCTTTCAATCGAATTGCCAATAGCGACCAACTGCCACCGCTGAATTGGTCTGATTTCGACCGGGCCACCGAGCGGGTTCGCGGGAACATGGCCCAACTGGACAATACTGGGTTGCAATAGCTCCGCATCTGGAACCCCTTTCCAGGCATTACTCCTCTCCCAATTCTTCGTTTTTCTGATCCCCAGGGTCTTTGATCTCCGCTGAATTCGCGCCCGTTTGACAGCTTTTTGGTTCCGAGCTACTTTCCGTCGCACATCGATCACTTTTCCGTCGCCAATTTCGGCGAGCGGCGAGGCAATCGACGAGTCTGGGAAAGGAGAAATGTTCGGTGAGGAAATTTCAGGCAGATCTCGGATGGAAGAAACCTCTGGTTGTGGCGGCGATCTTGCTGCTGGCCATTGTGCAGTTTGTGGCCGCGCAGAACCTCGGCAGCTCGCCGCAATTCAATGTGGCTGTTCAAGGACAGACCGGCGCCCAACCGGAAGGCAGCTTCCTGAACTTCATTAACTGGATCGGCAACGTGATCGCACCGGTCGGCGCCGGCGGGGCGGTACTGGGCGCCGTCGTGTCATGGCTGACTGGCCGCGGCTTTGGGCGGTGGTTGTTCGCGGCTGCCGCTCTGCTGGCTATCTCAGGTGTCACGCGTCTGATCGAATTCTGGATCACGAACGGAACAGGAGGAGTGACTTAACCGTGCGGCCTTCATGCAAGGGGCGCAAATCAACCAGGCAGCCCGCAACGGCTGTGAAGCGATGCGGGCTGCCTATAACCAGGATGCTTCTTCTCGATGTAAGTCCCGACTTGGGGAATAGGACAGATGGCAACACCGCAGCTGCTCAACGACATTATCTCGGTCCTGCTCTTACTGGCGCCGTCAGCCGCGCTGCTGTCCTTGGTGATTGCCGGTGTCAGTCTGCGACGCGAAGGAACGATGACGTTCGCCATCGGCGGAGGGTTCACCAAGTGGATGTTCTGGGCAATCGTCTTCCTGACACTTCAGCCGCTGCTGAGTTGGTTCACTTCGTTTGGTGTACCGGTGCCGCTGCCCAATGGAGGGATTTCGACCGGATGGCTGGCGAATCTTCAGGCGGACGTGGCGCAATTCGTTACCAACTTCGTGGTGCAGCGACTAGTGCCGACACTGGCGGCGTTCTTCGTGTTGCGCGCCATTCTGGACGCTGCCTCAGGTCAACATCCGCTGCCGTCGATTCTGGCAGCCATGTTCCTGCTTGGCACCCAGACCACCTACAACCTGATTCAGAGCTACAACACGGGAACGCAGTACGCGACCGTCGATGTGTTGGACAGTCTATGGAACCACCTGGTCGGGACGGTCATGCCGATCGCTGCCGTGCTGGCGCTGGTGGGGGCGATCTTGAACTTTGCGACCAGAAAGCCATTCCTGCGGCTGGTTGTGGTGGCGCTGGCCCTGCTCACAGTCTCAGCTATTTGGAGACTGCTGATTTCGATGATGTAGGAGTGCGAATGAACCTCGGGAACATGACTTTTGACCACGGGATCCTTCATCTGGCGAACTGGCTGGGCAACGTGATCATGCCTACGATCGCCGCGGCCTTCATCATCATCGCCATTCTGCAGTTTTCCAAGGGGCAGGAATTTTCGCACAGCATGTACGGCGCACTGGCCTGTCTGCTGGTTTCCGGATTGACGCGCGCATTTGAGACATTCGCTTCGCAGGCGGCTTGGAACAATCCCGATCTGTACTGGATATCCATAACGACCCTGATCGATTGGGTGGCGAATGTGATCTTGCCCGTCTACGCGGCGTCCCAGGTCGCGGCGATGGCACTGCGATTGGGAATCTTCTCGCTGGTCCATCCTACCAGCGGCTGGCTGCGCCACTTTGTAACGGCGGCACTGTGCCTCATGGTTTCGGGACTGCTTCGTCTGGCTGAGTTCTTCGTCAGCCACGGGACGGGTGGAGTGACTTAGGAGAGAGAAACAATGGCGCTCGATGTGACACCGATATACCGGAACCTGCGAACCAGAGTTACCTTCTTCGGACTCGAAGCGGAGGACTTGTTCGCCATTCTCGCAGTGGCGGTTGTCATGAACATCTGCGGCAGGTTCCTGAACCGAGAGATGTTCGGCCTGCCAATGAACATGGTGCTGCAGTACCTGGTTCCCATCCTGAGCGTGCCTGCGCTGATGCTCTTCAAGTACGGCAAGCAGCGTGGGTACCTGATGGACTGGGTGCTGTTCCATACCAAGCCCCACGTTTACTCCGCGCTGGAGCGGGACCGCGAATTAACTCGCGAATACATAAAGGACTAAGGAGTTGGCGATGCCGTTAACGACGGAAAAATACGAGAAGTCATTGGCCCAGCCGCCACTGTGTGAGCAATTGAAAGTTCGTGATCTCACCGATGATCTGTTGATCCAACTCAACGGGTCCTTCGTCGCCGGATACAGGGTAAGCGGCATTCACTCCTACTACGCCAGTGACGCGGAGCGAAACCCGACAAAGCTGGTACTGGAGGCCCTGATCCGCTCCTTACCGGAGAGATCCATGCGCCTGCAAGTGCGCTTTGAGATCGCCGAAGGGGCTGAGGATCTGATCGCACGCTACAACCGGGAACAACAGAATCCCAGCGCGGTCCTTCAGGCAGTCGATCGCGAACAATCCGACCTCTGGCTGAAGAAAAACGCAGAGGGCTACTACCTGCAGCACATGCTGCACTTCTACTTCATCTGGGACCCACGCATTCACCACCAGGCACCAGAGTTGGAGTGGAAGAAGAAGATGCGCGGTGACAGCTTCAGCATGTCGGCCAGCAAATGCATTGAGCGCAGCCGGCGGGAGCATGAAGACCTGGTCGCCGAGTTCAACAGTCTCATGTCCGGAGTTGAGGCTTCGCTGCAAGCCACGGGCATGAAAATCGAGCGGCTGACGCAAAACGACATTTTCCTGGAGGTCAAGCGCGCGCTCAATCCGCTGGTAAACGACAAACGGCCGTTCCTTCCTCCGAGAGAATCGCTGGTCTATGAGAGTGCGCGAAGCCAGATGGCTAGCGTCAACATTGAGGATGAACTCGATGAACACGTCAAGACTGGCGGACTGCTGTACTCGTTCATTAGCCTGAAAGACCTTCCCGACGCCACCTTCCCAGGAGTGCTGCGCGAGCTGGTGGTGATGGACTTTCCGATCATCATCAACGCCGAAGTTGTCCTTCCCGATCAGACAAAGGCGGTGAAGCAGTACAAGAGCCGGCTGCGCAAAATGACGGCGGCACAGAAGGACATCCATGGAGGGTTCCGGCTCAATGTGGATGCCCAGGTAGCGGAGCATCAACTGGTCAAGGTGTTACAGGAGTTGATTTCGAGCTCGCTGAAATCCTGCCAGCTCAGCCTGACCGTTGCCGTCCGCACCTCACGGCCGGCCCGCAATCGCTTTGAGGCGGAAGAAGCGGAGCGCACTCTTGCCGACCGCCGGCAGCGGGTGTTGCACGCCATCGGGCGCATGAACGGCGCACGCGGGATTCCGGAGACATTGGCGCAAAAGCGCTTCTTCTTTTCCAGTCTCCCGGGACTGGGTGAGATCAACAAGCGGGAAAAGGATGTTCTCACTCTGCACGCAGCCGACCTGCTGCCGGTGGAGATGCCATGGAAAGGGACTCCCAATTCTCCGTTGATGCTGTTTGAGACTCCCTACCGCCAGCTCATACCGTTCTCGCCGTTCGATTC
>PLQW01000020.1 GCA_003160215.1 Acidobacteriaceae bacterium
GCATTGAAATGTCGGAGGCCGCTGCCAGAGTGGCACGTGAGCGTTGCGGCGCTGAGGTTTTTGTCGGCGACGTGCCGGACGCAGCGTTTTCTTCGAACAGCTTTGACGCAATCACCTGCTTCAATGTCTTCGAGCACATGTATGATCCGCGAGCAGTACTTTCCCGAGTCGCAAAATGGCTCAAGCCCGGGGGCATCTTTTACACGATGATGCCGAACATTGACTCGGCCGCGTCGCGCGTCTTCCGCTCGTACTGGTACGCTCTTGAGCTGCCGCGACACCTGTTCCATTTTTCGCCGGCTAGTCTCAAAAAGCTGGCGCAGTCGTCCGGCCTCAAAGAAGTCTCGGTCACCACCCATCACGAGACCTACTTTGAATCCAGCTGGCATTATGTGATCGACGATGTTCTGCGAAAGGTCGGTCATCCGCGTCCGCCCAGTTCTGAACCTAAGGTCGACACACTCCCTGTGAAGATTGCTCGCAAGGCGTTCCGCATTACGTTTCTGCGGTTGATCGACGCGGCGATTTCGCTCGCGGGCGACGGCGAAACAATCACAGCCGTCTTTACCAAACAGGAATAAACGCAGAGATCCTCGACGTGAAATCCCCAGCAGAATTGAAAGGAGACCGGCAGATGCGTGTTAGCGCGCTGATTCCTGCCTACAACTGTTCTTCAACCATCGTACCGACGATCGAATCGGTCCTCCGGCAGACACGGGTGCCGGACGAGATTCTGGTTATGAACGATGGAAGCACAGATGATACAGAGAAAGTCCTGGAAACGTTCGGTAATAAGATTCGAGTGTATAAACAGCCGAACGGCGGCCTCGCCAGGGCTCGCAATAACCTCATTCCACATGCTACCGGGGACTTGATCTCTTTTCTCGACTCGGATGATCTGTGGCATCCCGACTATCTCAAAGTTCAGGAACGGCGCTTCAAGGAGTATACGGATGCTGTTGCGTTCTGGACAGGCCACGTCAACTTCCGCGGAAACGACAATAATCCGTGGAAGGATGCGCCAGCCGATTTGGAAGAAAAGGTCGAGCTGATTCCGCCCCTCGAATTCTTTAAACGATACAACTCCCGCACTGGTCCATTTAGCTGCTTCAGCTATTGTTGCGTGCCTAAAAAAGTACTTGATCACCTGGGGCCGGAGCCATTCAAGGAAATGGGGGCGGAAGATTCTTATTGCTGTTCCTTGCTGTCTCTTGTCGGACCCGTGGTGTTCACGTCGACCGATCTGGTGGGCTACAGGCTTCGCGATGATTCACTGTCGAAGGATCACGGATGGACATTCGGAGTCTGGGTACACGTCTTCGAGCTCCTCGAGGAGAAGTTTAATGCGGAGGCAAATGCAAGACTCCTGAAGGCGTTCCGAGCAGCGTTTGCTTCAAAGAGGCGCGTGTACGCCAAGCTCCTGATGGGCATGGGAAGAACGAGTGACGCAAGAGTACAGCTGAAACGATCGGTCCAAAACAGCGGTAATCCTCGTTCTGTGGCTAAGTCGATCACGCTGTGGTCAATGACATATCTGCCGAAACCCATCCAGCCGCGGTGGCCTTCGCAGTACAGGCCACACTGAATCTGTGCCTTGATGTAACCGAAACCGGCAATGTTTCGTCTGGAATCTGAACCGATTCGCGCGAACGCATTGCAAAAAGGACTCTTCAAGTGATCGGAAGCGACAAACAGCTTCGTGTAGTCTACAGTTTTCCGTTTCGACTCGGGGCCAGCAGGATCTGTTACACGGCGTGGCAGCAGGTGAACGGATTGGCTGCGGCCGGGGTGGATCTGCTTGTGTATCCCGCGTCTCTGGGGCGAGAGGTGCCCGCAGGGGTTCGGGTCTCGCAGACGCTCGCCTATAGGAAGTGGCGTGTTCCATACAGACTACTGGGAACCGAGCGAGCTCTTGCACTGCACGACAGAATCGTGGCAAGGCGAATTGCAAAATCAGCAGGTAGCATCGACCTGATTCATGTTTGGTCGCTGGGCGCCATCGAGACTCTGAAAACCGCGATTCGACTCGGAATCCCAACAGTTCTGGAAAGGCCAAATGCGCATACGCGTTTTGCCTATGACGCNNGCATACGCGTTTTGCCTATGAAATAGTGCAGAAAGAATGTGAGTCCCTTGGTGTAATGCTTCCTCCGGGTCATGAACATGCTTTCAATGCGGATAGACTGCGTAAAGAGGAAGAGGAATATCGGCTGGCTACAAAACTGCTGTGTCCTTCGGAATTTGTAGTGAAGACGTTCCTCGACAATGGCTTCCGCAGAGAACAGCTTGTTCGCCATATATATGGCTATGACGAGTCTGTTTATTTCCCGGATCCTCAGCCGAAGACTGCAAACGCGGGCTTGACGATGCTGTTTGTGGGAGTGTGCGCGGTAAGAAAGGGGCTGCACTACGCCCTTGAAGCATGGCTTAAATCGCCCGCAAGCGAAACGGGGACCTTCCTGATTGCCGGCGAGTTTCTTCCCGCATACAGAGAGAAGCTGGAGCCGATGCTGTCCCATCCCAGCGTACAGGTGCTCAGACATCGGAATGATGTCCCGGAGTAAATGAGAAAAAGCGATCTTCTGATTCTGCCGAGTATTGAAGAGGGGTTTGGTTTGGTCATTGCGGAGGCAATGGGCAGCGGCTGCGTGCCGCTGGCCTCTGAAGCATGCACAGACATCGGCAGCCATATGAAAGCGGGGCTCGTGCATCGCGTCGGCGATGTTGATACCATTGCCGAACAAATTACGCTGCTCCATAGAGACCGCGCGGTGCTTGAAAAGCTGCGAGTTGGCGCATTGCAGACGTGCCCGGAGATCACCTGGACGGCTGCGGGCCGCAGGTTGCTGTCGGCTTACGAGCAGACAGTTGCGGATTATCGCCGATCTGCCGCAGTGTTGCAGACTAATTCACCGATGGCCGTCGCAAACTCGTAGAAAGGGCAGCGTCTGCGCATGATTCACCGATCTTCGTTTGCAGAGAAGCAATGCAAGCTCCCTTACAATTCAACCAGCGGGACTTAGG
>PLQW01000169.1 GCA_003160215.1 Acidobacteriaceae bacterium
AATTGAAATCGTTCTCGCTTCGACCATGCGTTATCATGCTGATCTTCAATGGGTTAGGATGGCCTTCCGAGATTTTAGCCGGACAGTAGTGATGCCAGCGCATTCTGGGTCTACGGCGAACGCAGTGCGAAAATCGCCGTCAAGAGAGAGTTCGCCCTAAGCGCTTACAAAGATGGGTCATACTTTGCATTCTCCGCCTAAGGGTTTCCTCGTTACCATGAACGCCACGGCGAGGATAAGTGCAACTGCCACGGCTGCCCCAGCCGCTTCATGTGCGGCATGATAACATTGTAGTGTGGCACTGTTGCCGAATATCTACTGCAAGAACCCGGAGTGCAGAAATGCTCGTCGGAAGCGGGCCATTCCGCTCCCATATCCCAGCCAACCGAAAATGTCTCAGCATCCATCTGTGTGGCCCCCAAAATATTTTGAGGTGAACGTTGGATGTCCAGAATGCGGCTTAGTGTCCTTATACACCGAACCGTGTCTCCTCTGGATCCCCTCCAAAACGCAGGATCATGATCAGGCCCAAGAGAACCCGTATAGTAATGCCGCGTGGTGGTTAGTGGAGTTCGACTGCGCCGAACAAAACTGCGGAATTCACGTTGAATTTCTCGCCGTGACACACGGAGGAGAGACCATCGGTGACCTGCTCGAAAAGCTATCTCGCGGAGATTACGTTGGAAAGTGCAAGAAAGGCCACGCTTACTCGAATGCAGGTATTGATTCTTGTTCGATAAATCAGTTCTTTGAGTTTCCCGGGTCATAGCTTGTCCTCGACCGCCCCTCACAAGACTCAGTAGAGTATGTAATAATTCCTATAAGTCCTTTAAGTCCTTTATTTCGAACACCCTACAGCCGCTTCCAAGTCAAGTACACGATTCATTTTTCAGAAAGATATATTCGACTACGCATTGCGCGTTATGCAAGATGCGTAGTGTAAGGTGGGGAAGGTGAAGAATCCATTCGAACACGGTGGCGTGTTGCCTGACGGGAGGCAAAGATCACCAGTGATTGCCGCCTGTTCGGCGCTCGGTTGAAAGTATCCCTGTTCTATGTTTCATTTCCACGACACAAACCCGCGCCGCACCAAGCCATTCTCGCCCTGGCGCGCGCCACGCTCTCCAGTAGGCAACTGCCATGCTTTCGACCAACATCGCCTCGAGAACGCCGACCGACGCCAGGTTGCTTCGCAGGCTTGTTCTCGCAGATAGGCATTTAACGCCGCGCTGTTGACCCGTATCGGACAAAATAGCTAAAATAGCTACTATTGAGGGAAAAGCTTCTTATGAAGTATACCGAGCGTCCCATGGGTCGATTCGTCCGCCAAGAAAAAAACACGTCATCCGCTTCCCGGGATCGACATCACCGCGAATCTAGGGAGCCTGCTTCATTTACAGCGACCGAGGTCAAGAATGAATTTGGCCGCATCCTGGAAAAAGCAATTCAGGGAGAAACGGTTGTAATAACGAAGCACGACAGCCCTAAGGCAGTTCTGATCTCGGTGGACCAGTTCAACGCCCTCAAGCACGCTTCTGAATTCAAGCTTGACACGCTCAGCGGCGAATTCGACGCGCTCCTCGCCCGAATGCAGAGCGCCAAGGCGCGCACTGCGATGAAGGCTGCCTTTAGTTCATCACCGCAGCAGTTGGGGAAAGCAGCAGTGCTGGCGGCCCGCAAGCATGGCTAGTACAAGTCAGCCACCCTGCATCTATGTTCTAGCCGGGGCAAACGGCGCCGGCAAGAGCAGTATTGGCGGCGCTGCCTTGTTGCAGCATGGAGTTGAATATTTCAATCCAGATGAGGCTGCCAGGCGCATCCTTGCAGCGAATCCAACCATTATCCAAAAAGACGCCAACAGTGCCGCATGGCATGAAGGCAAGCGATTGCTGGAACGCGCAATCACTGAACGACTGGACTTCGCATTCGAGACGACCCTTGGGGGCAACACAATCCCAGCTCTGCTGGAGAGAGCGTTGGAGTCTGGAATTGAGGTTCGTGTTTGGTATGTTGGCCTCAATACACCTGAGCTCCACGTTACACGCGTGCGCTCCAGAGTTGAGAGGGGTGGACACGACATTCCCGAGTTCAAGATTCGTGAACGGTATCACCGGAGTCGTTTCAATCTGGTCCGACTGATTCGGAAATTGACCGAGCTTCGCGTCTACGACAACAGCGAAGAAGCAGACCCTCACACCGGCGCCCTTCCGGAACCAATATTGATTCTTCATCTGGACAAGGGCAAGGTCGTCAATTCATGCGATCTCACGACAGCTCCCGAATGGACGAAACCGATCCTGTTGGCGGCGCTGAGATCTTCCAAGTGAGACGGCAGCAGTTGTAGGTAGGCAGGTGTGCCGTGCGCTTCGATGCGATGTGATCTGGAATGGAAGACCAGTTCCGCCCGCTATCCGGAGGAGCTGGACGGCATTGCTGCGCTCGATCCGCAGCTGGTTTGCTACTCCTGGATGACCGGGATCGATCNNGACCAACAGCGGCAGGAGTTCGCCACCCTGGTCGACGACACCGTCCGCAGTATCGAATCGGGACTGTTCCTGCCGCACAGCGGCATCCGCTTCCCCCAGAACCCGTGTACGACCCGCCCTTTTCTTGGGCTCTGCCTCGACCAGCGCGATCTGGTTGAGGCAGAGCTGATCCGCAAGCCGGGAGTCGATCTTGGCCTGTTTGACGAACTTGTGTACTAAGTATCCGCCCATGCCGCCCCAAGCTGAATCGTCGTCGTGCCCAGGAGGTGCTCAGCAAGATCGACGCGATTCTGGCCTGGGAGGCCCGGCATGAGAACGAGCGCGATACCAGGTTTGTGGAACTGGGCAAGTACCTCTGCGAAGTTCGGGCGGGCCAGTGCTGGCTGCTGGAGAACCTGAAGTCGTTCGCTGGGTTCCTGGAGCGGCGCTTCCCGGAGTCCAGAAGGAAGGCCTATTTCCTGATGTCGATTCACGAACAGCTTCCACCCCAGGTGACATGCGGCGCACGCGCGGCATCTCACAGTCGAACTACTCTATCTGGGGCAGGTCGGCCAAGGGTAGAAATGTAGCACGCCATTCGGATTAGACGCCGTCAGCAGGCAGCTTGTAACGCAGCACCTCAATTTCGTCCGCAGGGTCCGGCAAAGTGATTTCCAATACCTGATTAACCAGATCGTTGTCGCGATCGAGTTCGTCGAGCGCAGCTTCAAACAATTCGAGCTGAAGATCGAGATCCATGCCGACCGGGCCATTGAGGCATATCAGCCCGGCGTGCAGTGCGACATCCGCATATTGTCCCCTGGAACCAGGCGCGTCGTCTGGGCCACGAAAATCGATGCTGTTCTTGGGACGAACGTCCAATCGCCGTCGAGGATAACGGCCTTGAGTTCCCAGTCCTTCCACCCGCGCTTGCCAACCCAAGCGATATGCGAAGCTTCTGCATGACCCCGCCGCTGAGCGAGCTTGGTCAATTCGTCGCTTAGGCACTCGTCAACAAGTAGTTTCACGACGCCAGCTCTCGCCGCGGTTTGCGGCGAGTGGAGACGATGACCGCTCCGGCGGGCGGCGACACAGGCTGGCGTGGTCTGCCGCGCTGCGGGTTGGCTTCGGCATAGAACGCGGCAAGCTCAACAGCTTCAGCGGTGAGTCCGGGATAGGCGGCCAAAATGCGAGCCGTGGGCAGTCCTGCCGCGACAGAGGCCGCGACATCATAAACCGGAATGCGTGTGTCCCGAATAACGGGAGTTCCGCCCATAATATCGGCATCTTCAACGACAAGCGCTTGTGCTGCCGCCAATCTGGCTAGTCGCTCGTGGACGCTTCTCAGGAATGGAGCCAGATCAATCGTCAGAAACTCCTCGCGGATGATCCATTCCTTCTCCAACACGCTCCCGGATTCCTCGCGTAAACGGGCGCTTGCAACGGCAATCGTGCGCATGCGCTCCTCAGACGTCAGTCGATTGGCTGCTCTGAAATAGAACGAGATGAAAGCGCAGGCATCTGCATAAAGTCGGCGCGCCCGATCACGGTCTGCCGCGTAGAAGGCTTCCGGGAGAATCTTCTCGTCAATGATTCTGTTCACATCCCGCACGGGTACACACGCCACAACAGCGGCTTCGGTGGGTGTCAACGTTTGCACTTTTACGGCACACATGATGTCTCCATAATTATTCCGACATATCGGAATATATAATAGATGCGATCTCCATTGCAAGGACTCGCTGATCGGGATGGCTGTGGAAAAACCCGGATCTGACCCTAGCGGAATTACAGCAACTGGTGGCGAACCGGCTCTGTCTCGACCAGCACGACCTGGGTGAGGATGGTTTGATTCGCAAGCCGGGAGTCGATCTTGGTCTGTTTGACGAACTTGTGTACTAAGTATCCGCCCATGCCGCCCAAGCTGAATCGTCGTCGTGCCTTGGCAGTCCTGAGCAAGATCGACGCGATCCTGGCCTGGGAGGCACGGCATGAGAACGAGCGCGATA
>PLQW01000227.1 GCA_003160215.1 Acidobacteriaceae bacterium
ACGTTCACGTTCTTCCGGCATGTCAGTCAGTGTTGGCGAACAAAAAGCGAATAGTCAACCGCCGACCGGAAGTTTTCGGTAGTAGATCAATTAGCGAGGTGATCGTGGAAGAGTTGCCGACGATCCGCTCGGAACCCAACTGCCACATCCACGCATAGGGCGTTTTACGTCCAAGTGGCGGCGCCAATGCGGTTGCCGGATGCTGGCCGACTTATCGTTAGTAATCCCCACATGCCGGTTTCTGGCCAACTATGCGCCTACAATGGCTGGTCGGTTGCCGGAGGTCTGATTTCATCAACGGACAATCACTTCTGGATTGCCCGTCATTCGGCAACTGCACAACTCCGATATGCAGGGTATCTTGTGCTAGCAGCGGAATTGTCTTCGATCTTTTTTCTAGGGCCGCGGCTCTCCGCTGCTGGCAACTGGACTCGACCCAATCCTCGCTGCTAGAGGATGATCGATTTCCGCTAATTCACAAAACTAAGTACGGCTTAAACGTCAGTCGATCGTGCTCGCGCTTCTGCTCGTCGTCTTCGCGCTGGCGCTCTACTACCCGAATCAGGCATCTCCGGTTCATCGAAGCAACTATCGAGCCGAAAAGAAGAGGTTGAGGATGACGCCCAGCTGGTCCAATTGCTGATTGGGGCTTCGGCCCGTATTGTTCTGGTGTTCGTAGTAGGGATCGAACTCGACATGCCTTCCGATCGGAAAGATGCATCCGGCATACAGAGCCGTATCGCTCCATTTCCTGTATTGGCTCTCGTAGAAAAACTCGGCGCTGACGTACGGTGCAGGAGGGTAAGAACGAAATCTAAGTTTCCGTTGAGCTTGAAAGCGATTGCGATAGCGCCATGAAAAGCTGCCGGCCCGCCAATCAAGATCGGCACGGTTCCGGTCGGTGAGCAAGAACCTGCCTTTCATGGGGGAGTTGAAAGTCGCAACCGGCTCCAGCCGGTTGGTCCCGGGCACCCCGTTGGCCTGTGGCAGATACCTATACCCGATCGTCAACACCAGAAGCCGAGACTTCGAATCGTCGAGATCGAACTCGGCAGCACCCTTCAACTTGACCAAGGGCTTGACATAGAAATCAAGACTGGGCCCTATCTCCGCTTGCGTGGGATCGCCGCCTTCTCTTGTTTCTTTCACTTGGAAGGTAAATCGCACATCAGGGTCCAACTTTACGTAGGTGTCAATCTCTGCCAGCCCTTGTAGCGTTTGCGCGCTTGCGGGCAGATAAAGGAGCACCACAAAAGTTAATATCAGCATTGCTGTTCGTGCCACGCGATTCATATTTAGCATCTTGTTAAGGGAAGTGGCAAAAGGGAGAGAAGAATTTACCAGCACACCTCTTCCCGTGCACGAACGTTGCCAATGTCACTCGCCCTTCCATTCCGACGATAGCAAAGCGTCAATGGAATCGATATTTTTCTTTCTGACGAGCAGTCATCATCCAGAGAACTCTTCCCAAAAAGTTGCACGATGTCGGGACCAAGCCCGAATCGATTTCTGCGTGGCCGACTCCAATGTGCGGTATCATACCTAAGCCCAAAAAACGGCCCCGAACCCTTTCTGGCGTGCGCCCAGTTTCGTGATCGTGCTGCAACGGGCGCGACACTTGCGAGTTACTCAATGTATCGTTCAGCCGAAGAACTACAAGCAGAGCTCGAGGAGCGGTTGCGCTTCGAAACATTGCTGACCGATCTGTCGGCACGATTCGTCGGTGTCAGCGCTGCGTCGATTGACGACGAGATCGTCAATGCCCTGGGACAAATTGTCGAGGCACTTGACCTGGATCGTAGCGTATTAGGGCAACTTGTAGAAGGTGGCAGGGGATTTGTCCACACGCATTCCTGGTACAGGCTTGGACTGGTGCCGTTGCCTGAGTCGGCAGTCAAAGACTTGCCGTGGATGGCGAGTATGTTGGCGCGCGGGGAGGCGGTTTGCATCTCGCATATCGACGATCTGCCCGAAGAAGCCGCAAAGGAAAAAGAAGTTGGCCGCCGCTTCGGTCTTCTCTCAAACGCAACCTTCCCCCTTAATGTCGGCGGACAGCTGATCGGAGCCGTCAGCTTTGGGACAATGCATCGGGAACGGGAGTGGGCGGATGCCCTGGTAAGTCGTCTACGTTTGTTCGTTGAAATGATTGGCAGTGCCCTGGCCCGCAACCGCGCCGAAGTGTCTACGCAGCACGCACTTGATGAGGTACGAAACCTGCGCGACCAGTTGCAGCGCGAGAACGTGTATCTACAACAGGAAGTGAAGGCCGGGCGCGGACACGTTCATCTGATCGGCGGCAGCGCGGCGCTGCGTAATGTGCTGGAGCAAGTCGATCAGGTGGCGGTAACCACGTCTACGGTGCTTCTCATCGGCGAGACCGGCACCGGAAAAGAATTGGTTGCGTCCGCCATTCACGATTCCAGTCCTCGTGTCGCGCGTCCCATGATCCGCGTGAACTGTGCCGCCATTCCGGAAACCCTGATCGAGAGTGAGTTATTCGGCCGCGAGAAGGGCGCTTACACAGGCGCGCTGTCGCGGCAGGTCGGCCGATTTGAAGTGGCACACGGCTCAACCTTGTTCCTCGACGAAGTGGGCGAGTTGCCGCACGCCGTGCAGGTAAAGCTGCTGCGCGTCTTGCAGGAGAAGCAAATCGAGCGGCTAGGCAGCTCCAAACCTATCTCGGTGGACGTGCGGATAATCGCTGCGACTAACCGCGATCTTGAGGCGGCAGTCCGCGAAAACAAGTTCCGGGCCGATCTCTATTATCGGCTGAACGTTTTTCCGATTAAGATCCCGCCGCTCCGCGAGCGCACGGAAGACATCCGCCCGCTGATCGAATCATTCGTCCACGAGTTCGCCAAAGCCTTTCGAAAGACCATCGAGTCCATAGACAAACGCAGCATCGATGTTCTGCGAATCTACGAATGGCCTGGAAACATCCGGGAACTCCGCAATACGGTCGAGCGCGCTGTGATCCTTGCTAACGGGCCCAGATTACATATCAGCGCGCCTAAGCCGCCCACAAATGGCACAACCATCAGCCTCGTAATGGAAGACATTGAGCGCGAGCACTTACGCAAGGTGCTCGAAATGACTGGGTGGCGCATTCGAGGCAAAGACGGGGCCGCCGAGATTCTTGATGTTAAGCCGACGACTCTAGAATCACGGATAGCGAAGCTCAATCTTCTTCGAAAGAACGCCATCAACTGATGCGCCAACCTCCGACATTTCGGGTTTACCTCCGACCCTTCGGAGTTATTTTGCAGTCGTATCAAAGCTCTTCGAGTCCATCTTGTCTCTAAGCTGTTTGGTTGCAGCGTTTGGTCATATGGACGCCATTTCCCGCCGCTTGGCGCTCCGATTGCACCACTCCCATACATGTTCCAACTCAGGTTAAGGATGATGGCGCAACCGCGACGCGCGGTTGAGGCCGTCAAGGCGCTTCGATGCATCGCGGTCGAGGCACAGGTCGAGCGTGGATTCCTCGGAAGCCGGATTTATCAGGAAGTCGAAAATCCGGAGGCGCTTTGCCTTGAGGAAGACTGGTCCAGCGAGCCTGAATTGAAATCGCACATACGTTCGAGTCGTTTCACCGAATTGCTGCTGTTGATGGAAACAGCTCCAGAAGCGCCGGTACTTGAGGTGCGCGCTATTCCGAAAACCCATGGCCTGGAGTACATCGAATCAGTCCGCTTCGGCGACAACTAGAGCGCAGGGGGAAGTCACGCATATAAGGGAGTTTTGCAACCGGCGTTGACCGGTTGAACACCTAGGTGTGTCTGTCGACGGGTCGTTGCGCAATGTCAAGCAGCGTTCAGTTCAAACACCTGAACGGTCGGGACGGGAAGGTCGAATCGATCTGCATGAAGTGCCTGCTGGCCGTGGGGATCTGTTCTTCGGACGAAGAACTTGCGACGAAAGAGCGCCAGCACCATTGCAACGCGAGAGCGGGAGAAATGGTGCCTTCCACGTTTGAGATTGCTGACAGGCCGAAATCGAGGTTCGTCTGGACATGGAACAAACTTGTGACAATCCTTCCGCGACGGAGGCCAACACATCACTACTGGACAGGCACACACGATGAATAATGTTTGCCGTAACTAGAAGATGTACAAAGGATTTCAATCTCAATCACTCTATAGGAGATCGTTAGTGAAAAACGGAAAATGGATTTGCTTGGTGGGGTTCTTGTTCTTGCTCACTATGACCGCGTTCGCGCAGGACGAGTACCCGAAATTCGAAGTACCGGTGGGTTTCTCTTTCATTAACGTCCACCCCAATCAGGCGGCCCTCACCAGTTTCAACGTCTTCGGTGGTGGCGGCGGTTTTGTCTATAACTTTACTCCGCTCTTCGGAATCAAGGCCGACTTCATGGGCTACACCCAGGGCACCGGCCAGAAGTTGATTCAGAACGGGCAATTCCTGGGAAACGTGAGTGGCAACCTGTTCACCTACATGTTCGGACCACAGATTAAGAAGCACTCCGGCAAGTTTCAGCCCTTCGCAGAGGGTTTGTTTGGCGCCGCGCATACCAATCTCGATGCCAACCTCTGCAAGCTAGAGGGTGGATGCGGCTCCGGCAGCGGGAACAATAACGCTTTCGCTATGGAGTTCGGCGGCGGTCTGGACATCCCAATCACTAAGACGATTCAGTTCCGTCCGGTTGAAGTGGACTATCTGTACACCCACTTCGGCTCCAATCACATCGCGGGCGCATCCGCGAGTCAGAACAACTTCAAATACGTCGCCGGTGTGAACTTCACGTTCGGCGGGAAGTAAGTGAGTTTGAGTTTCAAGGGGCAACTATGACGAAATCGCCGGTGGGTTGGTCGTGGGACCAACTCACCGCGATCCTCCCGCGGACGGAGGCCAACTCAGATCAAACGTAAGGAGAGATTCCATGGATCTTGGAGTAGGTATTCGAAAACTGACACTGGGAGCGCTTGCTGTTTCGAGCTTGTTCGCGGCTGGAAGACTTGCTGACGCACAGCAGATCACGGGGACACTGGGTCAGGCTGACGCTACGACCACGATCAATGGGAAGCAGATTCCGCCACCGCCTCCGAAATTTGGCGGCGTTATTAAGCAAGCTGCTACCGACTCGACGCCCTGGTGGCCGCCCAGAGTTGTTCCCCCGAAAGGCGCGCCCAACGTGCTGCTCATCATGACCGATGATCAGGGCTACGGCGTTGCTGGAACTTTTGGCGGTGTCATTCCCACGCCATCACTCGACCGCGTCGCCAACGCGGGACTCCGTTACATCCAGTTCCACTCCACGGCTCTTTGCTCGCCGACGCGCGCTGCGCTGATCACCGGCCGCAATCATCACTCCGTCGGCTTCGGTGTCATCGGCGAACTGTCGACCGGCTATCCCGGTTACGATTCCGTCATCGGTCCGGAGAACGCCACCATTGGCGAGATCCTGAAAGAGAATGGCTACGCTACTTCGTGGTTCGGCAAAGATCACAACACACCGGGCTTTCAATATAGCACCACGGCCGGCCCGTTCGATCAATGGCCGACTGGCATGGGCTTCCAGTATTTTTATGGCTTCCTTGGCGGCGAGACCGATCAGTGGACACCATACTTATTCAAAGACACGACCGAGGTAACGCCCTGGATCGGACATCCTGACTACAACCTCACCACCGATCTGGCCGATAACGCCATCGCCTATCTCAGAAACCTGAACGCCGCCGCGCCTGACAAGCCTTTCTTCCTCTACTACGTTCCCGGCGGTTCGCACTCTCCGCATCAGCCTAAGAAAGAGTGGATTGAGAAGTTCAAAGGTAAGTTCGACATGGGCTGGGAGAAGCTGCGCGAGCAGATCTTCGAGAACCAGAAGCGGCTCGGCGTGATTCCCGCTAACGCGCAACTCACGCCCTGGCCGGCCGATCTTCCCAAGTGGGACTCGCTGACCGCGGTGCAGAAGAAACTATATGCCCACCAGGCCGAAGTCTATGCCGGGTACACTGCTTATACCGACTACGAGATTGGCCGTGTGATTAAGCAGGTCCAGGACATGGGCAAGCTCGACAACACGCTGATCATCTACATTGACGGCGATAACGGCACCAGTCCCGAAGGCAGCTTGTCCGGAACGTACAACCAGATGACCGCCTACAACGGCGTCATGGACGTTCCTGAAGCTCTGCAGTTGCTGCACTACAACGAGTGGGGCTCGGACAAAACTTATCCGCACATGGCTGTGGCATGGGCTTGGGCGTTCGATACGCCGTTCAAATGGACGAAGCAGGTAGCGTCGCACTTCGGCGGCACACGTCAAGGCATGGCGATTTCCTGGCCCGGCCACATCAAGGATGTTGGCGGGATTCGCACCCAGTTCCACCACATCATCGACATTGTTCCGACGATCCTCGAAGCCGCCGGCGTGCAAGCACCTAACGAAGTCAAAGCCATCAAGCAGAAGCCGATCGAAGGCATCAGCATGATGTACACCTTCGACTCGGCGAATGCTAACGCACCGTCGAAGCGCGACACCCAATACTTCGAGATGGTCGGCAATCGTGCCATCTATCACGACGGTTGGATTGCGTGTACCACACCGCCTTCCCCGCCATGGTTGATGGGAACAGGAAAGTTTCCTCCTGTGAACGAGTACAAGTGGGAGCTCTACAACATCACCCAGGATTACTCGGAGAACAACGACCTCGCAGCCGGCAATCCTGACAAGCTGAAAGAGATGCAGGGGCTGTTCGAGCAAGAGGCGCAGAAATATCAGGTCTATCCCTTGGACAACTCGGGCTTCGTGCGTCTACTGGGTCCGAAGCCAAGCGCTACGGCCGGTGTCACAAACTTTACTTACACGGGCGTGAATCCCGGCATTCCTGTCGCGAACGCTCCCAGCATTCTCGATCGCGACTATGTGATCACAGCGAACGTCACCATTCCGGACGGGGGCGCGGAGGGCGTGATTGCCACCATGGGCGGGCGTTTCGGAGGCTACGCCCTCATGCTAAGTCCGAGCGCAAGCTGGTTGCTCAGCAGCAAACCGTTCAAGTACATCGAACTCGGTTTGTTAATCCTCGGATTGCTTGTGATCTTCATTGGCACCGCCGGTAGGTGGAGAAAACGTTTCGGCTACGCACTCTTGCTGGTCGCTGCCGTCGGACTCGTTCTATCTTTCGCCGCCGACGTGTTCCACATCGGCCGAGGCCGTCCTGTGTTCGTCTACAACTTCCTCGACCTGGAGCGTTTCCGGTGGCGGGGGCTGTCGTCACTCAGCGCGGGAAAACACACGATCGTCTTTGACTTCAAGTACGACGGCCCGGGTCCGGCTAAAGGCGGCACCGGCGTTCTGAGCGTAGACGGCAAAGAAGTGGATCGCAAAACGATTCCACACACCATTCCGCTCCTGATGTCGATTGATGAGACCTTCGACATCGGGCTGGATACAAGAACGCCAGCGGATTTCACCTACGAGGTACCTTTCGCCTTTACAGGGACCATCGACAGGCTGAATTACAAGCTGGGGCCATCGCAGATGACGGCGGAAGAGCGCAAGAGAGCTGCAGACATCCTGGCGGCAAGAACCGACTAGTTGTCGATCCAGAAAACCGCGCCGTCAGCGTGTCGACGGCGCCGAAGCTTTGAGGCGCAGGCGAAAGAGAATCAGCCCATGGTGGATTCAGAAAATGAAGGGATGACGATTATGAAAACCAGATTTGCATTGTGCGCGGTTCTAGTGTGCATGACGTGCACGATTGCCGTCGGTCAACAGGTCTCTGTCAACTACAACCACAGCGCGAGTTTCGCGCAGTATCACACCTACGCGTGGGGATTCCAGAATGCCAACCAGATTCAGAACTCGATCCTGGCGCAGGTCGCACAGCAGGACATTAACTCGGCCATGAAGGGCAAGGGCTTCAACATGGTTCAGGAAACACAGAACCCCGACATCATCCTCATCGCCAGTGGCGGCATGCGCCAGCAGACCTCGTACAGCGCATGGGGCATGCGTGGCATTGGCGGTGGCATGGGTGGCATCACCCCGAGCAGAACGTCGAAGGCACGATGTCGTCGATCTTTACGATGCGAAGACGAAGTCGCTGATCTGGCGCGGTATCGCGCAGAACACCCTCAACAGCAACGGAAACAAGAACCAGCAGATGGTGGAGAAGGCCGTGCAGAAGATGTTTAAGCAGTGGCCCAAGAGCTAAGCGACCGGTCGTGCAGTAGCCCGGAACGGGCGAGTGTGAACTTTGGTCGCCCGTTCTTTCAGGCGGGTGAAGCGTCGGGAGTCGGATGACCTTGGCTTCCGGCAAATGAGAAACCTTTACAGAAAGTAACCGAGCGCCAGAGGAGTCATCATGAAAGCTCCAGTTAGACACATTCACCGGGTAAGAGAGCTCGCGTTGATCGCAGCCATCGGCTCCTCAATGCTGTTGACCGCACTTCCGCGGGCCGAAGCGCAGAATCCACAAATCGAGGAGAAAGTAGCCGCCGTAAAGCAGGCGGCTGCTGCCAACAAGCAGGCTCTCGCGCACTATGGCTGGCAGGAACAGGAAACCATCAGCATCGAGGGCGAAGTGAAAGACACAAAGATGTACCAGGTGCAGATGGGTTCCGGTGGTCAACCACAGAAAACCGAGGTTAGTAATGACCCGGCGGCTCACGGGCATGAGGGTCGGCTAAAGAAGCACGTGGTCGCCCACGTAACCGACGAGTACCAGCAGTACGGGCAGCAGATTGCCGCCCTAGCGAAGCAATACAGTCCACCTGATCCCGAGAAGCTGCAGCAGGCCTATGCACAGGGCAACGTGTCGGTGAACTTAGGCGGGAGTGCCGGAACAATCAGCTTAGTGATCAAGAACTACGTCAAGCCGAACGATTCGATGACACTCGTGTTCAACGAGGCAAGCAAAGCCATCGAGAGCGTGCGCGTAGCAACGTATCTAACCGATCCCAGTGACGCAGTTACGATCGCAGCACAATTCGCCAAGATACCGGGCGGCCCCAGTCACGTCGCGAGCACGACGGTGGATGGCGTGAGCAAGCAGCTTACGGTTGCTACGCAGAACTCGAATTATCAGCAACTGTAGATCTGAAAGCAGTTTTGGGCGCGGAAAAAGCGCAAACGGTTACACGTCACTGACTTATCGGATTTTCTAGACAACATCGAAATTCAGTTTTCAGAGGAGGGTTACATTCATGAAGCAAATCAAAGTCACAAGAACCACCTTGTTGGCGATGGTCACTTTGGCCACCCTTGTGCTGCTGGGGAGCATGGCCCTTGCGCAAAGCGCCACGCTCCAGGGAATCATCGATGGCCGCAGGGGCGCCACCATGACCGTGAAGTCCGCGGATGGCAGCAACGTGGTCGTGCTGCTTAGCGACAACACGGAGGTGCAAGAAGTCGAAGGCGGACTGCACATGAGAAAAAAATCGATGGGCCTGACGGCCCTGGTGCCCGGGCTGCCGGTGGAAGTGAAGGGATCCTACAACGCACAAAATCAGCTGGCCGCCGACAGCATCAAGTTCAAGGCTTCGGAACTGAAGAGTGCGCAGGACATTCAGGCGGGCGTTGCTCCCGCCGAAGCACAACTCCAGGCACAGCAGCAGCAACTGCAGCAAACCGAGCAGCAGATTCAACAGCAGCAGGCGGCGATGCAGGCTCAACAGGCGGAGCTTACCGCCGAACAGCAGAAAGTGGCCGCCAACAAAGCAGCTATCGCTGCTACGAACAAGAGATTTGGCGAGCTGGGTGAGTACAACATCCTGGGTGAGGTGACGGTTCTATTCGCCAACGGTAAGGTCACAATCGACCCGCAATACAAACCGCAATTGTTGCAGCTTGCCGAAAAGGCGAAAACCGTCGACGGTTATGTGATTCAGGTGAAAGGGTACGCTTCGGCGGTGGGATCGGCTGCTCTAAATCAGAAGCTGAGCACTGAGCGAGCGGACCACGTAACGGATTTCATGGAGCAGCAGGGACATGTTCCGTTGACCAACATCCTGGCGCCGGGTGCGATGGGCACCAGCCGACAGGTAGCGCCGGACACCACGACTGAGGGCCAAGCCGACAATCGGCGTGTTGTAGTCCGGATCTTACAGAACAAGGGTATTGCGGGAAATTAACCTTCGCCAAGCAATGGGCGAGACGGCACTCAGCTTCCAAATCTCGTCCATCGCTCGTGTCGTAAGAGCGACAACCCCGTGCCGCAGCAAAGGTACACGGCAGCCGCAGCCGGTAATAGTAGAGCATTAGCACGAAACCATATTCGGTTTTTGTTTCTGGAAGCGATTGTTGTCTGAACTCGAAGGCTAAGGAGATCACATGAAACGAACAGTCCTGATGGTTTTGGCTGCCGCGCTGCTTTACGTGAGCGTCGGCAGCGCACAGCAACATCCGGTATTGGATGCGGTGGCCAACAAAGTCATTGCGAAATACCAGGGATCATCCTGTGAACAGCTATGGCAGAAGAAGGCGGCCAAAACACCGCCGAGCCCGGAAGAACAGAAGGTGATCGCATTATTGAAGAGCGATCCGCAGATGCGTCAAGAGTTCCTGAACAAAGTTGCGGCGCCTATTGCGAACAAGATGTTCGACTGCGGAATGATTCCGTAGATCGCTAATAGGTTTGGAAAACCTGGAGGTTCCCATGCCAAACAGAGTTTCTGGCTGCGTGCTCTTTTTAGTGTGTGTCGTGTCGCCGATTCTGGCAGCCGCGCAAAACCAACCGCAGGCTGCGCAGGAAAAGGCTGCCACGCCGCACACTTCGCCAACCAAGCAAGCTGCTCCACCGCCGATGGAGGCGAAGGCGGTGGACATCCTCAAGGCCACCAGCCTTCGCCTCGCCGGCGCTCATACGCTGAGCTTCAACGCAGTTGAGATCTTCGAGCATCCCAGCCTCCAAGGTGACCCTCTGGCATACAGCACCAAGTACGAAGTGAAGTTGCAGCGGCCGGACAAGCTGAAGGTGGTAATCGCCGGCGATGGTCCCGCGTCGGAGTTTTACTACAACGGCAAAGCCATGATGGCCTACGCTCCGGCGGAGAACCTGGTGGCGGTTGCGGACGCTCCGCCAACCATCGACGCCACGCTGGAGAGCGCCTACCACCTAGCCGGAATCTACTTTCCCTTCGAAGACGTGATCGTCGCCGATCCGTACCAGGACATCGCCAAGGGACTGCAGATGGCCTATTACATCGGCCAGTCGCGCGTGGCGGGCGAAACGACCACCGACATCATTGCCTATGTTGACGGCGGCGTGTTTATCCAGATGTGGGTCGGCGCCGACGACAAGCTTCCGCGCATGATTCACGCCATGTTTCTCGATGACCCACAGCGGCTGCGCCACGAGCTGGTATTTTCCGACTGGCAGCTAGGAACCGCCATACCGTCCGACGCCTTTGAAGCATCGGACGCGGCCGGCGCTAAGCGCATTAAGTTCGCTCACCCCCACCCGGAGCCAGCTCCCGTCGCCGAAGCTCCGGCCACCAGCAAGAAGAATTAGCGCGGAGGACGCGATGAAAAAGATATTGCTTTGCGGACTTTCACTGACGATCACGTTGCTTCCGTTCTCGACGGGCTTCGGCTACAGCCACGCCAATCGCTACGGCGGCAGCACCTCGCACAGTTACGGTTCCACGTCGCACGATAGCGCCTACGGCACAAGCAGATCGCATACGTACGGAGAGGGCTCGTCGCACACCAATGAGTACGGCGGCAGCACCTCGCATAACTATGACGGTGGCACTAGCCACACCAACGCTTACGGCAGTACAACAACCGGCGAGTACGGCGCTGGCGCAGTCCACACGACGCCGTACGGCACGAGCACCTATGGGTCCGCCTACCACCCATACACCACCACGACGGCCTACCATGCGCCGACCGCTTATCCCGCCGGTTACTACGGCTATCATCCGCCCGCTGCGGTCCCGTACTACGGGAGCTCCTGTTACAACTGCGTCGGAAGCGCCTGGGGAGCCGCGGCAGCGGGAGCAGTAGTCGGGGCGACGGTAACGGCGGCGGCCGTTTCATCGGCTAACAGCGCCAACACCGCAGCAGCCTATAACCAGGGCTACACGGCCGGGGCAACAACGACTGCCTCCACGACCACCGCCACTTCTGCCAACTCCTACAACGCGGGATATGCCGCTGGAGCCACCAATACCGCGACGGTTTGCAACAGCGGCGCAGCGGCAGCGAATTACACCATGGGACAGACCGTCGCAGTCCTCCCCGGGGGCTGTATTATTCCCACCGTTCCGGGTGGTGGAACCTATTACCTTTGCGGTAACACCTGGTTCAGCCCGTCGTACGGTGCGAACGGCGTGTACTACCGCGTGGTGACTGCGCCGTAATCGAACTCCAGATTTTTTGGGAAAGAAAGTTTCAGGAGATACTCAATGAATTGGCACCGCAAGACTCTAGTCGCCGTCTTTGCAATGGCGCTCACCCTGTTCCTGTCCATGCCCGCGCATGCCCAGGGACCCGCCGACGTGGCTGCCACAACGCCGCCAACGACGGCGGACGCGAGCCCGACAGCTCCCCTGCCACCCAACCCTCAGCCACAAACATCGACGGCAGCGGACGATAGCGACGGCTGGCGCGGCCAGATCGCGATTTACGGCTGGTTCCCGGGAATACATGGGACCGTCGGCGTGCTCGGCCATGACGCAGGCATCCATGTCCCTTTCTCCGATGTCTTTCACACCCTAAAGGGGATCATTCCCATAGCAGTCGAGCTCGATAAGCGCCGCCTGGTCATTCCGGTGGATTTCTTCTGGGTGAAATTGGGTGACGACAGAGGGATACCCTTCAATGAGCTCGGTCAGACTGCGGTGAATATCCATCTGACGGAGTCGATCCTTACCCCGAAGATCGGATACCGGCTAATCAACGCCGAGCACTTCAAGTTTGATGCTCTCGCCGGAATTCGTTACTGGTATATAGGCCAGAACCTCACCGTTGAACCCGTAGGGGTTGGTCGCTCGCGGTCAGCCAGCTGGGTCGACGGTCTGGGCGGCGTTAGAGCCATACTGCCGCTCGGCGAAAAGGCTTCCGTCACAGTGTCGGGTGACGCGGGCGCAGGCGGAGCTAACCTGGATTACCAGGCCTTGGGTCTGTTGAACTACAACTTCACTCGCAAGTGGGGTGCGTCGGTAGGCTGGCGCTACTTGTACGTTAATTACGCTCCGACCAATCATTTGTTCATCTTCAATACCGCCATGACTGGCTTGGTGGCGGGGGTCAGTTACAACTTCGACGGCAAGCCTGCGGTTCCGCCGACAGCCAGCTGTTCGGTTTCGCCAAAAGAAATCTGGGCTGGCGATCCCGTGACTGCCAACATCAGCACGCAGAACTTCAACCCCAAGCACACCATCACTTACAGCTGGGCAGCCACTGGATCCAAGATCTCGGGCACCGGCACGACCGGCAATGTCGACACCGCCAGCCTGGCGCCGGGCAGCTACACGGTTACCGGAACGGCAACCGATCCCAAAGAGAAGAAGAACAACTCGGCGACCTGCTCGGCGAACTTCGTAATTAAGCAG
This sequence comes from Acidobacteriaceae bacterium, assembly GCA_003160215.1. Taxonomy (GTDB): domain Bacteria; phylum Acidobacteriota; class Terriglobia; order Terriglobales; family Acidobacteriaceae; genus Bog-257. The sequence continues at coordinate 13,525 of PLQW01000227.1, forward strand.
CCGCAACCTCCAGTCGTAAGCTGCTCGGCCAGCCCGACCACGATTGCGATTGGCGAGTCGGCGACCATCACCATGTCGGCGAGCGATCCTCAGGGATGGCCGTTGACCTATAACTGGACCAACAGTGGTGGCACGATGAGTGGCAGCGGCACTTCGGTCATGGTAACCGCGACCAATGCCGACGCCGGCAACACCATAACCGCAAGCGGTACGGCGACGGACGCTCGCGCCAACCTGAGTGCGAGTTGCACCGGCAGCGTTAACGTGCCGGCCGTCCAGAAGTGCACGACCATCGAAGATTGGGGCGAGTGCACCTTTGAGAAGAACCCCAAGAAGCCGTGGCGTGTTGACAATGACTGCAAGGACACGCTGGACAAACTCTCTTTGCGGTTGCAGCAGATGCCCAATGGCAAGTTGGACATCATTGGCTACACCAACCAGGAAGAGTCGGTTAACGCGCAACAATTGGGTTCGCAGCGCTCCGTCAACGTCAAGTACTACCTGACCACGGACGGGCCGACCAAGGTTGATGCGGCCCGCGTCCAGCCTCGTCAGGGCGGCGCCAAGGGCCAGGCGACCCACTTCTACTTCGTGCCCGAAGGCAACCTGTGCGGCGGGCAACTGGAAGAGGGCACCGTGGTTGACGAAACCCAGGTGCAGGGACAGTCGCGTACGGCTGCTCCTGCTCCAAAGAGGAAGACAAAAAAGGCTGCCGCAGCTCCGTCTGGAAACTAGCAGCAGACCATTACAAATAGCGCGAGGCCGACCATCGATCTTGGTTGGCCTCTTTAATCTATGTGTAGTTGGTGGAGTTTGGCATCTAAGAAAGAAGTCCCAACGTGCAGACATTCGTCAGGACCAAATGAGTTTTGCGTCCGGCATGAAGCCAACGCAACTTTCACTTGCGTTTGAACAGATCGCTGTCTGGGACGGCGGTCAAGGGGCTTGGGTTGACAGGCTCGTTAGGGGAAGAAGAATGAGACCGAGCGGAGGAACCGATGACAACACTAACGCTGCTAAGGCTGTCTGCGGGACTTGAGGCGGCAACCGGAGTTGCCTTGATCGCCGTTCCGGACTTGGCCGCCCATGCGGTGTTGGGCACGGGTCTTTCTGCCAGTGGCATCGCCGTGGCGCGCGTGGGCGGTTTCGGATTGCTCTCTCTGGGACTGGCGTGTTGGCCGGGTGGGGATGTCGCTACCGCACACACCACTTGGGCCCTGTTCACCTACAACCTGCTGGCAGCGCTTTATCTCGGCTATCTCAGAGTTGGCGGAGGTTTCGTCAGCTTCCTGCTATGGCCGGCGTGTATTCTTCATGCCTTGCTGGCGCTGCTCATGGCGCGCCCAGCCTATGAAAGCGTTTGGCATGCGGCGTAGAGAAGGATCGTTTCGGGACTTCCTGGAATGCGTCTAGCCTTGAAGCTCGTGTGGCCAATGGTGGTTGCAGCATGTTCATTTCAGACACTTTGGGCCCAGGACCTCGCTCCCCGCGCTTATAACCTCACCCCGTTGCATGCGAATGCGATCACGGCGACTTACGGCTTTTATGACGGCGCCCTACTGTTCAACGGGGTGGTACCCATTAACAACGCGACCGGCAAGTACAACGTGCCGGTGTTGAGCTACTACCACTCGTTCAAGATGTTCGGGCATTTCGCCAACATCACGGCCTCGCTGCCGTACGGGGTGGGGCACTTCACAGGAGATTTCGAACGAGTGCCGGAAGGGATTCACCGTTCCGGACTTCTCGACTCGACCTACCGGCTGGCGGTGAACTTGAAGGGTGGGCCGCCCCTCGAACCCGCCGAGTTCCACAAATGGCATCAGAAGACGCTGATCGGGGTGAGCCTGAAGGTGGTGGCACCGACCGGGCAGTACGACCAAACCAAGCTGATCAACTGGGGCGCGAACCGCTGGGCCTTCAGGCCGGAACTGGGATACTCACAACGGTGGGGCAAGATTGTACTGGACGCCTACGGCGGTGTCTGGTTCTATACGCTCAACCCCACCTACTTCGACCACAACAATTTCGTACCCGGGACGCAGGCGCAGTCGGAGAAACCCATTGGTGCTTTCGAAGGTCACCTGAGCTACGACTGGAAGTTGAGGACCTGGGTATCGCTAGACGGCAATTTCTGGTTCGGCGGAGTCACCAGCCTGAACGCCATCGCGAATCCGGAAACCCGGCAAACTGGCTCGCGTATCGGAGCCACGGGGTCACTCCGGTTAGACAAGCACCAGTCAGTAAAACTCAGCTACAGTGCCGGAGCCTATGAGCGGTTTGGCGGCAACTACCAAAATGTCTCGTTCGCGTGGCAGTGGTCCTGGACCGGCAGGCCGAAATAGACCAAAACTAATTTCCCGGCGAGCTGAAAGCTTCCCGGAAAAGCATCCTTCTTACCTTCCTAATTTCTGGAAGAATCGTATAGATCGTCCTGTTCCGATGTCCTTGCGAATGTTCGAGTCGCTTGTTGGAGACCAAGGATTTCCGGTCGATCTGGCTGTTGAGCTGAAGATAATCGCGGCCGTTTTTAGGGGATGACCGTAAAGGCACGTGAGTCTTTTTCAACTTTGCTTGGCCAACGGAAAACGCCGTTGCTGCAACATCACTTCGTGCTGCCACTCTTTCAGATTGAAAAGAATTTTCCCTTGATCTCTATAAAGAGACTCAGGCGCCGACTAACGGTTAGCCTTGGTTCGCTCTGAAATCACTGCAGGCAGGCTGTCGAGCCAGCGGTCGCGTTGTGCGGATTAGTATTGATAAACGCCCTTGCGTCAGGCGATCCACTTGGACGTATAGTCGGCAAACCACCGACTGAGGGCGGACGACACGCCGTAAGTCA
>PLQW01000208.1 GCA_003160215.1 Acidobacteriaceae bacterium
TATCTACAACTGTAGTACTAGACCGTGACACCGATGCGCCAGCTAGTCTGTCACGTTGCCAGATTAGGGTTGCCCAGGCTGGTGATACCGCCAAACAGATGTTGCCGTCCGGCGACAAGCCCCGTGCGCGACTTCCAGCCGCAGCACAAGTACCCCGCGATGGCTTCTACAAGTAATGCTGGCGATGGTAGATCGCCACTGGTCGGATCTTAGTCGGCACGAGTCCAAGTCTTGTCAGGGTTGTATTCGGACATGCCGGTCGCAAGCTTTGCCGTGTCCTGGCAAAGGTCTTTTTCGTACACTACGCCGTCCTGATTGACAATGAAAGTCACAACACCGGAATTGCGATACTCGGCGGGATAGGCCACGAAGGCGAAGCCGCGAACCAGCTCACCGTTCACCAGGTAGTTGCGCGCGCCGCCCTTGGCCGCAGGCCCTTGTGCGGTGAGGATGCGGTAGTAGTAGCCGTGGAACGGCGTCTGCTGGCCCTGTTGCACGGCGTAGCCTTCGCCGGCAGCCTGCACAAGCAACGGCCCGATCGGGCTCGGAGTCTCGTTGTCGCTGGTCTTCCAGTAGAGTCCGCTATGCTTGCCGTCATCGCTCACAAACTTGAGCGCATAATGCTTGGTCTTGTCGCCGTCCTGTACGGTGGACGCGTACTCGCGCTGAGCAGCGACCAGAGTGTGCAGGACGTCGATGGCGTCATTCTCGTTGGCGCCAATCCTCCGAAAGAGAATTTCTTTCATTCCGGATTCGGTATCGAAGTACCATGCGCCGCTGCTGTTCTTGACGATGGGGACCGGCATCGGCCAATTCTCCGCGCCCACGTAAAGGGCGGCGGTCTGGTCGGGCTCGATAACAACCCGATGCATCTGGTCGTATCGCCGAATGAAGTCGGTCGCCATTTTCTTGTCCGCCACGTCATCACCGGTATGCAGGACCTGACCCGCGTTCGAGCCCAGGATGGCGTTCAAAGTCTGTTGATCACCGGACTTCACGGCGTTGTAGATAGCCAACACAGCGTCGCTGGGAGAGGCGAAGGTCTTCTCATTGCCTTGCTGGGCAAAGGCGCACGGGACGAACAGCGCGAGCGACAGCGCGAATGCAGCCACGATAAGCGGAATAAAATGACTCTGGCGAATATCAATCAGCTTGTAAGAATGCGATATAGATTTCATAAAGCGTGTGCTCCTGCCTTCGAACGGAATTCGACACCAACGGGATCTGCACTCGTGCAAGCTAACGGCGGCGCCCGCCGCCACCGCCGCGATTTTGGCCAACTCCTCCGCCTCCACCGCGAGTTCCTGCCAGACTTTGCTGCCCGCGGGCACTATTGGTGCGGGCGTTGCCGCCCTGGCCATAGTTGCTGAAGGCGCTTTTGCCGGAGCCCGGACTCGGCTGCTGTCCATAGCCGCGCTCCGCCTGCCGCTGGTTCTGGTTGAAATTTCCGCCACGTGCCTGATTTTGATTCAGGTTCCCGCGGCCTTGCTGATTGAAGTTGGGTTGGGTCCCGCCTGCGCGTTGTTGTCCCAGATTTCCCTGGCTTTGGTTTCGGTACTGGGGCTGATCGTACTTCTGGTTGAAATGCGGCGTACTGTAGTTGCTACTGTTGAAATTGTTGGCCCGGCTATTGGCGTTCAGGTTGTTGCGGTTGACGTTATTCGCGTTCAGGTTGTTGCGGTTGTAATTATTGGCGTTGATGTTGTTCCGGTTTACATTGTTCACGTTAACGTTATTCACGTTGCGGCCGTAGTAATTGTTGCGATTCGCGAAGGTGTTGGACGTGGAGATGTAGGTGTTGTGGTTGTAGACCACGGTGGAGTTGTGCCAGCCGCATCCCCATGAGTTGTATCCCCATCCGCAGCATCCACCGCCGCCACTGATAGCTGCACCCACCGCGATGCCAACTCCAAAAGAAAGCAGGCTGGTGGCCACCATGGCGCCGGTCGAGTATCCGGGATAAGCGGCCACGGGAACTCCGTAAACAACCGTCGGGTTATAGGTGGGCACGTAAACAATTTCCGGCTGCGCCGACTGGATAATGATCGTCTGCGGCGGAGGCTGGACCACCGTCTCCGTCGTTCCCTCCGAGGGCGTTGGAGGCGGCGCCGTTCCAGGTGTCTGGTTCTGCACGGTTACGTTCTGCTGCTGGTTGCTCTTCAGATTTCCTGCCTGATAAGCGCGCTGGCGCATGACCTGCACCGCGTTCATGACGCTCTGTGGAATGTTGTAGTAAGCATCTCCCAGAGCCGAGGTCCACGAGAGATTGGTCGCCATCTGATTCAATACATCAGAAAACTGTGTCAGGCCCTTTACGCTCGCGTCCCAGGGCTGCTGATTGGCGGCCTCGGTAAGCTGCTGGCCCTTGAGGTTCGAGTTCTGTTGTAACCACTGATACGCCGCGCTGACCTGGTCCGGATAGGTAGAGGCAGCCAGCATCATCGCGACCAGGTTGTCGGGAAAGAGCGCGATGGGAGCAACCAGCTGATAGAGCTGGTCCGCGGTTGGTAAGGCGTAAGTCGTGGCCGGCGCCTGTCCCTGTGCCGCCTCCTGAGTTGCGGCAGGCTGCGCCGGCTCCGGCTTCTTGCTGCAGCCGTCCAGCCCCAGGACGCTGACGATCACACTGATGCTAAGAAAGATGGAGAGAGCTTCCTTGAAGATTGGCATAGCGATGCCTCATTTATCGAGTAGAACAACAATATAGCCAGCAAGATCGTACACGTATCGCGCGTTCTGTGCACGCCGCTAGTCTAGCTCGATTCAGTCATCAGCAACATCGTTGGCATCCCCGGCCGCCGCATGGTCGAGGCCTTGATTAACGGCCAAACTGATCCAGAGGCTTTAGCGGCGCTCGCCGACGGGCACCTCAAGACCACCCCTGCGGAACTGGAGGCGTCGCTACGCGGCCGGGTGACGGCCCATCACCGCTTCATGCTGCGGCTGCACCTGGACCAGTTCGATGCTCTGGATGCGGCCATTGCCCGCATCGATAAGAAGGTCGACAGCAACGTCGAACCCTTTCGGGTAGCCATCGAAATGCTGACTACCATCCCCGGGGTTAGCAACCTCTCGGTCGAGGTGATCGTGTCGGAGATCGGCATCGATATGAGCCGCTTCCGCACCGAAGGCCACCTTATTTCCTGGGCCGGACTCTGCTCCAAAAACGACGAGAGCGCCGGAAAGCGCCGGTCCACGCGAATGAAAAAGGGCGCGCTCTGGCTGAAGACCACCCTCATCCAATGCGCCTGGGCGGCCACGCGCACCAAGGGAACTTACCTCCACGCTCAATACCTCCGCCTTCGCTCCCGCCGTGGCCCCAAAAGAGCTATTGGAGCCGTTGCCGCTTCCATCCTCACCGCCACCTACCACATGCTCAAGAACGGCACCCTCTATCAGGACACCTGAGCTACGACTTCAAGCCTCGACTCTGGGCTTCTCTCGACGGCAATTTCTGGTTCGGCGGGGCAACAAGTGTAAACGGTGTACAAAACCCGGTCACGTATCTGACGAACTCCCGCATCGGAGGCACAGTCTCGGTCCCCATCACCAAGCACCAGTCTCTGAAATTCAGATACAGCAATGGCACCTACACCCGGTTTGGCGGCAACTACCAGAACGTCTCGGCTGCGTGGCAGTATTCTTGGATTGGCCGCCCGAAATAGACCGAAACTAAAATCTGCTGGATAACTTCCGTATTGTTGGCATAAAGAGAAAGTTATCCACAAACGAGCTTGTAGCCGAATGATTCTTCGGCTCAACCAGACCGATCGGGGGATTGTGGACTCGCCCTCTCGGCTGTTGGCAGCGGTTCGGCGCTTCCTCATTTTCGCTAACACAACCGGCAGTGCGCGGCCTCAGATTCCGGCCGGAACGCGGTCTATTTTTGCTCCGGCGCGTACACTGGGGCGAGTAAGAGGCACTCGCTCAGTGCCAAACATTCAACAACGTTCAGGTCTACGTGTTTGGAGAGCGCATCAACGGCGAGCGACAAGCAGGAGAAATCTCGATGCAAAGGAGAAGCGTTATGAAAGGAAGCAAGGCGCGGATATTCCATGCCCCGGGTTGTTGGTGGTACAGCACCATCACTTTGGTTGGCTGTTTCGTATTCAGCGTTGCAGTGGCAGGTCAAAATCTCCCGACTGGCGTTTCGAGCTCGGTGCCGCAGCTGCCGGCCACCGTTGGCGTGCGACTGAAAGGACAGCTCTCCCCAGTTTACGAAGGCAAGGCAGGCAATCCCAAGCAGGGGAATGCAAGCCCCACTGCCACGCCCCGTGCGGCATCTTCGGAGCCCGTTACTACTCAGAGCGGCGTCCGGCTCATCACACTGGAGAATGCGCAGGAGAAGGCTGCCCCAGCGGATAACCCGATGGTGCGCCTTGGCCAGCTTCAAGTTGAAGTGGCCAGACAGACTCGGCTAGGCACCAAATCCAGTTTCTTTCCTCAGATAGGTTCCACGTTCGAGAACCTGCACTTCAACAAGTTTATGGGTCAACTGCTTGAGATTCATCGTCCGATTCAGGGCGGAACGACAACGGTAGGGCTACCGCTACTTGGGAAGGATCAAACTCTTGTTGCCGTTACCGCAACGCAACCGATCACGCCCTTGTTCCAGCTTCGCGAGCTCTACAAGATTAACCTTGCTGACGAGCGCATTGCGAGAGCCAAGGCCGGAATGCCTGTCTCCGAGACGGCCAGCAAGGTCGAGAAGTCCTATTACGAGTTGCTGGTCGCCCAACGGCAACTGGACTTCGTGAAGGTGAAAGCCACGGAAACCGCGAATAAGTGGCTGGTGGCCAGCAGTTCGACAATGCCCGTGGCATCGGGCAGCCACGACGAAGATCTGATTGAAGCGAGTAACGCGGTGGCGATTGCAACTACCCGAGTGAAAGAATTGACGGCCTCACTCAACGACATGCTCGGCTGGCCGCCTGATACAGAGCTGCAGTTAGTGCCTCCCGACCCGCGTTTTGAAGACATTTCATTGAGGGAAGCCACCGACAAAGCGTTGGCGGCGAATCCAGAGGTGATAGAGGCAGAGCAAAACGTTGTAAAGGCGCGAGCTGCTTCGACGTTACAGAAGTTGGCTTATGTTCCCGTCGTCGCGGCGATGGGCGGATACGCTTATAACAGCGACGTACTTCCTCTGTTGCCACGCGACTTCTCCTTCATAGGCTTAGTGGCGACCTATAACCTGTTCGACTTCGGCAAGCGGGAGCACACAATTAAAGGCGCGAACGCGCAGGCTGAAATGGCGGAGATTGCTCTGCAGTTGACGAAGGCCAAAGTTGCGGCTTCCGTCAAGAACAGCCACTTCGAGCTGGAGCGCTCGCGACAGCTCAGCGAACTCACCCGCCGCCTGGATTCGGCAATTCAGGTACAGAGAGCGAGTTACGACGAAAACAGTGCCGAGATCATAGCGGCAAAGAAAGCCAAAGTAGAGGCAGAGATGTTTCAAGCCGACCTCGATTATCGCCAAGCCCTGGCCCGGCTGAAGACCCTGATGGGGGAGCGGTAAGGAAAGCAGATTACTCGTGTTGTCGGCCACAATCGCCCTATGTTCGCCGGATATGCTCAGCGCCCTTGCCCTTGCTTTGGAAAGGCGGCTCGCAAGGGGGGCCCTTATTGTGTCGAATCCCACCGAGCAGTACGCAAGTCTGTGTTGAGAACCGTATTGAAGGGATAGTGTTCTCGACTCTCTCGCGAGGTATATAGTGTGAGGCTGTTAGAAGCTAGAACGGAAATTCCGAATAAATGAACCCACTCGTGCAAGCGTTGCTTTTGATTGGCGGTTCCAGTCTGCTCTCCGTTCTTGGTCTGCTGCTCGTTCGACGTAGAGTCAGCGTTGAGTTTCTGGAAACCCATCATGAGGTCGGAGGACTTTTCATGGTGACCTATGGAACACTGTATGCCGTTCTTTTGGCGTTTGCCGTCTTCGTAGTGTGGACCGATTTCAAAGAAGCCGAGTCCAACCTCGAACTCGAAGCCAATGAACTGGCGGACCTCTACCGCATGTCACAGGCTTTCCCGGATCCATTCAGCACGCAGATTCAAAATGCCCTGCTGGGCTATCTCACCTCGGTCTTAAACGATGAATTCCCTGCTATGGCTGAGGGACGCGAGAGTCCGCGCACCTTCGAGGCGCTACAGAACGTATGGAATGTATACCGGAACGGCGGACCAACTGACAGCAAGAGTCAGGTCTTCTATGAGAAATCCATCGAACGTCTAAATGAAATGGGGAATAATCGGCGCTTAAGGATACTGAAGAGCCACGGTACCGTTCCAACGATTCTCTGGTGCCTGCTGAACTCGGGAGCAATTCTCTTGGTGGGTTTCACCTACTTTTTTGGGCTGAAGAATTTGCGCTCGCAAGCACTGATGACTGCTGCTCTGGCTGGTTTTCTCGCGTTCAGCCTGTATCTGATCTACGCTTTGAACCTGCCGTTTGCAGGGCTCGCCCGCGTCTCGCCCGAACCTCTCCAGCAAGAGCTAAGGATCGTGCAAACCCACTCGAAGCGGTGACTCTGGCCGTGCAGAAGTAATGGCTTTCAAAGCGCAGTGCTGCCACGATAAGGTACGACAAGACGCGCGGATGATATTCACCGCCCGCAGTTTACGCGGATGAGCAGGCGACTTCCAGATAGTTGATGTAACCAAGCCAACTCGCACCCAATCCGTCCAGGACAGAATTATCAGCGAAACCCACTCGTCTCGCTGTCCAGAAGCCGGGTTCCGAGAGGTTGGCACGCCAATTCAAGCCCACAGGGTTTTAAGGTAGTTCATTGCTGTCCAAGTTAGCTGAGGATCCGGCTCGGCGCTGCTGAAAATGCGGGACATAATCATCCTCTCCTGCCTTCGCGCAAAGCAGGTTGGCCCCTCGAAAATCGGTTCCCCTGATGGATGCTGTCTAGATTGCGCCTCCTGAAACTGCCAATTTGGCCAAGGTCTAGTCCTTGGGGACGGGCTGCTGTCCAACTACTGCCAGACCATCGCCAGTTGTTCCGGCAGGGCTTCCAGCAACTCCGGGGCTTGAAAGGGATGATCGATCACACCCACAAGTCACGGTAGACGAACAACTGCTGCCGCAGCAGCGCCACCAGATTGGAAAGCGACCAGCCAAAGCTGGCCTTCAACTGCAGGTATTTGATCAGCAACATGGCAATCAACGCCGCCCAGACTTGCGTCTGCAGGGCATTGGCGGAAGTTCCGATGAAGGTCTTCACCCGAAGGTTTTGCTTTAAGGCTTTGAAAAACAGCTCGATCTGCCAGCGCTGTTTGTACACTTCCGCCACCGTCGCGGCAGCCAAGGTCAGGTGGTTGGTCAGAAACACCAGCACCCGGTCCTGCTCTTCGTCGTAGAACTCGATGCGGCGGAAATAGCACTCCTGTCCGTCGCGCGCCTGCTGGTAAAAGCAAATCACCTGGTCGCGCAGCAGACCCTTGCGATGCGGCAACTCTCGCTCTTCCAGCACGACGTAATCGGCGTTGTCCTTCATCCGGGTGACGAAGTACACGCCCTGTTGGCTCAGATCGGCAAACCACCCGTAGTCAAGGTAGCCGCGATCAATGGCCAGCAGGGTCCCCGGCTCATAGCGCAGTTGTCGGGCGACCCCAATCTCATACTGCTTGCCCTCGGTGATCACCGCATAGCAAGGGAGAAAACCGTCGTGGTCCAGCAGCAGATGCAGCTTGACCGCGCCCTTGGTGCGGCGGAACCGCGCCCAATCGAACACGCTGGCGCACAGATCGATCACCGTCGCGTCCAGGCTGATCAGCTTGTGTTTGAAGCGGAACTTGCGCCGTCCCGCAGATTGCTGCACCGCCAACCCCCGGCATTGGGTCAGCAGCTGCTGGAATAGCTCTTCGTATAACTGCCAGGGCCGGTGCTCGTTGGCATAGGCCAGCGTGGAGCGTGCGGGAGCCTGCGGCAGGCCCAAATGCCGCAGCTTGCCTTCACTGGCCGCCAGCCCGCCGCAAATTTCGCGCAGCGAGTTGGCCCCGCCCAGTTGGCAGAACAGCATGGCCACGAACTGCCCCCAACTACTGAACCCGCGCGCGTGCCGTTCGGCCTTGTGCTTCCGGACCGCTGTGTCAAAACCGGTTCGTGAAATGAGCTGTAAAATCTGCGAGAAAATGCTGCATACTCGGTTCAAGGCTGAGTCCTCCTCTGACTCGTTGGTCTTTGCAAACTCAACTTATCAGAGACTCTCAGCCTTCTTCTTTTCGAAGGCGATCAGCACAGCGGAGCTAATTTGGACGAGGATGAAGGTAGTTCTTATGAGTGGGAGCGGCCCATGATCCTGACCTGTGACTTGTCCGG
>PLQW01000274.1 GCA_003160215.1 Acidobacteriaceae bacterium
CAACATGTTTGTAGCAGAAGAGGCTTTTCGTGTCTTCACAATCATGAATAATGCGGGCTAGCAGCCCGTGGTGAAAGTGATGTCATTCAGAAAACAGCGAGTAAGACATAAATCGCACCCAATGAATACAGGCACTTACGACCGACGCTGCGGCATAGCTTGCCGGTTCGAGAGTTTCACCACAGGCTGTTAGGCTAGGGACTGGCTCAGTCTTCACCGGGTTGCCGCAAACCCATGGTTAGCGCCGGCACTATCGGCGTAGTAGCCAACGATGTCGCCGCGGGCGTTGATCGCGCGGCCGAATGACAGGGTAGAACCCGGAGGATCAACAATTATGTAAGTTCCTTTTCTATACAGGAACCAATGAGGCACGTCGGCCTGCCCAAATTGCCCGACGATATCACCACGAGCATTGATTCCGCGCGCCAGATCTCCGTCCGACGCTGGCGGCTGAATCACGGTGAATTTCCCCTTGCTTAAAAGGAAGCCGTGAAACGTGGTGCCATCGTTGTAGTAGCCGACGATATCCCCTGAATCGCTGATGCCGGAAACCCAAGTCGCCAAGCTCCCCGGAAAATCGACGGAGGTGAACTTCCCTCGGATGAGCGTGAAGCCGTGAACGGTGCTGGCGTCGAAGTAGCTGCCGGCGATGTCGCCGGCGTCGTTGGTGGTGACATTGAACGTGTCGTTCGCTCCGGGAAAGTCGATCGGTGTGAACCGACCTTGCCTGAAAACAAAGCCGTGGGTGACGTCTCAACCCAGCGCCAATCAAATCCCATAGCCAGGAGCTTTCTTCAAGTCGCTGTATCGAAAGCGCCCGCACACTCCAATGAAATCCAGGATTCCTCGTAGGGGCGCTTCCGATACAGCCCTAAGACTTTTCGCGAGTTACTGTTCGACGCCTCCATAGATCGAGGATTCTTGTCTGTCAGCGCATGTCTCTGGCGTGACATAACAGCGGGAGGCAATCGTGAGGGGCCGAGCGCTATTTTCGTTACTTCACGCCACATCACTGACAAAGGCATGCGAACTGGCGGATGCTATTTGCATGAAGCAAGGATCGACCGTCCCTACTGCTCATCGCAATCGCGACGGTCGAAATTGTTCTTTGCTCGATCACTTGATCGACAAGTCGCTGAGCGATCCGCGAGTGGCAGTTTTCTTGCAGTTGCCCACGGCTGCCCGGACGAGTGCGCTAGCCACGATCCTCGACAGCGATGAAGGAAAGAACTTTCGGGAGGAGGCGAGCCAGTGGATCGTTGAGGCCCTATCCGTCAGGCACTTGGTCCCGGAGCGGTATGCAGAGTGGCGGCCGGTGGTGCGCGAAGCCATGTTGTACTTTGGCTCGCATCTCTCGACTCCGCGGCTCGCGCCTAAGCTAGTCGAGCAGATCGAGCTTCCAGCGAATACAACGCCCGAGAAGCGTCTTCTCCGATTGATCTCAAAAGTGCCGGGATTACAGAAGCTCGGGCAGGTGATCGCCAGGAATCGCCACTTACATCCGCGTTTGCGACGAGCACTCACACAACTGGAAAACGGGATATGCGATGTAACCGTCGAGGAGATCCGGACCACCATCGAGCAGAACTTAGGTCTGTTGCTAAAGCAGTACAAGGTTGAGATTAAAGACAAGATCTTCTCGGAAGCGAGCGTTAGCGCGGTAGTTCGATTTACCTGGTACAACCCGGAACGGCGGCAGCGGGAGCACGGTGTGTTTAAGGTGATGAAGCCTTATATTTCGGCGTATTTTGCCGAGGACATGGACCTGCTTGCACGCCTGGCGGCGCACCTTGGCTCGAAGCACCAGGAATATGGCTTCGCTGAGCACGTTCTCTCGGAAACGTTTGACGACGTCCGTCGCTTGCTGCAGCACGAAGTGGAATTCGTTCGCGAGCAGGCAAACCTGCAGAAGGCCTCGTGCGCTTACCGCTCGCTGGCGTCCACCCACATACCTCGCGTGATTCTTCCATTGTGTACGGACACGATAACTGCCATGACGGAGGAACATGGGCAGAAGATCACGAAGGCGGTGACCAGCATGCCGAGCTGGCGCCGGCGACGCACTGCTGAGCAGCTCATCGACTCAGTGATTGCCGTTCCGCTGCTTACGCCCGGGACGAATGGCATGTTCCATGCAGATCCGCATGCCGGCAATTTTCTCTACAACAAGCGGACTAGGATCCTGACGCTTCTCGATTGGGCCCTTACCGGCCATGTAAGCGAGGAGCAGCGACGGCGTTTTGCTTTACTGTTCTTGATGGTCCTCCTGCGCGATTCGGAGGGAGTTTGCTGCGTCATCCACTCCCTCAGCATAGGAGGAAAAAAGCGCGGCGCCGGCAAAGCGCGGATAATCCGGAAACAGGTGACCGACTTCCTTAGCGAACGGCCGCTGGTCTGGATACCGAGGACGGCAGATATCATGGGCCTGCTGGAACGGATCGCGTGGCAAGGCGTCCGTCTGCCCAATCAACTGATCATGCTGCGGAAGGTGCTGTTCACGCTGGACGGCATTCTGCACGACATTGCAGGTCCGAGCGAACTTATTGAACTCGTCCTGCTGCAACGCCTAACGCAACACTGGCTCAAGGGTCTAACCAGCATCGGCTGGCCTCTTTCAGCGCGTGACTGGATTGGTGTGTACCGGTCCGTCATGCTCTATCCCAGCCGTTTGGCCATCGCAACTCTCCAACAGTACTCGGGCTGACGGCGAACCCATGTCGCAGCTAGCTTACGAACGGAATTAGCATCTGGCGGGTCGGGCGGAAGTCAGCGAACTCGCACGAGTTCCAATGTTCATTTCTGCTCCGCCTATTATTCTTGCAGCCATGCGCTCAGCTACACGGATTCTGCCAACTTCACACAAGACGACTTCGGGACAACTGTCGGGGCCAGCCTATGTTGTGGGTTGCTGTTCAAACGGCCGATGAGCCACGCTACGTGATTAAGGGGCTTTGCCACTCGCGGGGTCAAAGGCGATGCCCCTGCGGGTTTTGGCTCCCCCACATCCCGCCATCTTTTTTGCGGGTAGGGTATCGTTCTGGTCCTTCGCGGAGGATGCCGGTCTGGAGTTATGGAACGCATCGAGAAAACCGTTTTTATCAGTTATCGCCACACCAACAGTCCTCGGGCACTCGCAGCCCGGATTTTTGCGTATCAGCAGCTCCATTCTTCCGGGGTCAAACTTCCGCCCGTGGGCTCGCTCAATGCTGCCAATGTGGTGAGCTGTGTCGAGTACCTTGTCAACCGAGACGGAGCCCAGAACCCTTCGACTGCGCTGAAAGCAGGCACATGCCGAATGTGCCCGCCCCCTTTGTATGCGCAAGTAATCCTCTTGACGTTTGATAGCGCTCCGGTGTTCCTACCCTTACGGCCTTTTCAACTTTGCCGATGACCCCAGTCCAGACTCTTAGGTCCAATAGGGCTTGGCGCCGTAATAGGTGCAGAGTTCTTCACCCCAGGCGCGATCAGCCATGTTCGGCCAGTGCCCCTTGTCGAAACCGGGAGCGCCCTCGAGCACCTTTCTATCGATATCCAGGATGAACTGTTCTTCGCTGGTGTCTACCGCGAGAGCACCCCAGGGGATAGCAAACAATTTATCACCCATACCCAGGAACCCCCCGAACGAGAGAACCGCGTAAGCGAGGCGGCCCTTCTTCACGTCGATCATCAAATGTTCGATTGTTCCGAGATCCTCTTTTTGACGGTTCACGACCTTATCACCTGTAAGAGTGTCTGCCGCCAGAACACTCTGCATCCACCGTCCTTTGGCATCTCTCGTTTGTTGCATGATGTTCTCCTTGTGCGCCGGTCAAAACCGGCGAAGTGTAGTGGTTGATTCGTGGGCCCGATAGGTGTGGCCCGCTTCAAAACACAACTTCGAGCGCCAGGATGACGCCCGCCGAATCTCTGCAGTACGGAGGGGGGAACGGCGGTGCGTCAGTTGCTCCGAACGCACGAACATGCTCCGGTTAGATTCCGTCTAATTTACTTCTCGAACACTTTCTTGATCTGCCCGATCTTTTTTTCGACTTTGCCGGCCCTGTGTTCGGCTTTGCCTTCAGCCTCTAAGTCAGGATCGTTCGTGATTTGGCCCACCTTCTCTTTGGTGTCGCCTTTCACTTCATGAAAAGTGCCTTTGATCTCGTCTTTTGTACTCGTGCTCATCGGTTTTCTCCTTATCGTTGAGAGTTGCCTAATTAAGGAGCGGGACTTCCGTTACCCGCCGCCCCCGGAAACAGCAGATTGTTCGCCGGACTGGATGCGAAGGTGGTTGGGTCTTCGCGAATGGCCCAGCGCAGGCCTCAAGCCGCTCTGAGCGCCCTCCGGTCGGGACAACGTGCGCATCGGCTTGTCACGCCAGCTATTTCGTCGCTACACCGGCGGAGCGCCAGGCAGCCCCACGTCAGAGAAGCGACCCTTGAACAGCACTTCAATTTCGATGACGCCCACGCCGATCGTGCGGTCTCCATCGAGAACGTGGCAGCACAACCTGAAATGCCCCGCCCTTTGCTGGTACACGAACTCGCCAGCCGGTCGATGCGCGTCGCTAACACCTGATCGCCCGCTGCAAGGGATTGCAAAAGTTTTCCGAGTTCCTTGCGGTCACCCGTGTTTATCGGGGGTATGTTTTGGCTGCACTGACCAGGCCGCTGGCTCGTCGTCTTTGTCGGCTTC
>PLQW01000282.1 GCA_003160215.1 Acidobacteriaceae bacterium
CTGGCTGGCCGGGCGGTTGCTGTGTGTCCTGGGCATCAATTCGGCTCTGCCCTGGTGACCGGCGAGGTCTGGGACTGGCCGCCAGGATCAATGCTGGGGCGGGTCAGAAACCTGAGGGAATTTGCTGGTCTGCTTGCTTTCGACAAATGGACCGGCAATGCCGATGGCCGACAGGTCGTATTCCACAAGAAGTCGCACGAGCGGAAATACAGTGCAAACTTCATCGACTTTGGCTATTGCTTCAATGCTGGCGAATGGAGTTTTCCTGACGCACCGTTGCGGGGCGTGTATGCCCTTAATGACGTCTATGAGCGCATCGAGTCATGGGACGACTTTGCGCCTTGGCTTGAGCGAATCGAGCGATTCCAAGCGAAGGACCTTCAGTGCATTGCGGATGAGATGCCTTGCGAGTGGTGCGGCGAGCGTTCAGAACTGCAGCGGCTGCTGAGCTGCTTGTTGGAGCGGCGCAACGCGGTTCGTGGGCTAGTCGAAGATTTCAGGACGTCAAGCAGAAACCCTTTTCCGAATTGGATCGCGGAACGTCCGGCACCTTGTGCGACAGAAGCCAGTGGAGAACTCAGGGCTATGTGAGATCCGCCCCCCTTTAGCAAACCCTGAATTGATTACACGCTTCGGAGGGAACAATGAGAAATGCTGGTCGCCTCAAACTCGGTTACTACCCGTTGCCTGTCGAGGAAGCCCGAAATATCCGCGCCTTGCTGGTGTCCTCCGCGCCCTATGCGGCGATTGATCCTTGTGTTGGCGATGGCACCGCTCTGATCGAGATCACTCGGAACACAGGCGCTCATCTGGCCGGCATTGAGCTCGACGCGGACCGAGCAGCCGCGTCCACCCAGAATGGCATCGCGACAGTCCACGGCAGTGCTTTTGAGTGCCGGGTCCTGGCGGAAACCTGCTCGCTTCTGTACCTGAATCCACCTTACGATAGCGAAGTTGGACAGCACAGTAACAAGAGGATGGAATTGGTGTTCCTCGAACACTGCTATCGCTGGGTAAGCGGCGAGGGCGTGCTCGTGTTCGTTGTTCCAGCTCCCGCCGTTGGGACCTGCGCGCGACTGCTGGCCAGCCAGTTTGATCGGCTCTCCGTCTTTCGATTTGGGCATCCGGAGTCTGTCCGCTTTAATCAGGTCGTGGTGTTTGGCAGACGAAAGAAATCCCATCTGCGTGGCGATCCCAAGGGAGCGGATGATTTGCTCCGGATCGCGTACAAGCCACATCTGCTTCCTGTGCTCAACCATGAGGTTGTGGAACGTTATGCGATCCCACCGTCATCTCCGGCGACGATCACTTACGCGGGCTTGCCGTTGGATGCGATTGAGGATGCGCTGCATCGCTCTGTGGCGATGCAGACCGCACGCGGCATCCTTGTTCGCAAGCAGCAGAAAATGAGCGGCCGACCAGTGACGCCGTTGCATAAGGGCCACGTCGGGTTGCTGGCCTGCAGCGGGATGTTAAACGGTTTCTTCGGAGATGGCGAAACGCGGCACATCGCACACTGGCGATCAGTCAAGCATGTCGATGAGTTCAACGAGGAGGGCGAAACGGAGGGCGAGACCATCATTCGCAAACGCGAACGGTTCAGCCACGAGCTAACGCTCGCTTACGAGAGCGGCCAAATAGTGGAGCTCAAGGAGACCAAGCAGAACAAACCCTGCCGTGAAGCCGGTTAACACTCTGAAGCACCAATCGTGCAGGATTGGGTCGGGGGCTTCCCGGTTTCTGATATAAAGAGGAATTCCGATGGCACTACGCTTTGAATGGGACAAACGCAAGGCAGCATGGAACCTCAGAGTACATGGCGTGTCCTTTCGCGAGGCCACCACCGTATTCGCCGACCCACTCTCGATCACGATCTCCGATCCCGATCATTCCACGACTGAAATGCGTTTCGTCGATATCGGTCTCTCACACCTCGGGCGCTTGCTCGTGGTATCGTACACGGAGCGAGGCGATCGAATCCGCCTTATTACTGCGCGATGCGCGACCCGCAATGAGCGAAGACAATATGAAGAAACAGAGTAAGAGAAAGGCCCGTACTTCCGATCAAATGCGTCCTGAGTACGATTTCAGTAAAGGTGTGCGCGGAAAGCATGCGGCCCGCTACGCGTCCGGTACTAACGTTGTCGTCTTGGCGCCTGATGTCGCTAGCCAGTTTCGAACTGCTGACGACGTAAACGAAACGTTGCGGGCAGTTGCCAGATTGATGCAACGGCGAAGAGGCCGCGGCAAACATCAGACCGCTTAGAAACAATCAGCCGCTGCGCTTGTGCTCGGCTGGACCTCAGGCAGCTTTATTTGCAACGCGTTCCGCGGTCAGTGCATTCCAAAGAACCGTTCTCCCTTGACATTTCCTCCGCTCAGTTTCCACACTGACGAAGTTTCCTTCTGTCCTATTGACCGGCGCTTGGAACAAGCACGCTGCCGTTCTCTCCTCTCTTTTTCGTCACCAAACGGAAGACCGCCAAAATTCGTTGACCCACAATGAAAACAAAGGAATACGGCTGATGAAAAACGCTCATGAGCGATTCGGAAAACTGATGTATCGACGCCAAACGGAAAAGACCTCCACGAACCTCCGCGTGTTTCTGGACGCCTTCGTAGGCGAAGATGGGGGCAAAGCCCACCTTGTATCGGTAGTGGGCGGGGACGTTGAGATTGGCGCCCTGGCTGCCGCATTCGCCAACGGAGACTCATTTACCGTGGAGAGTCCTTACGGTGCTGAGAGCATTGTCTCGCTGGGCGAGAAGCCGCTGTGCTTCCGAGGCTCCATCGTGGTTCCCGGACGTAAACGGCCGCTGAGACATCTTGTGAGTTGCTCGCAGGAATTGGCGGACACGACCTCCGATGGGAAACTGCTTCTGATCAGCGACGACCAATCCTTCATCTGGTCTTCGCTGGTGCGGCACTACGGCCTACCAGCCACACCGGAATGGGGACCGTGGCTGATTTCGCAGTTGCAATCGCAAAAGCGGATTCAGCCTCTTCTTGGATTTGGATACGCCGGAGTAGCCGTCAAGGCCAAGCGGAAAGTGTTACTGGCGCTGCTCCGGAAGGGGTTGCGCAGCAATCGGCTCGCGTTTCCTACCCAAAATGGGGCCGTCGAATGGCCCGAAATCCAGCTCACGAAGAAGACCGCCTGATTCCCACGTGAACAAGGGCCTTCGCTGACTGCTGCGGAGAACCGACCATTCGCGGATGCACTACAGACCCACATTCTGAACAGTTCTGGGAGGACCCGACTCATGGCGTTGCTACATACAGGCGACCGCATTTGTGCGTCGTGCGGAGGCATAAACGGCCGTCACCGGGCAGCGTGCTCCGGCGACGAATCTATCGACGTACTCAACGTCTACACCCGCCGGCAAGCGATAGACGATGGCATTCTGGTCGATTGCGAGCAAGCTCCAATGGTTGAGATGCGCCGCCAGCTTATGAAGTGGCCGCTCGCGATGACCGCTACCGCATTTCATCGCTACGTGTGGGCAATAGATGAGGAGGCGAACCTGCCGCCAGACCAGAGCTTGGAAGGCCGCTTCTGGGATGTGGTTTGGATGTTCCATGCCGCCGTCAAAGGGAAAGTCCCAGCCAGACGCATTGACCCGTGCAACCTGCTGTTCGACTTCTACTGCATTGTTGCTGATCCGGCACTGTGGTCAAACGAGAGGATCGACGCGACTGCCAGGAGCGGGCCAGAGGGGATGCGACTGGTAACGCTGAAGGCGGTTTCTGGGCCTGGCGATGACGGCGAGCCCGTGATGACGTTCATGTTGCCGGAGGAAGATTGAAGGTGGTCGGTCTCTGAGCCGCAGTGGATGAATCGGCAAAGGCTGACGACGATCAACCTCCCAAATCAGCTCTGGCGTGGCAGTTGCCGGAATGATTCTAGATGCCAAGGTCCGTCCGGCGTCGATGTCTCCCGGCGCAGGATGTAGAGATTGCCGTCATCTGCACGGACTTTGTAAAAGCTATCCTGCGGGCCGTACCACTGGTCCAGTACTTCCTCGACCATGTACTCGTTCCCGTCCAGCCGAAAGCGAACCGGCCTTTCGTCTGCTTTCCGTCCGGAATAGCAGTCCGCCTCTAGCTTCATTTCCTCCATTCTGACGCATAGGCGTTGCGCCCGCCACCGGAGCGGGCTCGCTTTGTGCCCTTTCAGTCGCGGCCCCTACCCTCCTCCATCTTTACTAAATGTCGGTTGTTCTCACAACTCGTGTCCGGAGAAATCCATGCAGAGCTTAGATACGATTCACCAGTATCTCGCACGACACTCGGACGAGATCGGTGACCGGATCCTCTCGTCGTACCCGGCGCTCTCTGGTACCGCTGAGGCTCCCTCTCCGTTGCTTTCCCGGATGGTACGCATTCCATATCCGGCCCAAACGCTGGCAATTATGGGCGTGAGTAAGCGATGGCAGTTGGCGAGTAATGCCAACGTTGTCGCCGAGTGCGGTTCTGGTAAGACGCTGATTGCACTCGGGAGCATGTTGGTGCACAGCGGCGGCAGGCCATTTTCTGGCTTGGTCATGGCGCCACCGCACCTGGTCGAGAAGTGGGCCCGGGAAACCTTCTTGACGCTACCTCAGGTGCGAGTGTTCCTGATCGACGACATGCGTAACGGTGGAGATCCGAAAGACCCGCATGGCATCAACGAGGTCCGGCTGCGCCGCGGTGAAATCGTGCGTGAGGGACTCCACACATCGTTGGCTGAATTGCGGCGTCTAGCACGTAAAGGCTGGCGCACCCTTTGTCCCGGAACCACGATCTTCTGCATTGGCCGAGAGAAGGCGAAGCTCTCCTATTTCTGGAAGCACTGTTACGGCAAGAGCCGTTCGGGAAGATACCTCGGGTCGCTTACGAATCCGGACACCGGTTGTCCGGTCGAGACCGACGGGGTGCGGCTGAGCGCGCTTGACTTCGAGAAGAAGCGCCTGCACGAGATCGTGGAGAGATCGAAGGCAGGGACCACGAAATACTCCGCGCTCTGGCAAGCGGACTGCAACAAGATTGCTCGCATGGCGCCGGCGGAATACATGGGCCGGTACATGCCGGAGTGGTTTGATTACGCTATCGCGGATGAAATACACCAACTGGCCGGCGACACGGCCCAGGGCAATGCACTCGGAGTGCTCAACAAAACGGCACGACGGTTCCTCGGACTAACGGGGACTCTGCTTTCCGGCTACGCGGACGATCTCTTCAACACGCTCTTTCGCACCGATGCCAAACGCATGACTGAGGACGGCTACGAATGGGGCTCCGCCGGGCGGGAACGCTTCACGCGCGACTTCGGCGTGATCGAGACCATCGAGCGCATCACAGTCGAAGATAACGCCTGCTCCAGAAAAACCAAGAAGACAGTCACGATCAAGCGCAAACCGGGCGCTTCGCCACTGCTGTTCGGCAAGTATCTGATGGACCACTGCGCGTTCATCGGTTTGGAAGACATTTCGGACGGTCTGCCCAGCTACCGGGAGGAGGTTGTGCCAGTGGCGATGGAAGAGCCGCTGAAGACTGCCTATGAGGAACTCGAAGAGGAGATTACTGCTTGCCTGAAGGAGCACCGTGGAAACAGCAGCGTTGCGAGCACCATGCTTAACGCTCTGCTGGCCTGGCCGGATCATCCGTATGGTTTTGGCACCCTGTACGGTTCTGAATTCGACCCAGAAACCAAATGCCGCGAATCGTTTGTCATTGCCGAAACGGTTGATCTGGACAAGAACGAAATCTATGCCAAAGAACGAGCACTGATCGAAGAGGTGAAAGCCCAGCTCGCACGCGGTCGCAAGTGCCAGGTCTTTGCGGTTTACACCAACAAGCACGACGTTGTCGAAAGGCTGGAACAGCTATTTCGAACCGAGGGAGTACGGGCGGCGATCCTGCGGGCCAGCGTTCCCACTCACAGGCGGGAAGCCTGGTACCGCGAGCAGTTGCGTCGTGGAATTGATGTCGCAATCTGCCATCCCAAGATCGTCGAGACCGGGCTGGATCTACTGGACTTTCCCACCATCCTGTTTCATGAGACGGGTTATTCACTGCACACGTTGCGCCAGGCAAGTCGCCGGTCATGGCGTATCGGACAGAGACGTCCCGTGGAGGTAAAGTTCTTTGCCTATAGGGGAACGATGCAGGAGGTCTGTCTTCGGCTGATGGGAAAGAAACTCCTGGTGGCGTTGGCCATGGAGGGGAAGTTTGCCTCCGAAGGTCTCCAGGCGATCGACGGAGATGACGACATGCTCACCGCGATGGCGCGGGAACTGGTTGAGAACAAGGGCATCGGTGAATCAGCCGATTCAATCTGGCGAAACGTCCAACAGCTGCGACCCTCGTCGAAGATGCACGCCGAAGAAATGCCTATCGATATACGGACAGAGCTTGACGACGTTATCGGCCTAGAAGGTCCGGCGCTAGACTCCGGTCAGGGGCCAACATCCGTGCTCGTGGAAACCGGGGGTCTGCAGCGACGCTCGTCGATTCGTTCGTCCGAAACCGGGCAGCTATCACTATTCTGAGAGGCCAACGAAACTGCGATTCGACTCAGTGGTCGAAATCAGTGTCACTCGTCGGGCAGTTTTGAGGCGGGGGTTGGTGGGACCTGCGCGTTGGTTACGGCGTTCTTGAGGTATGCCTCTACGCCTCCGCCTGCCTGTCCGAACGCAGGCGCGACGGTGCCAAAATCCACGCTGGTTCCTGCGGGTACCTCAATAACGTAGTGATGAGACGCAGGTAGGTTATTCGGTAGCGCGAATCGCCCAACTGCCGTGAACCCGGTTGGAACGAAGGGGATTTCGGATTCAGGAGCCACGTACGTCCCAGGAAGCAAACTGCCGCTCGTTGGATCTACTCGGCGGTCCGGATTGAATGCGGAAAACCGGTGGAAGACCCGATTTGCAGGGAGCGAGACGTGCTTAACCAGACTGCTCGGCAACGCGACCATGAGGACACCACCGGCGGCTGGATTGGCAATTTGCGGCACAGAAATCCTGGAGCCTAAGAGCTTGAATGAATGCGGCTGAGGGGCTGCAAACATTGTTTGTACAATCCCGCTATTCATCGTATCGATGATGCGGAGGCCGTTTCTGAGAATTACCGACGGGTCATCGCCAAGCTCAAGTCCAATTTCTGCGATGTCTATAGCGCGTTCGGCATTTAGGACCAAAAGAGGCTTGGTAATCCCCAGGACAACAGCTTCGACGAGTTGAAATCCCATACCGGTTTCCGGGAGATCCACGAGCGACCTAATCGCACCCTCATTGAGATTCCACATTTGCATTCTCGGCTAACTCACCACGCTCGTTACCTCCAACAGTGTTTCGTAATACCGAGCAGGAAACAACCCAAGTATCAAGTGAGTTATCAGAAAAGCTCGTTGTGTACGCCTCCGAGTTGTTGCTGTCCAGACCAACACCGATTGGAAAGCTAATCGCGAACGAGATGTGAACTCCTCAGCCACGGACCGCTTGACATTGCACCCAGAAGAAAAACCTATGGAACAGACGCCTGCAAGGAAGAAATCCACTGCTTTGTCGCCCACAGTTTCCTTGACATCGGTGAGATGCAGCGATGCTTCTTGCGGCAACGCTCAGAGCAGGCGCAAGTACATCTTCACCGACCAGATCGACCAGCTCATCCGAGACATCTATCTCAATCATCGAGACGCGAAGACGCGACCCGGCATCCGGCTACTGGCCAAGAAGGTCGGTATGCCGCATTGGGCACTGAAGAAGCGTGCCCGCGAATTGGGGTTGGCGCGAACCAAAGAGCTGCCCTGGAACGAGGCGGAGCTAGCGATTCTGTCCAGGTATGCGTGGATGAGCGACGAGCGCATCCGCCTTAAGCTCAAAGCTGCCGGTTATGCTCGCACCGTCACCGCGGTTCACCTCAAGTTGAAACGGATGCGGTTCAAGCATGACGGGAGCTTCTACTCCGCCTACAGTCTTGCGCAAGCGCTGGGGATCGACCCTCACGCCGTGACGCGCTGGATCAAGAGCGGCCATTTGAAGGCCAAATTCCGTGGCACAGC
>PLQW01000035.1 GCA_003160215.1 Acidobacteriaceae bacterium
CTCGACGAGTTACGCGGCCTGGAGTCTTCGGTTGAAAGAGAAACTTCCAGATTGAGGTCATTCCTTCCAGGACAATTCCTTGTGATCGTCAGCACAATCAATTGTAAAGTCCGGCCGTATAAGGAGGTCGTCTGTGTGGCTGGATTCGATTCATCCCGCCGAGCAAGACAACGGAGAACTGCGTTTTGCCGCCAGGAGGTTTCTGTATGCCTAAAGTTTCAAATTCTCTTAGTTTTCCAGTCTTTGCTTTTTTCGTATGTTCGCTTCTTTATCCGACCCATGGGACGTGTGAGAGGGGGGATCGCCACTCGGCAGTTGTTCCGCATGTAGATGAGCGCGTGGAACTGCTAAGCATTGTGTTTCGCCTGGCCGGCAACAGTGAATACAACATGAACACGCTGCCGGCGTATTCAGCCGACATCGAACGTCACTTTGCACCATACAGAGGCCGTCCCGCCGTGCAGATGGCGCACGAGTTGGCTGCAAAGAATGGTGTAGGGTTTGACTCCGTGATGGCTATGGCAATCTCGCTATCGCCGCCGCCCGCGCTCCAGCCTCTGGTTCCGTTCACGCCTGCCGTTCCCCATCAACGCTGGGGCACCTCAGGTGCGGAGAAGTTCCTGCCGCTGCTGCGCGATTTCTACCGTGATAGCAAATTTGCGGAGTTCTTCGCGGCCCATAAGGTCATGTACCGGGTGGCGGAGACGCGCTTCGCGACGACTCTTTCCTTGGTCGATTTTGGCTGGTATCCGCGCTTTTATGGCGAAGCACCCGGCTTGACTTATCACCTGATACTTGGGATGAATAACGGTGACGGCAATTACGGACCGCGGCTTGTACACGAAGACGGCAGCATGGAACTCTTTTCCGTCATCGGCTGCTGGACGCATGACGATGCCGGCAACCCGACCTACCCTCCGGAGCAGGAGTATTTGGCTACCATCATCCACGAGTTTAACCACTCCTTTGTGAACCCAGCGGTGGCTGAGCACTGGAAGGATTTTCCGGGAGCGGAGCCGGTGTTCGCCATCGTTCAGGACACGATGAGGCGATGGGCATACGGGGATGCGCAGACCATGGTGGATGAGTCGCTAGTGCGTGCCGCGGTGATCGTGTATTTTCAGGAAAAGGGCGAGGAGAGTGGAAAGAACCTGCAGCGTATCCGCGAGGAGCAGCAGCACGGATTTCTTTGGATGGACGAACTGGTGGACAAATTGAAGGTGTACGAAGCTCAGCGTGCACTATACCCCACGTTCCCCTCGTATTTGCCGCAGATCGGGTTGTTTTACCGCGATCTCGCTCCACGTACAGCAACAGCCTTTGCAGCGAGGTGCGCGCACGTTGTGAGCCTAGAGCCGTTCCCGAACCATGCGCAGGATGTGGACGCTTCGGTGCGGCTGATCACGATTGTGGTGGACAAGCGGCTGGATTCAAGGGGATATTCCATCAATTACGGAGCGGAGGGCAGCGAACACTACCCCATATCGGATAAGCCCACCTACGGGGAAGGTGGGTTGCAAATCCTGCTGCCGGTGCAGTTGAAGCCAAACCAGACCTACAGCTTCGTGCTGACACCGCTGGCGTTCCACACGCAGGATGGTTATCCGCTTGAGAACTACACGGTGGAGTTCAAGACAAGATAGCGGTTGTTTCGGGTTATATGAAATCTTGGGGCCTTTGCGAGCCTCGATGAGGGGAAATCGCTATCTCACTCTCGCTAGGATGCAGCTTGATGACACCCTCGGTCTGGGTCGCGGTAGTATCACCGGCAATCCGGAAGTTGCACCATTTTTGGTAAGGGAAGGGTGGCCGACCACTCGTCCGGAACCCGGAATTGCGGGTAAGTCACTATTTGATGCGCTCCCACAGAAGCTTAAACGTCGCATTCTTTCGGTTAATCACTCCCCCTTTCCCGTCCTCGCGGGGGATAAGGAGTAGGCGATCATTGCTTTGAAATTCGAACCATCGGACATTATTGACGCCGCGCCAATTTGGCGAGCTTGCGTCTTGCAAGTGGTGAGTGACAGTTTGCGCTTTCAAGTCCAGCGTGTAGGTGCCGTAATACGCGATGTAATTGTCGAAGGCGGCCACCTTCTCTTCGCTCGTACCGCCGGCAGGTCCGTTAAGAAAGGGCTTGCGAGTACCCTTAATGTCGATTTGGACGGACATCCAGCCGGACCGGTCGTAGATGATGACGCCCGTCGGGTGATCGTAAGCAAAGTGAAAAGTGGGATCGGTGCCCTCCACCGAAACCAATCGCCAGGCTCCTACCAACTTCTGGGCAACGTTGTCTCGCCGCGGCTGTGCGGAGAGCAACGAAACGCATGCGAGAAGCAACATAAGGATGCGGACTTTTTTCATAGACGCCAAACATATCACACCCGAAGTTCTCTTCTAGCGTGGAATAGGCGATTGTCTAAGCGGCAGGCGAGCGTTTCAGGATCAGGTTGGATTAGCCGCAAGCGAGAGGCGCGGGCGTTTTCCGAGGCCTCGCCGCTGCTCCGGTTGTATTACCGGCCAACCGGAGGCGACCCATTGATCACTGATGACCGTCTTGAGGAAAAATGCGCGGCATGACCATAAGCTAAGACCCCGACGCATGAACTAGCACGTCGGGGCCCAGGCTGTTATAGCGAGCTTGCAGTCCTCCCCCAAGTCCCACACGCTCGCCTAGTTAAGGTTGAAGTGTCCCACGAACCGCGTGGCTGAACAACGTCACTTCAGGTACCTCGTTGCGGAACTTTGGGCATGTCGTCCGTGTCAGATTGGTTTTGGCATGCAGGCTTCAGTCGCCTATCTCATCAAGGCCTGTATCACCGTCAATCCGGACAGAACCCGAAAATGGGGTAATGTCCGNNTCCCGCAGGACGTTCATCTCGACCCTTGACAGTGTCCACCGCCACTCGGACACTCGAGTTGGGAACGAAGCGGAACACGTTCGTGGTTCAGCTTCGTTCCTTATTGGAGTGAGGTTCCTTGTCCCGATTCCGCGCCACGGAGCTCGGTTTCCTTCACTTCTGTGACGATCGCTCCCGAGTTTGTATTGCCGCCACCCACGTCGCCGGGCTTCTATCCGCACTCTGAATGGGCCGCTTCGGGTCCGGTGCAATTTGGGGTCCGATTTCAAGCCCAGGCCCGTCACGACGGTGACGGGCCTGGGTTGTTGGGTGCTGCAATCTAACCGACGATCTCGAAGGATCAGCCGGTCACACGCAGTCACCCGAACAAGGCAGTGGATGTCGTTACAATCAACCTCCGGGAAACAGATTGTCTTTCTCAAGCGATCAAAACCGATTTCTATTCCTCAACCATCATGCAAAACTACGCAGCAACGTCGTGCGGTATCTTCGTGAGGGTGCTCTGGCGGAGAGGCTCATAGACCTCGCCGCTTGCCCAAAGCCGATGCAGTAAAACGGCTAATTTTCGTGCTACTGCGACGGCCGCTCGTTTCTTGGCGTTCTTTCCGCCGCGCTCGCACAGCCGCATCCCGAATCGTCGTAAATCGGTGTCTGGACCAAACGGTCCGAGGATGTAGTGCGCGCTTCCCACCAGCAGCCTGCGCAGCATCCTGTCTCCAGCCTTGCTGATGCCCAATTGCGGCTGGATGTCTCCGGAATCTTCCTGCTTGGGCACAAGTCCCAGGTACGGGCCCACATCGCGACTCCTGGCAAAACGCTTCGGTGTTTCCAGTGTCAATACGTAGGCAAGTGCGGTGACAGGACCTACTCCAGACACCTGCCGCAATAACTGTGTGTGCATATACTTGTCGGCGGCCA
Organism: Acidobacteriaceae bacterium; assembly: GCA_003160215.1. Taxonomy (GTDB): domain Bacteria; phylum Acidobacteriota; class Terriglobia; order Terriglobales; family Acidobacteriaceae; genus Bog-257. The sequence goes on from PLQW01000035.1 coordinate 3,777, forward strand.
GCTTTTCGATCCTCTGATCAAAAGTCTTGATTTCGTCATTCAGCGTAGCAATCAGACGNNTTGATCAATTCTGTCCGCGACTTCACCAAGGCATCACGGGCTCGAAGTACCACAAGGTCCTCACGGACTTCGGTACTGCGGTGCTGAATCGGATGCAGCGATTTCGGATCTATCCTTCCCAGCCGCGCCAGCTTCTCGGCATCGATCCGGTCGTTCTT
>PLQW01000222.1:0-2015 GCA_003160215.1 Acidobacteriaceae bacterium
TGTTCAACCGAAAGCTATACGAGCACCACGACTATATTCGACAGCACCTGGAAGATATGCCGGAGATCAGGAACTGGGGATGGACGGCTGATTTCAACGAGCCGAGCGCTCCTCCGCCGCTGGCCAAGGGACATCCTCGCGGGAGCGTGTTCAGCGATAGCTAAATGAGAAATAGGCTGATGAAGCGGAGGGTTGAATGAGAGGGCAGGGGGCTCCTTTGAACATCTGGATGGGAGCATTTGGACGACGGACAAAGAGGGAATTGGCCCGTAACTGATTCCCGCCGAGTCCGTTGCGGGAAAGAGAGTAGGTTGAAAAATGATAGAACGGAAATTCACCATTGCCGAGATCATACTTCTCGCCGGAACCCGCGTCGCCTTGGGGGCCGGGATCGGCCTTTTGCTTTCCACTTGGTTAAACAATGATCAACGCAAAGCCGCAGGATGGGCCCTAGCTCTGGTCGGAGGCCTTACTACGATTCCACTGGCAATGGACGTGCTAAGCAAGAAAAATTCGGATTAGGTCGCCTGGTCGCCTGCACCAGTACGGTCTGGCCTGTCACGCTGTCCGATTCCGAGGCCCGTGTTCTTGGAGCGAAATGGTCATGGGCAAAGCCGCCGGATTCTGTGCGGCTTCGCGAGCGCCTGTCGAAAATACAAGAAGGCTATAGAAAGCGGCAACTCTTAGCTCAACACAAGTCTCGTCTTCGACAGGGTGCTGGCCGCTTTCCTGAAACAGCAAGAAGTAACCGTCGGCCCTCACCCAAACCACGCCCATTATCCTCGCGAAGATGCCTTTCCTCCCGCGAAGGAGGAAGGACATCCCCATCCTGTTCGGACTGAAACATTTGGGCGCGAACCTCAATCCGGAGACCAAGTGGCTGGATCCTTTAGGTCTTTGTTAAAGCTCTCGGCGTCGGTGTTCAGTTCCTGCTCAAACTGCTTCAGCGCGTGCTTAGTAGCGTCCTGCAGAGCCTGTTGCAGCTTCGACTGGCCGATCACGATCAGGGTTGCAGTGCTCTCCTGAAGCGCGTCCCCGATCTTCTTCTTATCGGAACGCGACAGTCCTCGCCAAAAGTGCCCAATCAGGGCTCCCGCGCCTCCACCAATCGCAGCTTCCCACACAAGGTACGGCGGGAAGAACAAGCCGACCAGCGCCCCCACCGCCAGGCCAGTCCATGCCCCGTGCTGGGTTGGCTTCTCGGTTTTGATGATCGTCACCTTACCGACTGCGTCTTTGCTGATAAGTGCCGCATCATACGTGCCGATTACGCCCGCGGAATGTAGCTGCTTCACCGCCCCGTAGTCTGTCTTCGCGTCGTCGAGACTCGCATAAGTCGCGATGTAAATAACAACCGCTTTGTTTGTCTTGTCTGCCATGAGTCCTCCTTTGCGCTAACTTTCGAGCAGCTTCCAACACCTTGCTATATGGGAAAAACAAGCATCCATTTAGCCAATCGTGTGGCACCCATCTTCAATTACTAATGCCAACGTCCTTGCCGGGGCGCCTACGTATGCCTCGTTGAATTTCGATCATTTTCCATTACGCTGTTTTTCTAGAACTCCCAGCTTTGGCACGTTTAATCGCTTTACTCGTTCCCTTGTCTGCCAGGCTTTTCTTAAGTGCCGACATCAGCCGGGATTTCCGTTTTGATCTCGAAAACGGCACCATAGTACACCCGTCTCGCCCTTCGCGACACCCGTGAAAACGATCTGCCATCAGGAGCACTCCCGACGATCTGCCATCCGCACCAGTGCAGCCCAAAATTGCCCCATTTGTCTCCTACTTCTGCAACACCTCTCCTTACCCCAACCAGTTTATAGACGGATTCCGCTGCCGACTGGACCATGATCGATCTATCCCGTCGGTATCAGCCGACGCTATCGCTAACAATCTCAGTTGATGACCCAAGCAGGCGGTCCGCACGAACGACGGTTCCATGTCCCGCAGAACATTAACCTAGCACGAACACAGGTACCCTGAATTCCCTAAATCAGGCCCGTTACACTCTTGCT